>NZ_JAKJSO010000011.1:0-358852 GCF_050337045.1 Photobacterium kagoshimensis | reverse complement strand
AAAAAAGGTTCTTCGCGGATTAGCGGGAACTGAAAACAAAAACGGTAGTTAATGGTATGGTTACATCGCCAAACACAACCTTCCAAAAACTACCGTTTTCATGTCGAATAATACTTTCCTATCTTCCTTCTGGGAAGGCTTTCAGATTATAAAGTCCCATAAAACTGATTCTTTAATTACAATCACTTTAAAGCCTGATTCCACCGCTGTGTGTCAATGCGGTCGCTCATCCAACTCTATCCATGACTATCATTGGCGAGTTCTAAAAGAAGCGATGATGTTCGATACTCCTGTTGAGCTAGTGGTACAAACTCGACGGATAAACTGCTCTTCTTGTGGAGTCAAAACAGAGGCCATATCTTGGGTTGCTCCATATTCACGGATCACAAATCGTTTAAAAGGTTATATCGAAAAACTGCTCCCGCTGTTACCCATCAAGCATATCTCCGAGCTRACCGGAGTGCATTGGCATACGATTAAGGACATTGATAAACACCGTCTTAAACGCGTTGTTCCAACGGTGCCTTGGAGTGATTTACGTCAGCTTGTTATGGACGAGTTCGCTATCTTTAAAGGTCATMGGTACGCTACCGTCATCGCTGACGCACAAAGTCATCAAGTGCTCTGGATTGGCATAGGCCGAAGCCGAAAGGACATTCGTCCATTCTTTGAAGAGCTCGGCGATAATGCTGCCAACATTGAAGYTGTCGCRATGGATATGAACACCGCTTTTGATCTCGAAGTGCAGGCGCATTGCCCAAACGCCCGTATTGTCTATGACTTATTTCATGTCGTGGCTAAGTTCGGTCGAGAAGTCATGGACAGGGTTCGAGTRGACCAAGCTAATCAACTAAAGGCTGACAGAAAAGCACGCCGTTGGATAAAGCGCTCGCGGTGGGTACTGCTGAAAAACAGAGAGAACTTAAGTGCTAAACAGGAAAGTTATCTAGATGAAATATTATCGATTAACCGAGATCTCATGATAACGCACTTACTTGGGGCTCAGCTCAAGGAGCTTTGGTATTGTGATTCAGAGGAGCAAGCTATTGGGTTATGGAAGGTATGGTGGCAGCAGGTGAATGAGAGTGGCATACAGCCTCTCATCAACTTCGCTAGAAAGCTCAAACCTTATCTTCACGGTATCGTGGCATCCGCTTCATATCATCTGAATACTTGTACGCTGGAGGGGATCAATAACAAGATAAAACTCATCAAGCGTATGGGATACGGATATCGAGATACGGAATATTTCTTCCTAAAGATAAAAGCGGCTTTCCCCGGAAAGCCGCGATGAACCTTAAAAAAGCCCCGTGAGTATTCATCTCACGGGGCTTTTGTTTGCTAACTGTATTGTAACGCGCTAATCAAATTTAAGCCGTTAAGCCTAGGATTGCGAGAGGCAGTACACCAAAGACTAAGCTGATGTAACCAAATACAGCTGCTTTGCTTTTCGTTGCTAAGTCACCTAGGTAGAAAGCACCTTTTAGCGGTAATTCACGTAGGAATGGAATACCAAAAATGAATACCGTCGCTAGCACGTTGAAAACTAAGTGTACTAATGCAATTTGTAGTGCGAAGACTGCATAATCACCTGAAATAGCTGTTGCTGCTAGTAGGGCAGTGATACAAGTACCAATGTTTGCACCCAAAGTGAATGGGTAAACGTCACGTACTTTCAGTACGCCAGTACCTACCAGTGGCACCATTAAGCTTGTTGTCGTCGATGAAGATTGAACAAGAATCGTCACTACAGTACCCGATGCAATACCATGCAGCGGACCACGACCAATGGCACTCTTTAGAATATCTTTTGCACGGCCAACCATTAGGCTACGCATCAGTTTACCCATTGCCGTAATAGCAACAAAGATAAGAGCAATACCGATAAAGATAAGCGCAACGCCACCCATAGTACCAAACGCTTCTAGCGGGCCTTTGAATAGGTTAACTGCCGGTTGTGTTAATGGCTTCATGAAGTTCAAGCTCTTCATGCTCATGTCGCCAGCACCCATAAATGGTGTCACTAACCAGGTTGAAATCTTATCTAGCAAACCGAACATCATTTCTAACGGTAGGAAAATAGAAACCGCTAATAGGTTAAAGAAGTCGTGTACGGTTGCACTTGCAAACGCTCGGCGGAACTCTTCTTTACAACGTGCGTGGCCTAAACTTACCAAGGTGTTGGTTAACGTTGTGCCAATGTTCGCACCCATAACCATTGGAATAGCCGTTTCTACAGGTAAACCACCTGCCACTAGACCAACAATGATTGAGGTTACTGTGCTCGATGATTGGATCAGTGCGGTTGCTACTAGACCAATCATTAAGCCTGCAACTGGGTGAGAGGCAAACTCAAACAGTGTTTTTGCTTGCTCACCAACAGACAATTTGAAGCCGCTGCTGACCATAGATACAGCAACAAGCAGAATGTACAGCATGAACGCTAGGTTAGCCCAGCGGACCCAACGCATAGAGCTGTTTTGTGGCGCAGCAGTAGTGGCTTGGGTATTCATAATCATTTCTCCATGACAATAGGATGTCGTTTGGGTGTCATTTTGTTGAAATCTGCGGCGATGGTAGAGGGCTAATATTTCAGAAATATGACACTTTTAATGACAAGGCATTTTTGTGCTTACTTTGTGAGCGGAAGACGCATTTGACTTTTAAATGCACATTTTGGCTTTGCTATTTAAGTGTATGATTAGTAAGGTTTATGATGATTGTTTAGAGCTGTTAATATTTGGTGTTTTGTTTGATGGAGATTATTCATAACGGTGATAAAAAATCGCAAAAAATTAATTTATCGCTAATAAATATGACACTCGCAGTTTGGTTGAAAATTTATTCTGCGGATATTACTTGGTTATAGTTCTAATTATTCGGAATTTACGATGTATTAGCTCTAAACAAACGATTGTTCAGATAGCGGCTTTGCCGACTACACTAATGCAACACAATATATGTTGTGAAAATTGTTTTTGTGCAAAGGAGTGACGGTCAATGACCGATGCGATTCGTAAATTTTTAAAATTAGAGTCTGCTGGCGGAATTATCCTTATTATCGCAGCAGCTATCGCAATGATTATTGCGAACTCACCACTACAATCAGTTTACACTGGTACGCTTCATTCCTATGTGGCTGGCCTATCTGTAGAGCATTGGATCAATGATGGCTTGATGGCTATCTTCTTCATGCTTATTGGATTGGAAGTAAAGCGCGAACTTATTGAAGGTGCGCTGAATACCAAAGAAAAAGCGATTTTCCCTGCATTAGCGGCTGTTGGGGGCATGATTGCACCTGCACTCGTGTACGTACTATTTAATTACTCAGATCCTGTCGCCATTACAGGCTGGGCGATCCCTGCGGCAACAGATATTGCGTTTGCGCTAGGTATCATGGCGTTATTGGGTAAACGTGTTCCTGTCAGCTTGAAAGTTTTCTTGCTTGCACTAGCAATTATTGATGACCTTGGTGTTATCGTGATTATCGCCCTGTTCTACAGCAGCGATCTATCGACTTGGGCCTTGGCGGTAGCATTTGCGTCAACCGCAGCGCTATTCATTATGAATGCCAAGAACGTGACCAAAATATCCTTCTACTTAATTGTGGGTGCGATCTTGTGGTTCAGCGTGCTTAAGTCAGGTGTTCACGCAACACTAGCAGGTGTAGTACTGGGCTTTGCGATTCCACTCAGTGGGAAAGACGGTCGCTCAGACAAGCACTCACCGCTTAAACATCTAGAACACGTATTACATCCGTATGTTGCTTTCTTGATTCTTCCTCTGTTTGCTTTTGCAAATGCAGGTATTTCTCTAGACGGTGTATCGATTGAAGGTATGACAGGCATGTTACCGGTAGGTATCGCACTGGGCCTATTTATTGGTAAACCGCTAGGTATCTTTACGGCTAGTTACTTAGCAGTAAAAGGCGGTGTAGCGATACTACCTGATGGCATTAACTTTAAGCATATTTTTGCGGTGTCAGTGCTGTGTGGTATCGGTTTCACCATGTCGATCTTTATTTCTTCATTGGCTTTTGCTGGTGCACCAGCAGACTTCAACACCTATTCTCGTTTAGGTATTTTAGTTGGGTCAACGGTGGCGGCAATCGTGGGCTACATGATGCTAGACCGCGTGCTACCTAAATCGGAGGCGTAATATGAAACGTTATCTTCTCACTGCGATGGTACTGGCATCATCAACAGCAATGGCTGTTCCTGATTACTCTAATTGTACCTCTAGCGATGAAACGGAACTTTGTCAGGCTTATTTAGCTGGTGTTAGCCATGGTAAGGCAGCGACTACGGCAGTGATGCAAGAACAGGATGATTCATTCCGTTCTCGCGCACTGGAGCAGCGAGTAGGAGAGCGTTATCGTAAAACCCTGCAGGATGAAAAGAAGTCTGTCCAAGCAACGAACTGAGTAGTTAAAACACATATTTGTTGAAAACTGCTTTCATTGCCTGAAAATTAACAGATAAAGTTGAAGACCCTAGATGTGCCGCGTAAGCTGCATGTCTGGGGTTTTTTATTATGGCAATGAAATAACGGATGTCTCATCTTAATTATAACCACCTGTATTACTTCTGGATGGTCTGCAAGCAAGGCTCAGTCACTAAGGCTGCTGATGCGCTATTTCTCGCACCACAAACGGTAACAGGGCAAATTCGTGCGTTAGAAGAACGAATGAAAGGGAAGTTGACGAAGCGTGTTGGGCGCAATATTGAACCAACCGAGCTGGGGCAGCTGGTTTTTAAGTATGCCGATAAGATGTTTGATCTTAGCTACGAGATGCTCGATATCGTCAATTATACCCAGCGTGAGAACCAACTGTTGGAAGTGGGGGTTGCCGATGCGCTCTCTAAGCGACTCGTTAGTAAGGTATTGTTAGAAGGCATTCCTGAAGATGAACGGATTCACTTACGCTGCTATGAATCCACTCATGAAATGCTGTTAGAGCAGCTCTCATTGCATAAGTTAGATATGATCTTATCTGACTGTCCTGTCGACTCGACGCAAAGTCCAGGGCTTTACAGTAAGAAGCTGGGTGAATCGAGCATGAGCTTTTTTTGCTCTAAGCCAAATAAAACGCTGAACTTCCCAGCTTGTATTGAAGATTACAAATTGCTTATCCCAGGCCGCCGTACCGCGATGGGGCGTAAATTACACCAATGGTTTGATCAACAGGGGATTACGCCCAATATTCTGGGTGAGTTTGATGATGCAGCGCTGATGAAAGCATTTGGTGCTTATCATCAGTCAATGTTTGTCGCACCATCGATTTATGCAGAAGAAATCGAAGAAGCCAATAATATTCGCGAAGTAAAACGGGTAAAAGAAATCAAAGAAGAGTATTACGTTATTTTTGCTGAACGGATGATTATGCACCCAGCAGTGAAAAAAATATGTGAAGCAAACTTTGGTAAGTTGTTTAAATAGCGCGAATTCGCGCTATTTTTTCATGGATCTTTGCCGTTAAGTCACTTAGTATTTAAGTATATTAGCGTTAACTTAAATTAGTGGTGAGAATATGGATCTGCAACGAATGGAGCAGAATGCTGGGCAAGCAGTCGTATTACTCAAAGCCATGGCAAACGAAAGACGTTTATTTATTCTATGCTATCTGCTGGAAGGGGAAATGTCCGTCGGGATGATGTGTGAAAAGCTTCAGTTGAGCCAATCTGCATTATCTCAACACTTAGCGTGGCTAAGACGTGATGGTTTGGTTGATACGCGAAAAGAGTCACAGACGGTATTCTATCGTCTAAAGAGTGAGGAAGTTCGTGCGATGATTCAGCTGCTACACAATATGTACTGTCATTGAGAAGCATAAATCTCAGATACAAAAAAACCGGCTAAGTGCCGGTTTTTTTTATCGCTGTAAAATCTCGACTCTATTAAAGAGCTTTGATTTTAGCTGCTAGGCGAGCTTTGTGACGTGCAGCTTTGTTTTTGTGGATTAGGCCTTTAGTAGCCATACGATCCATAACAGGTTGCATTTCAACGAAAGCAGCAGTTGCAGCTTCTTTGTTGCCAGCTTCAATAGCAGCGATAACTTTTTTGAAGAAAGTGCGCATCATAGAACGACGGCTAGCGTTGTGCTGGCGACGTTTTTCTGAAGTTAGTGCACGTTTCTTAGCAGATTTGATATTTGCCAAGGGTGTAACTCCCAAATTCTTTGGTACGGTGACAATTTAAGGCCGAGGACTATGCCAACAAAGCGAAAGATTGTCAAATGATTTGTGTAAATAACCGTCAAGCCCATGAAGTTGGCACTTACGGAATAACACGGTTAATATGGCGGCAGATTTTACCAGCATTTTGCCCCGTAAGTCACCTTTCTGGGCTATCTTTTATGAGGTTTTTTTGTGAGTAAGCGTCTTTTACGCTCAGGACTGATAGTTAGCGCCATGACTTTGGTTTCTCGAGTGCTTGGTTTGGTCCGAGATGTCGTGGTTGCGAACTTGATGGGAGCAGGTGCTGCCGCCGATGTTTTCTTTTTTGCGAATAAAATTCCCAACTTTTTACGCCGTCTATTTGCTGAAGGTGCTTTTTCTCAGGCGTTTGTTCCGGTATTGACGGAATATCATGCAACCGGTGATATGGATAAAACCCGCCAGCTGATTGCAAAAGCCTCGGGTACCTTGGGCGTATTGGTTTCGATTGTGACGTTATTGGGAATTTTAGGATCGGGGGTGGTAACGGCCCTGTTTGGTGCGGGTTGGTTTATTGATTGGTTAAATGATGGCCCTGCAGCGCCTAAATTTGAATTGGCAAGTTTACTACTGAAGATAACTTTCCCTTATTTATGGTTCATTACCTTTGTTGCCTTGTCGGGTGCGATTCTAAATACCTTAGGTAAATTTGCGGTTTCCTCTTTTACCCCTGTGTTTTTGAATGTGGCCATTATTGGTTGTGCGTGGTTTTTATCACCGCAGTTAGCTCAACCTGAAATTGGCTTAGCCATCGGCGTTTTTCTTGGTGGTTTGATTCAGTTCCTATTTCAAATTCCTTTTCTTATTAAAGAAGGGGCGTTAGTGCGTCCGCAATGGGGGTGGAATGACCCCGGCGTGACCAAGATCCGCACCTTAATGATCCCGGCCTTGTTTGGTGTCTCTGTTAGCCAAATCAACTTATTGTTCGATACTTTTATTGCCAGCTTCCTCGCGACAGGCTCAATTAGCTGGCTGTATTACTCGGATCGCTTATTAGAGTTTCCGCTCGGTTTGTTTGGTATTGCGATTGCCACTGTGATTTTGCCCGCGTTGTCACGAAAGCATGTGGAAAAAACGTCAGGTCAGTTTGCCAGTACCATGGACTGGGGCGTGCGTATGGTGTTGTTGCTGGGTATTCCTGCCATGTTAGGACTGATGGTATTGGCTAAGCCGATGCTGATGGTGCTCTTTATGCGTGGCGAATTTACCCCAAATGATGTTCATCAAGCATCGCTTTCCCTATTAGCTTACGCATCGGGTTTATTGAACTTTATGTTGATTAAAGTGCTCGCGCCGGGCTATTACGCACGACAAGATACCAAAACACCGGTGCGTTTTGGTATTATCGCGATGATCACCAATATGTTCTTCAATGCGGTTTTTGCGTATTTCTATGGTTATGTTGGTTTAGCGATGGCGACAGCCTTATCTGCCTTCGTCAATGCGGCGCTGCTTTATCGCGGCCTTCACAGTGCCAATGTGTATCGTGTTACCAAAACTACCCTGATGTTTGTGGCACGCCTTGCTATTGGTGGTGTTGCTATGGTGGCAACCTTGTTGTGGTTGATGCCAGCAATGAGCGAATGGTTAAGCTGGAGCTTGAGTCACCGTGTGATGTGGTTGTCGGGATTAATCGCAGCAGGGGCTACGGTTTACTTAGTAATTGTGATGATTTTAGGCATTCGTCCTCATCATCTTCGCACTGATAGCTGATTGACAGGGCGGAGTAGTATATAATCCGCCAGTTTTTATCATGAATTTTGAAATTTAACTCAGCGAATTAGCAAGCGGTACATGGAATTAATCCGAGGAATACATAATATAAAGCCTCGTCATCACAGTTGTGTACTGACGATTGGCAATTTTGATGGTGTCCATTTGGGTCATCAGGCGGTGTTACGCCAGGTGATGGCCAAAGCGGAATCTATGTCGCTACCAGCAACGGTGATGTCGTTTGAACCTCAACCGTTAGAACTTTTTGCTGGTGATAAAGCGCCCGCACGGCTAACGCGTTTTCGTGATAAATATCAGCAATTGAAAAAAGTAGGTGTCGAGCGTTTGCTTTGCATCAATTTTAACGCCCATTTTGCCAATATGACCCCTCGTGACTTTGTTCGTCGCTTGTTGGTTGAGCAATTGGGTGTTAAGTTTCTGGTAGTTGGTGATGACTTTCGCTTTGGTCAAGGTCGAAGCGGCACATTTGAAATGCTACAAGCGGCTGGCCGCGAATGGGGTTTTGAGGTGGTGAGTACGCAGAGTTTCTGTGTATCCACCCAACGTGTAAGTAGTACCGCGATTCGTCAAGCATTAGCGAATGACGAATTAACATCAGCAGCAACCATGCTAGGACGACCTTATAGTGTTTGTGGGCGAGTGTCTCACGGACGAAAACTAGGCCGAACCATTGGCTTTCCAACGGCAAATGTGCCCTTGAAACGACGTGTATCGCCTGTTTCTGGTGTCTACGCGGTTGAAGTCTTTGGCTTAGATGGCGCAC
The DNA here is from genome assembly GCF_050337045.1 of Photobacterium kagoshimensis. Lineage (NCBI taxonomy): Bacteria > Pseudomonadati > Pseudomonadota > Gammaproteobacteria > Vibrionales > Vibrionaceae > Photobacterium > Photobacterium kagoshimensis. Next base: position 350,140 of record NZ_JAKJSO010000011.1, on the reverse strand, counting down.
CTTATGCAGGTGTTGCCAATGTTGGTCATCGACCAACAGTCAACGGTGTACGCCAACAGTTAGAAGTACATTTGTTTGATTTTACTGGTGACTTATACGGTTGTCAGATTGAAGTTGTGTTGCACCATAAGCTACGCAACGAAATAAAATTCGAATCGTTTGATGCGCTGAAAGCACAAATTGAGCGAGATGCCCAAACAGCACGGGTGTGGCTGTCTGAGCGTAATAATGTCCAACTTCGCCCAAGTAACGGAATCTAGAATCAATGAGCGACTATAAAGATACCCTGAATTTACCTGAAACAGGGTTTCCGATGCGAGGCAACCTAGCTCAACGTGAGCCAGCAATGCTTAAGCGTTGGAATGATGAAGATCTTTACGGTGAAATTCGTAAAGCTAAGAAGGGTAAAAAATCCTTCGTATTACACGATGGCCCTCCATACGCCAACGGTGATATTCACATTGGTCACGCGCTAAATAAGATTCTTAAAGACATTATTATTAAGTCAAAGACACTTTCAGGCTTTGACGCACCGTACGTACCAGGTTGGGATTGCCACGGTCTGCCAATTGAATTAATGGTAGAGAAAAAGTGGGGTAAACCTGGTCGTAAGCTGACCGCGGCTGAATTCCGCGAGAAATGTCGTGAATACGCAGCGGGTCAAGTTGAAGGTCAAAAAGAAAGTTTCATTCGTCTAGGCGTTCTAGGTGAGTGGGCTAAGCCTTACCGCACTATGGATTTTGCAACAGAAGCGAACATCATTCGTTCTCTGGGTAAAATCGCAGACAACGATCACCTATTGAAAGGTTTCAAACCTGTTCACTGGTGTACGGATTGTGGTTCAGCACTGGCTGAAGCAGAAGTGGAATACCAAGACAAAGTTTCACCGTCTATCGATGTGAAATTTAAAGCAGCTGATGAAGCGGCGACTGTGGCTAAGTTCTCTTGCCCTGAAGGCCACCAAGGTCAAGGTGACGTATCTATCGTTATCTGGACAACAACGCCTTGGACACTGCCTGCAAACCGTGCTGTTGCTGTACGTGATGACCTTGAGTATGTATTGGTTCAAGTTGAAGCGGATGCTGAAAACAACCAACAAGCATACCGTCTGATCGTTGCTGCTGAATTGGCAAAAGACGTGATGGATCGTGCGGGTATTAAGCACTTCCACAACCTTGGCTTCTGTAAAGGTGAAGATTTAGAGCTCGTACGCTTTAACCACCCATTCTACAGCTTTGATGTGCCAGTTATTCTTGGTGATCACGTAACAACAGATTCTGGTACAGGTTGTGTTCACACAGCACCTGGCCACGGTCAAGAAGACTTCGTGGTTGGTCAAAAATACAACCTAGAAGTAGCAAACCCTGTTGGCAGCAACGGCGTTTACCTACCTGATACTGAATTGTTTGCGGGTCAACACGTATTTAAAGCGAACGATTCAGTACTAGAAACATTAAAAGAGCACGGTGCGCTATTGCATCACCATGCTTACGAGCACAGCTACCCACACTGCTGGCGCCACAAAACACCTATCATCTTCCGTGCAACGCCACAGTGGTTCATCTCTATGGACAAAGCTGGCCTACGTAAGAAAGCGCTAGGTGAAATTAAGAGCGTGCAATGGTTACCTGAGTGGGGTCAAAGCCGCATCGAAGGTATGATTGAAGGTCGCCCTGAGTGGTGTATCTCTCGTCAACGTACTTGGGGCGTGCCAATTGCCTTGTTCGTACACAAAGAAACACAAGAGCTGCACCCTAACTCTCACGATTTGATCGAGAAAGTGGCACAACTTGTTGAGCAAAAAGGCATTCAAGCATGGTGGGATCTTGATCCTGCAGAGCTTATGGGTGAAGCCGATGCTGCCAACTACGAAAAAGTGCTAGATACATTGGACGTATGGTTCGATTCTGGTGTGACGCACTCATCGGTTGTTGATAGCCGTGAAGAGTTTAATGGTAACTCTGCTGATCTTTACCTTGAAGGTTCAGACCAACACCGCGGTTGGTTCCAGTCTTCATTGATCACCTCAGTGGCAATGAAAGATACGGCACCGTACAAGCAAGTGCTCACCCACGGTTTCGTTGTTGATGGCCAAGGCCGTAAGATGTCGAAATCTGTCGGTAACGTGGTTGCACCGAAAGATGTGACGAACAAACTTGGCGCAGACATCCTTCGCCTATGGGTTGCATCAACGGATTACACCGGTGAAGTTGCGGTTTCAGATGAAATCCTAAAACGCTCTGCGGACGCTTACCGTCGTATTCGTAATACAGCACGTTTCTTCCTAGCGAACCTAAGTGGCTTTAACCCAGAAACAGACCTAGTTGCACCAGAAGATATGGTCGCACTGGATCGTTGGGCGGTTGGTCGTGCAATGGCTGCGCAAGAAGAAATCGTTAAAGCATACGACGAGTACAACCTACACGGTGTAACACAACGTCTAATGCAGTTCTGTTCGGTTGAAATGGGCTCATTCTACCTAGATGTGATCAAAGACCGTCAGTACACAGCGAAGCAAGGTGGCCACGCACAACGTAGCTGTCAAACTGCGCTTTACTACATCGTTGAAGCATTGGTTCGTTGGATGGCACCAATTATGTCGTTCACCGCTGATGAAATCTGGAACGAAATGCCAGGTCAACGCGACAAGTTTGTGTTCACCGGTGAGTGGTTCGAAGGTCTATTCGGTCTTGCTGAAGATGAAAAACTGAACAATGAATTCTGGGCTGAAATCCAGCAAGTTCGTGGTGCAGTGAATAAGCTTCTTGAAGGCGCACGTAAAGACAAAGTGATCGGTGGTGCTCTGCAAGCCGAAATTACACTGCATGCAAACGCAGCACTGGCAGATAAACTGAATACGCTAGAAGATGAACTACGTTTCGTACTACTAACGTCGAAAGCTGAAGTTGTTGTTGCAGATAGCATGCCTGCTGGCGCACAAGAAACTGATGTTGAAGGTTTGTTTGTGACTGTTACTGCATCTGAAGCTGCGAAGTGTGACCGTTGTTGGCACCATGTGGCAGATGTAGGCACTATCGAAGGCCACGAAGAAGTGTGTGGTCGTTGTGTAAGCAACATCGATGGTGAAGGCGAAGAGCGTAAGTTTGCCTAATGACAATGACATCGCCTAAACAGACCGAACTGTCATTGAAACAATCAGGAGTGCGCTGGCTTTGGCTGGCGGCTCTGGTTTTCATTGTTGATGTGGGTAGTAAGCTACTTGTCATGAACACCATGGATTATGGCTGGCCGAATCGTATTGAGGTATTGCCATTTTTCAACTTGCTGTATGTGCATAACTACGGCGCTGCATTTAGCTTTTTAAGCGATGCAGGTGGTTGGCAGCGATGGTTCTTTACAGCGATAGCATTAGGTGTTTGTAGCTTACTGATTTTTTGGATGCGCCGTTCTCCGGCAGAAAACCGACTAGCAAACAGTGCCTACGCACTGATTATTGGTGGGGCACTCGGTAACTTGTTTGACCGTATGTACCATGGTTTTGTGGTCGACTTTTTGGACTTCTTCGTCGGGAACAGCCATTGGCCAGCATTCAACATTGCCGATTCGGCAATTTGTATTGGTGCCGCCATGATCATTCTTGAAGGCTTTATTGCTGACAAGAAAGAAAAAGCCAAATAAAAGCCATTCTACGTAATACCCCTAAGCGCTGTCCGTTGATACGGACGGCGCTTTGTTGTAAAAGGGGGTTGGGAAATGGCTTATCAGCAAGCATCAACAATAATTATTACCCATTCGGATGGGTATCAGTGCCGTTTCGGTACATAAAAAGGACCCTACACATGTCGGTAATCAAGGAAAACAGTGAAGTGCTGATGCACTTTGCGATCAAGCTTTCAGATGGCTCGGTAGCAGATTCAACCCAAGCAATGGGTAAACCAGCAAAATTTAGAATGGGTGATGGTAGCTTAACGGACAATTTTGAAAAATGTCTGTTAGGGTTACAGCAAGGGCAAAAAAGCAGTTTTGAGTTAGCGCCAGAAGATGCCTTTGGTCAACCTAACCCAGACAACATCCATCATATAGAATTAAGTAAGTTTGGTGCAGAAGCACCAGCTGAAGTGGGCACTATCGTTGCGTTTGCAGGGCCAGATGGCCAAGATATCCCAGGCGTGATCACCCAAGTGGTTGGTGACTCGGTAACCGTCGACTTTAATCACCCGTTAGCGGGGCAACGCGTCACTTTTGATGTGGAAGTCGTGACAATAGAAAACTAAGAGCTGTTAGCAATGAATATCTTACTAGCAAATCCACGTGGCTTTTGTGCCGGTGTTGATCGAGCAATCAGCATTGTTGAGCGCGCGCTTGAAATGTATCAACCTCCTATTTATGTGCGTCATGAAGTGGTGCATAACCGCTTTGTCGTGGAAGGGTTGAAGCAACGTGGTGCCGTTTTTGTTGAAGAGCTGCATGAAGTGCCTGATGACAGTATCGTGATATTTTCCGCTCACGGTGTGTCGCAAGCGGTACGAGCAGAAGCAAAAGCGCGTCAACTGACTGTGTTTGATGCAACTTGTCCATTGGTAACGAAAGTGCACATGGAAGTTGCTCGTGCCAGCCGTAGAAATATGGAAGTGGTCTTGATTGGCCATGCTGGTCACCCTGAGGTGGAAGGCACCATGGGTCAATATGCTAGCGAGATGGGCGGCATGTATTTGGTTGAGAAGCCAGAAGATGTCGACAAGATGGTAGTGAAAGATCCAAGTCACTTGCACTATGTTAGCCAAACAACATTATCAGTAGACGAAACGGCTGATGTGATTGAAAGGCTGCGTGAAGTCTTCCCTGAAATCCAAGGCCCACGTAAAGACGATATTTGCTATGCAACCCAAAACCGTCAAGACGCGGTGCGCGAAATGGCTGAAACGGTCGATGTGATGATCGTGGTGGGCTCTAAGAATTCATCAAACTCAAACCGCTTGCGTGAATTAGCAGAAAAACTGGGGACACCAGGTTATTTAACCGACTGCCCAGAAGATGTGAATCCAGCATGGTTTGATGGTCAGAATAAAGTGGGTGTGACTGCGGGTGCATCGGCGCCTGAAGAGTTGGTGAATCAGATCATTGAACGCATTCAAGCGCTGACCCAAGCAAGCGTTGAAGAGCTATCTGGCCGAGAAGAAAATATGTTCTTTGAAGTGCCGCGTGAGCTGCAGGTAAAAAATATTACCGATTAATCGTAGTTTGATCTTACTGGACAAGCGATGAATAAATGAAAGCCCGAGCTATATAAAATATAACTCGGGCTTTTTGATCGTGATGCTAGTGAAAAGAGTCGTTAGTTCTGCTTGGCAATACCGCCCATATCCACTTTCTTCACTTTCTCGCGTACAGACTGAATTGCAAAATACAGCACTGGCGTCAGGATAGTGCCTACCACGACAGCCAAAGTCATGCCGCCAAAGACCGCATTGCCCAAGGCGCGTCGACTTCCTGCACCTGCACCACTGGCGACCACTAATGGCATTACACCTAATACAAACGAGAAGCCTGTCATGAGCACGGCACGGAAACGTAATCGTGCAGCTTTTACGGCAGAATCACGAATTGACAGACCCACTTCTTCGCGCTGCATTTTGGCAAACTCGACGATCAAAATGGCGTTCTTACTGGCTAGGCCTATCAGCAGGACTAAGCCGATTTGGGTGTAAAGATTGACATCACTGCCGAGTACCCACACAAACAAGAAGGCACCTAGAATCGCAATCGGTACTGAGAAAATGACTCCCAGTGGTACGGTCCAACTTTCGTATTGCGCCACTAAAAATAAGTAAGTAAAGACTAATGCCAGCGAGAAGATCAAAGGGGCTAAGTTACCTGCTTTGATTTCTTGATAGGTCATTCCTGTCCACGAGAAACTATAGCCATCGGGTAGACTTTCGGCCGCTCGCTCCATTGCTGCCACCGCTTCACCGGAACTAAAGCCAGGCACAGGGATCGCATTGATGGTGGCTGAGTTATAGAGGTTGTAACGGTCAACAACATCAGGACCCAACGATGGACGGGTGCTCACCAAGGTACTTAACGGTACCATTTGACCGCCAGTGCCACGGACATAGAAGTGTTGAATGCCTGCTTCGTTGGATCGATATTCCGTTTCTGCCTGCATCATGACACGGAAGTTTTTACCAAACTTGGTGAAGTCATTGACATACATTCCTCCTAACTGGGTTTGCAGGGTGAAGAAGATCTCATTAAGTGGTACCCCAAGCACCTTAGCTTTTTCACGGTCAATATCAGCAAAAATCTGCGGTACCTCAGCGGTGAAATTACTAAAGGCAAAGGCGATTTCGGGCTGCTCATTGGCTTTAATGATAAAGCCCCGCATGACAGAGGCGAGTTCTTGTGCTGAGCGCCCTCGGTTGTCTTGCAGGACAAACTCAACCCCTGCCACGCTACCGACACCAGGCAGTGGTGGTAGGGCGAAAGCTTGGGCGACCCCTTCAGGCAATTGATTATATTTCTGCTGAAGACGGGCGATGATTTGGTTTTGGTGCAAGTTTGGATCGCTGCGTTCTTCCCAGGTATCCAAACTCACAATCAATAGACCACTGTTAGATTTAAGTGAGCCAGATAAAATACTAAATCCACTGGCGTGAATGACGTTAGCCACACCTTCTTCATTACGGGTGATATCAACCAACTCCGCCATCACCTGCTCGGTACGATTAAGCGAAGAACCATCGGGCAGCGACACATCCACCATGAATGATTTTTTATCTTCGTCTGGAATGAAGCCACTTGGTAAGACTTTGGCTAAGAGACCTGTCCCTGCCAGCATCACCACAAACAGTACGCTGACGATCACCACGCGGCGGATCATAGTCGCGACCACGTTAGTATAGCGCTCGGTGATCTTGTCAAAAATACGGTTAAAAGCCGCATGGAAACCTTTTTCATGCTTTTTCGGTGGCTTAAGCAGTGAAGCACATAGCGCAGGCGAGAGGGTCAAAGCATTAATCGATGAAATCAGTACCGAGATACAAATGGTGATCGAAAATTGCGCATACATTTGCCCTGTAATACCCGGCATGACAGCGGTTGGTGCAAATACCGCTAACAGCACCAGCGTGGTTGCGATAACCGGGCCCGTGACTTCATCCATTGCTTTTAACGTAGCATCACGAGGACTTAGCCCTTCATCTTCCATGAGGCGGGTTACGTTTTCGATCACCACAATGGCATCATCGACCACGATCCCGATAGCGAGAATTAAGGCGAATAGCGAAACGGTATTGATGGTCATGCCGAAAATCAGCAAGAACACAAAAGTACCGACTAAAGATACGGGGATCGCAATGGCGGGAATTAAGGTTGAACGAAAATCTTGTAAGAAAATAAAGACGACTAAAACAACCAATACCACAGAGATAAAGAGGGTTTGTACGACCTCGTTAATTGAGGTTTCAACAAATTCAGTGGTGTCGTATAGCACCTTTTGTTCGAGATCTTCAGGGAAGCTCGACGCCAGTCGAACCATAGTGTCGCGAACACCTTGTGCCACTTCGAGTGCATTGGCATCTGGTGATTGATAAATCGCAATAATGGCGGAAGGTTGGCCATTAAGCTTGCCTTGAGCATCGTAAGTTTGTGAACCCAATTCAACCCGTGCGACGTCTTTGACGCGAAGCTTTCGACCATCTTGGGTGGCACGGATGATGATGTTCTTAAACTCATCGGCATCCACTAATCGGCCTTGGGTTTGTAGCGTGTACTGGAACTGTTGTTCGGGTGGTGTTGGTGATGCACCGATGCGACCCGCAGCAACTTGAATGTTTTGCTCTTTAATGGCTGCCAGCACATCTTGTGGGGTAACCCCTAGCGGCGCCATTTTATCTGGGTCAAGCCATATCCGCATGGCGTAGTCGAGTGAACCGATAATGTTCACTTTACTGACGCCAGGTACACGCGCTAACTCATCTTTCAGATTTAGGCTGGCATAGTTGGTAATGTAAAGTGCGTCGTAGCTGTCTTTAGGGGAGAACAGGTTCACCACCATCAAGATGCTGGAAGATTGCTTTTCTACTGCAATACCTTCACGTTTTACCTCTTCGGGTAAGCGTGAGGTAGCTTTTTGTACCCGATTTTGGACTTGGACTTGGGCATCATCAGCATTGGTACCAACAGCAAAGGTCACGGTAAGGTTATAGCTGCCGTCATTGGAGGATTTCGATGACATGTAGATCATGTTTTCGACCCCGTTGACCTCGCTTTCAACCACTTGGGCGACGGTGGCCTTGACCACTTCGGCATTGGCACCCGGGTAACTGGTACTCACACTAATACTGGGTGGCGCAACTTCAGGAAATTCTGCTACTGGTAAAACAGGAATGGCAAGCAAGCCGCAGAGTGTCAAAACAATCGCGATGACAAATGCGAACTTGGGCCGATAAACAAAAAAGCGACTGATCATAGCTGCTCTCCTTTACTGCTGATCGGCAAATGGTTTGATCTGTTGCACTTGAGGTTTCACCTCTGCACCAACACGCACTCGCTGTAAGCCTTGAATGATCACACGCTCATTAGGCATTAGGCCTGCATCAATGACCCAATAAATGCCTTGGCGGGTATGCACTTCTAGGTCGCGACGCTCCACAATGTTGTCGTTGTTCACGACCATTGCAAAGCGACCTTTTTGATCTTCTTGTACGGCAACTTGCGGGATCAATAAAGCCTCAATCGGATCAGATGAAGCAATGATGATATTCCCAAATTGGCCTGGTTGAAGGACGTGGTCTGGGTTAGGGAAGCTCGCTCGGATTTGTACTGTACCTGTGGTTGGATCAACGCGGTTATCAATAAAGTCAATTTTACCTTGTTGGTCATACAGGCTTTTGTTCGAAAGTTCTAAGCTAAGAGAGAGTTCATTTAAAGCGGGGACTTGGCCTGATTTTCTCAGTTCGTAGGCATCCAGAATTTGGGTTTCACTGGCATTAAAGATAACGTGCATCGGCTCTTGCTGCACCAGTGTTGCGAGTACCCCAGTTGATGGGTTAATTAAATCACCAATCGAGACATTCGAAGCCCCAATACGACCATCAATTGGGGCAAGAATTTGGGTGTAACCTTGATTTAGTTTTGCTGCATCCAGTGCTGCCTCAGCCTGAGCGACAGAGGCTTCTGCTGTGATTTTAGCTGTGGTGATTTCATCAAAATCGACGGCACTAATACTGCCTTTAGGAAGTAGTCTTTTACCGCGCTTATAGTTGATCAGTGAGACTTCATATTTGGCTTTTGCTTGTTTTAGTGCCGCTTCTTTTTGGCGCACTTCAGCAGCAAACGGTTTTGGGTCAAGCTCAAACAGCAAAGTCCCTTTCTTAACGTAATCCCCTTCATGAAATGGACGCGCCATTAAATAGCCTTCGACTCTAGCCTGCAAGGAAACATCTTCTACCGCTTCAATGCGGCCACTAAATTGGGTTGAAGGATTAATTTGTTGCTTGGAGATGGTTTCGACGATAACGCTAGGTGGTGGTGGCGCGACTTGCTGTTTGGCGGTTTCTTCACAGCCATTAAGTAAGCCAATGGACAGCAAAATAGCGGCACAAGTTGTGCTGTGTTTTAGAACCCATGTCATGATTTAACATCCTGTTTTCCAAATATAACATCAGTTGATTATGCGGACATTATTATTAACAGTAAATAAATTGCTTCTAATAACGAGAGTTGCTGTAACTTTTTTGTCGGGGTAGAGTGGTTTGTTATAACTTTTAGGCAAATAAGTGGAGTAAGCATGGTACGTATCGCGATAGCTGGCGCAGCTGGGCGCATGGGGCGTAATTTAATTAAAGCCGTTGAAGCATCAGAGTTTGCCACCTTAGGTGCGGCAAGCGAACGTCCAGAATCAAGCATGATAGGCGTCGATGCTGGCGAGTTAGCCGGTATTGGTAAGTGCGGTGTGGCTGTGGTTGATGATCTTGCTGCCGTTGCTGATGATTTTGATGTGGTGATTGATTTCACCGCTCCAGCACCAACATTAGTGAACTTGGCTCTGTGCCAGAAATATACGAAGCGTATTGTGATTGGTACAACAGGCTTTACTGAAGAAGAGCGCCAGACGATTGATGAAGCGGCGAAATCATTAGGGGTCGTGATGGCGCCTAATTACAGTGTTGGCGTTAACCTTGTCTTTAAGTTGCTTGAAAAAGCAGCCAAAGTCATGGGTGATTACTGTGATATTGAAGTGATTGAAGCGCACCATCGTCATAAAGTGGATGCCCCATCAGGCACTGCGATTGGTATGGGTGAGGCGATTGCGGGGGCGATGGGTAATAAGTTGAGTGATGTTGCGGTATATGCGCGTGAAGGGATCACGGGTGAGCGTAGCCGTGATGAAATTGGCTTTGCGACGATTCGGGCTGGCGATATTGTGGGTGAGCACACTGCGATGTTTGCCGATATTGGCGAACGAGTTGAAATCACGCACAAAGCGACGGATCGTATGACGTTTGCCAATGGTGCTGTGCGTGCTGCGTCTTGGTTAGCTCAACAATCGGCGGGTTTTTATACTATGCAAGATGTTCTTGGGCTTGATGAGCTGTAAGTAAGCATAAGCATTGTTTATGCATCACGCTTTGTTGATGCATAAACTAACACTTTTGACATGACCATTATCAATAATATTTTATCTTCGTTTCTCTCCTATCAAAAACACCACTTAACTTTAAATAAAGTAGCACTTGTCTGAAATTTAGGTTTAAACTTGCAAAAGTGGATCTATTCTTCTGGTTTATAATCGTTTGCTTATGGATTTGTCTTTATTAATCTCTGGTTACATTTTGGCAAACGATAAAATGAGATCGCCCACAACTTTAATGTGACAAATAATAGAGTTATCACTGTGTTTTGATGCTTTCGCTCAGTTTTGCTCCTCTGTTTGTTATAGTTTGCAGTTATTTTAAGGGTTTTATTGACAGAAAAATAAGCGCTCTATAGAATACGCGGAATTTGTCAAAAATCAGCTTTCGGCGGTTCTTGGCACAGTATTGAATGGGTAGTTGCAAATTTATCTGTTTTAAGTGCATTTTTATATTTTTTGGAGGTTGTCTTGAGCAAATCTGCGCTGTTAGTCCTTGAAGATGGGACAGTGTTCCGCGGCGTGTCCATTGGGGCAGATGGTTCGGCCGTTGGTGAAGTCGTTTTCAATACCTCGATGACGGGGTATCAAGAAATTCTCACTGACCCTTCTTATTCTCAACAGATAGTTACTCTTACTTACCCTCATATTGGCAACACCGGAACCAATTCCGAAGACGAAGAATCTACCGCGATCCATGCGCAAGGCCTGATAATTCGTGACCTCCCTCTTATTGCTTCAAACTTCCGCAGTGAACAAACCCTTTCTGATTACTTAAAATCACAAAACATTGTTGGTATCGCAGATATTGATACCCGTAAGCTGACGCGTATCTTGCGTGAAAAAGGTGCGCAAAATGGTTGTGTGATTGCGGGTAATAATCTAGATGAAGCGTTAGCACTGGCGAAAGCAAAAGAGTTCCCAGGTCTGAAAGGCATGGACTTAGCAAAAGAAGTGACTACGTCAGAATCTTACTTATGGAAACAAGGTTCTTGGACGCTAACGGGTGGATTACCTGAAGCGAAAGACGATAGCGAGTTGCCATACCATGTAGTGGCTTACGATTTCGGTGCAAAACGTAATATCTTACGCATGCTGGTTGACCGCGGTTGTCGTTTAACCGTCGTGCCTGCACAAACGTCTGCAGAAGAAGTGCTAGCACTTAACCCTGATGGCGTGTTTCTTTCAAATGGCCCTGGCGATCCAGAGCCATGTACTTATGCAATTGAAGCAACTAAGACTTTCCTTGAAAAAGGCCTACCAGTATTTGGTATCTGTCTTGGCCACCAAATTCTTGCTCTGGCAAGTGGCGCACAAACAGTAAAAATGAAATTTGGTCACCACGGTGCAAACCACCCAGTGAAAGACCTTGACCGTGATGTTGTGATGATCACAGCACAAAACCACGGTTTTGCCGTAGATGAAGCAAGTTTGCCTGAATACCTACGTGCAACTCACAAATCATTGTTTGATGGCTCACTACAAGGTATTCATCGTACAGACAAGCCAGCGTTTAGCTTCCAAGGTCACCCTGAAGCAAGCCCTGGCCCTCACGATGCAGCACCTTTGTTTGACCACTTTATTGAATTGCTAAAAAAGCACAGCGCCTAAGTTCGGAGTAGTAAAAGATGCCAAAACGTAATGATATTAAAAGTATTCTGATTCTAGGTGCTGGCCCGATTGTTATCGGTCAGGCTTGTGAATTTGACTACTCAGGTGCACAAGCGTGTAAAGCACTTCGTGAAGAAGGCTACCGTGTCATCCTAGTTAACTCGAATCCTGCAACAATCATGACTGACCCAGACATGGCTGATGCGACTTACATTGAACCTATTCACTGGGAAGTGGTTCGTAAGATTATTGAAAAAGAACGTCCAGATGCTGTGCTACCAACTATGGGTGGCCAAACAGCATTGAACTGTGCACTTGATTTAGAAAAGCACGGTGTACTGGAAGAGTTCGACGTAGAAATGATTGGTGCAACGGCTGATGCGATTGATAAAGCAGAAGATCGTTCTCGCTTTGATAAAGCAATGAAGTCAATTGGCCTTGAGTGTCCAACGGCTGATACCGCGAAAACAATGGAAGAAGCTTACAAAGTTTTAGACATGGTTGGCTTTCCTTGTATTATTCGCCCATCGTTCACTATGGGTGGTACGGGCGGTGGTATCGCGTACAACAAAGAAGAGTTTGACGAAATTTGTCGTCGCGGCTTAGACCTTTCGCCAACTAACGAGTTACTGATTGATGAGTCGTTAATTGGTTGGAAAGAGTACGAGATGGAAGTGGTTCGTGATAAAAACGACAACTGTATCATTGTATGTACGATTGAAAACTTTGACCCTATGGGTATTCACACTGGTGACTCAATCACAGTGGCACCTGCACAAACACTAACAGACAAAGAATACCAGTTGATGCGTAATGCATCGCTAGCGGTACTGCGTGAAATTGGTGTTGAAACGGGTGGTTCAAACGTACAGTTTGGTATCAATCCGAAAGATGGCCGCATGGTTATCATCGAGATGAACCCGCGTGTATCTCGCTCTTCAGCGTTAGCGTCGAAAGCGACAGGTTTCCCGATTGCAAAAATTGCGGCAAAACTAGCGGTTGGTTTCACCCTTGATGAGCTAATGAATGACATCACAGGTGGCGCAACACCTGCATCATTCGAACCAACAATCGATTACGTAGTAACGAAGATCCCTCGCTTTAACTTCGAGAAATTTGCAGGCGCGAATGACCGCCTAACCACGCAAATGAAGTCAGTGGGTGAAGTGATGGCGATTGGTCGTAACCAACAAGAATCACTACAAAAAGCACTTCGTGGCCTAGAAGTTGGCGCGAATGGTTTTGATGAAATGGTTGATCTAGATGCGCCAGACGCACTAACGACTATTCGTCACGAACTAAAAGATGCAGGCGCTGAGCGTATTTGGTACATCGCGGATGCCTTCCGCGCGGGTATGTCTGTTGATGGCGTGTTCAACCTAACCAATGTTGACCGTTGGTTCCTAGTACAAATCGAAGACTTAGTAAAAGCAGAACAAGCGGTTAAAGATGGTGGTTTTGCAGGCCTGAACGAAACGGTACTGCGCCAACTTAAGCGTAAAGGTTTTGCCGATGCTCGCCTTGCTAAACTACTGGGGGTAGCGGAAAGTGAGATTCGCCGTCTACGTGACCAGTACGACATCCACCCAGTATACAAGCGAGTTGATACCTGTGCGGCGGAATTCTCGTCTGACACGGCGTACATGTACTCATCATACGATGACGAGTGTGAAGCAAACCCGACAGCCAAAGATAAAATCATGATCCTAGGTGGCGGTCCAAACCGTATCGGCCAAGGTATTGAATTTGATTACTGTTGTGTACATGCATCACTTGCACTACGCGAAGACGGTTACGAAACCATTATGGTTAACTGTAACCCAGAGACAGTATCGACAGATTACGATACCTCTGACCGTCTATACTTCGAGCCAGTAACGCTGGAAGATGTCTTGGCTATCGCACGCGTTGAAAAGCCAAAAGGCGTAATTGTTCAGTACGGCGGCCAAACACCACTTAAACTGGCGCGCGCACTTGAGGCGGCAGGTGTACCAATTATCGGTACTAGCCCGGATGCCATCGACCGTGCGGAAGACCGTGAACGTTTCCAAGCGGCAGTAGAGCGTCTAGGCCTGCTTCAGCCTGAAAATGCGACAGTAACAACAATGGAGCAAGCGATTGAAAAGTCAAAAGATATCGGCTTCCCATTGGTTGTTCGCCCTTCTTATGTACTGGGTGGTCGTGCGATGGAAATCGTATACGATGAGCAAGACTTACGTCGCTACTTCAATGAAGCGGTTAGCGTATCGAATGAATCCCCCGTGCTTCTTGACCGCTTCCTAGATGACGCAGTTGAAGTGGATGTGGATGCGATTTGTGATGGTGAGCGCGTTGTTATCGGCGGCATCATGGAGCACATTGAACAAGCAGGCGTTCACTCAGGTGACTCAGCATGTTCACTGCCTGCTTATACGCTAAGTCAAGAAATCCAAGATGTGATGCGTCAGCAAGTTGAGAAACTAGCCTTTGAACTTGGTGTTCGCGGCCTGATGAATACCCAGTTTGCGGTTAAGGATAACGAAGTTTACCTTATCGAAGTGAACCCACGCGCAGCGCGTACCGTACCGTTTGTATCGAAAGCAACAGGTGCACCTCTTGCGAAAATTGCTGCACGTGTAATGGCGGGTCAGTCTCTTGAGTCACAAGGCTTTACCAAAGAGATTATTCCACCTTACTACTCGGTTAAAGAAGTGGTGCTGCCGTTCAATAAATTCCCTGGTGTTGACCCACTGTTAGGTCCAGAAATGCGCTCTACTGGTGAGGTGATGGGCGTGGGTGATACCTTCGCAGAAGCATTCGCCAAAGCAGAATTGGGTTGTAGCAAAGAGAAACAAGCAAGCGGTCGCGCGCTACTGTCTGTTCGTGAAAATGACAAACAGCGCGTGGTGGATCTAGCGTCTAAGCTAATCAAATTGGGCTACGAGCTAGATGCAACTCACGGTACTGCGGTTATTCTAGGCGAAGCGGGCATTAACCCTCGCCTAGTAAACAAAGTACATGAAGGCCGTCCTCACATTCTTGATCGTATCAAGAACAATGAATACACCTACATTGTGAATACAGCAGAAGGCCGTCAAGCGATTGAAGACTCAAAAGTACTTCGTCGTGGTGCATTAGCTGAGAAAGTGAACTACACCACAACGTTAAACGCGGCGTTCGCAACCTGCATGGCATGGACTGCAGATGACCGTAACAAGGTTACATCAGTTCAAGAATTACACGCGCGTATTAACAACGCGTAATTATGCCTGCGCATTAGCGTGAACATGTAAAAAACAAGCCCGCCGCGATGGCGGGCTTTTGTTTATCTGCATAGAAAATAGGATGGCTAGAGGCTTTATTCTACTTGGGTGCGCTATGACAAGTACTAGAAATATTTTGTGGCAAATTATTGGCTTAAATACCTTGCACGCATGAGTGAATCCCGTAGAATTACCACGTCGCACTACTGCGGCATTTTTTGGAGACGTAAATGAACGATACCGACCATCCCCCGAGTATGAAGGTGGAAAATCAAACCCGCTAACGGTGTCGGTCTCCTATTGTCCGGATCTTAGTAGGTTCGGAACGCATGTCTATTGCTATTAAGCCTACTTAATACGCAACCAATGTTTTTCCTCGATTTTCTTCCTTATATCTCAATGTTGAATTTGTCAGATAGCTGATAGTGCTTACGTGTGCCTTTTTATTGAATACAAATAAAAAGCATGGCGCAGCAATAGACTGATGAAACGATAAAGAACAGCCCTTAATTGTGGTTATCCACCGAGTGCGCCACGCAGTAACTGTCTCGTTTTGCTACGGCATAACGACTGATAGCTCGGGTTATTTATGGTGTTCATCAAGGTATCGCTGTACGTACTGGGCGTTAGCTAGGTTAATTCTGGTGGTCGTTACTGTTGGCTGAGTGACTGTTGTGCACTCAGTGCTTGCCAATCGGGAGATTCGCTATGGCGGTAATGAACTGTGCAGTGCAAACTGCAAACGAACAACTAGCACATAATGATGTGCTAGCAGCAAAAAATGCATTTTTGAAATACAACGCGCAAGAACAAGCGAAGTTATTGGTTGTTATGCCCATTTCTGAAGCCATTGCAGTATTACATGAATGCCCTCTGAGACACGTGCAATGCTTACTTGATCGCTTAGATGAGATGAATGAAGAAAAGCGCATGCGTCATTTGGCCAATGGCCTTGGCCTTATTTGTTCTGAAGCGGAACCTGCGGGACATTATTTACAAAACAGTGTGATGTCTCACGTACGTGAGCGTATCGGTTGGATTGTGAGTCTGGCCCTTTTGGGGATAGTTTCTGGCCTGATCATTTCGCATTACGAAGATACCCTCAGTCAGCTAGTGCTTTTGGCTATCTACATGCCGGTGATTGCGGCTGCAGGTGGTAACACGGGGTCGCAAGCTGCAACCTTGGTGGTACGAGCCTTAGCGATGGAAGAGATACGGTGTAAAGACTGGCTGG
Organism: Photobacterium kagoshimensis; assembly: GCF_050337045.1. Classification (NCBI taxonomy): domain Bacteria; kingdom Pseudomonadati; phylum Pseudomonadota; class Gammaproteobacteria; order Vibrionales; family Vibrionaceae; genus Photobacterium; species Photobacterium kagoshimensis. The sequence goes on along the minus strand of NZ_JAKJSO010000011.1, from coordinate 333,459 downwards.
CCGTATTGTGGAAAGAATTTCGGGTTTCATTGGTTATCGCAGGTGTATTAGCTGGGGTGATCATCGCTCGCGTGATGTTGTTTAGTGATAGCTCGACATTACCTTTTGGGATTAATTTAGATGATATTGCGATTGCTATTGGTATGGCAATTTCAATTCAGGTTGTCATTTCGACCAGTATTGGTGGGGTATTACCTATGATTGCGCGCGCATGCCGATTGGACCCTGCTGTCTTGGTTAGTCCGGTACTGGCCTCTGTGGTTGATATTACCGGTATGATGATTTACTTCACGACAGTGAATTGGATGCTAGGGCTTGCTTAGCGTTTTGCTTCCATTATTACACTGCTCGTATCGAGTCTAACTGCTATCGATAAGCCCCAGAGTGAGATGCTCTGGGGCTTTTTCTTTACTGCGTGTTCTGCGGTTTTACAGCAAGTGTGTTGGTGTCTGCATAGTACAAGGTCTCATAGAAGGCTTTTTCAAACCGAGTAATAGCGGGGGTAATCGGCTTATCGTCCAATGGTTTAATCGGGTGATAGTTATTGATCAGCTGGATCACGATCAGTGACTGGCCGGATGCTGTTTTAAGCACGCCTGCAAGATTGTAAGCCCCGTATAGTGAGCCACTTTTTGCCGTTAAATTACCAGCCAATGGCAGTTTTCGTAAGCTGGGGCGGTAGCGCAAGGTACCACTTTTATTGGCAACGGGTAGGGCCGCTAAAAGGCCGAGTTGTTGATCGTGCGCAATCAAGTAATTCATGACATCGAGCAGTTGTTCCGCGGTTAAGCGGTTATTACGCGATAGGCCAGAGCCATCGACTAAGACGGCATTGTTAAGATCGATCCCTGCTTCATCGTTTAAAATCGCTTTAATCGCAGCAGTGCCGTTGGCGAAATTACCGGGTTGCTGGAAGTAGTAATGCCCCAGTGTTTTTGTCAGATTATCGGCAATAAGGTTGTCGGAATCTTTGAGCATGATGGCTAACAGTTCAGGCAATGGCGCGGATTGATGGCGAGCGATGCGTTGGCCATGATGGTTGTCACTATGCTTGATCTCCCCCGTGAACCGAATGCCTAAACGTTTGAGTTCAGCTAACAACACCTGCTGGGTGAAGGCTTTAGTATCTTGGACCGCAAAATTAAGAGGCAACGGCTTTTCGCGTTGTAATAGACAGCCATTTAATTGATAGCGGTTATCGGGTTGAGCATAAAGCTCTAAATCGCAAAATTGCGCTTTTTGCTGTGCTTTAGAAACAACGTGAGCCTGAGTTGTGACGGTAATAGGCTGGTGAGAAGGTACATTTACTCGAGTTAGTTGCCCTTCATGATTATTGCTATAAATAGCACCTTGCACACAGTTATGTTCAAGGCTGATGCTACTAGATGGCGCACTGTAGCAAACCCCTAAAATGTCCCACGGCCAGCCGACAGCACGCTCGTAGCCATTAAAAATACTGCCATCAAGGTAAATATTACCCTCTATGCGAGTAATGCCCTGCAGTTTCACTTTTCTCAGCAAAGCCGTGAGATCTTTTCGACTAAACAAAGGATCGCCGCTAAAGCGAATGATGAGATCTTGCTTACCATCTTTCGGTCCTAATTCTATATCGGTATTGAAGCTAAAATCTGAGGGGAGATAGAGTTTGGCCGCTAATGCAGTTAATAATTTTTGGGTGCTGGCTGGCGAGCGAAGTTGCTGCGGATTTTGTTGCCACATTATCGTCGGGCTTTTTTGTGGCGGTACGCCATGCTGCGCCACAATCACGCTGCTGCTATTGCCCGACGGTAAGAGAGCGAGCGCTTGAGTGATGTCCGCGTGCAAAGAGTTATCTGTTGTCGCTATGACTTGGTGAGAGAAAGTCGCAGCAAGCAGTAGGCATAAAGTGCGTTTTGAAAGCAGAGAGAGAGTCATGATACAGGCTTGAAGTGAAAGCATTTATTGCATCATAGCTGAATTATTTACCAGAATGTCAGAGTAATGGTTAATAAAACAAAAAAACGCAGACCGAAGTCTGCGTTTATCAGCATATTGCGCTTTTAATCCAAACGGGATTAGAAGTCGTAACGTGCACCGAATACGATTTCGTCTTTGTTACGCTCTTTCTTACCATTAACTTCAGTCTTAGCACGGTCTAGCTTGTAAGACGCGTAAGTACGGAAGTTGTTAGTGAAGAAGTAAGTTGCGTCAACAGCGTATGCGTTCACAGCTGCTTCTGCATTATCAACGTTACGTGGTTTTAGGTAGTTGAAAGTACCAGAGAATACTAGCTTGTCTAGTGTGTACTTAGCCGCAACTTCGTAGCCACGTGCTTTGTTAGAACCTTGACGAGCATCTTGGTAAAGACCTGCGAAGTAGAAATCACTGATTTCGTAAGAAACCGCAGCGAAAGCTTGCTTGTTAGCTTTATCAGTTTTTTCTGAGCCAGTTTCTTGTTGTGCGTAGCCTGCACCGAAACGTAGACCCATGTCTAGTGCGTAAGTAGCACCTAGCGCGTAACCGTCGTTTTTCTTCTCGCCTTCTTTAGCGTCTTTAAAACGGTAGTTAGCTTTAACTACTAGGTTGTCGAAAGAACCTGTGTACGCAAGGCTGTTAGACGCGCGGTCAGCCGCTTCGATTTTCTCACCAGCACCGTTACCGTGGAAAGCCATGATATCAGTGAAGTCAGTGATCATGCCTAGTGTACCGTCGATTTTACCGTACACTACTTGACCGTAGTCAGAACCAATACCAGCGTAAAGCTTACGGTTTTCGTCATCACCTTTGTTACCTTTGAATTCACGCTCAAAGAAACCAAGACCGTATACAGAATCAGTGATGTCTGATTTAGCGCCGATGTTTACACGTGTACGTGTTTTATCAGTTACTACGCTATCTTTAAGCGCTGCACGTGCTTCGATACGACCGCCAATTGCTAGGCTTGAAGTTTCGTCTGAGTATACTTCTGCCGCTTGTGCTGCACCAGAAAGAGTCGCTGCTGCTACTGCTAGAGCAATCAGGTTCTTGTTCATTGCTGAATCCTTTTAAAATATTTTTTTATTTGATGCACTTCAATATGTAAATGCATGGCGTTCTTTTTACTGGTTATAGGGAGCTAGCGTTAGTAAAAAAAGCTAAAAAAAATGTTTTTAGTGAAGAGTGGTTTGACGTGCTATCATGATTAGTCATTACTAAACAATAACTTAGTTGCTATACTGGAAGTTCAGTCAAAAATGTATTTTTTAGTATGTTTTAGAAAAATAACGTAAAGGTGTTGTGGTTATTTTCGTTTTCTTGTGACTCAAAATGTGACCATTCCAGCATTATTTTGTTGTTTAATCAGATATGTGGCGATTGATTATTTGATATGAGAACAAAAGCATCTAGATACAGCAATAGGTGACCTATCGATGATATTTGTTTAAAATAGACAACAATCTTTTGTGAATTAATGACACTCAGGTCGTTACTGAGTGGCTTTTATTTGTCTGAAATGCGCGGCATGAAGACATGAGGAAGTTGAAATGGATAAAGTACCAATGACAGTTAGCGGCGAAAAAAAGCTGCGTGAAGAACTGGATGTATTAATGAAGCGTCGCCCGATTATTTCGCAAGCGATTGGTGAGGCCCGTGAACTGGGTGACCTTAAAGAAAACGCAGAATATCATGCCGCTCGTGAAGAGCAGGGTATCTGTGAAGCGCAGATCCGCGATATCGAATACAAGTTGTCTGTGGCACAGGTGATTGATGTGACCAAAATGACCAACACGGGTAAAGTGATTTTCGGTACAACCGTTCATTTGATTGATGTTGAAACTGAAGATGAAGTGACTTACCAAATTGTTGGTGATGATGAAGCGAACATTAAAGCGGGCCGCATTTCTGTGAACTCGCCAATTGCGCGTGGTTTAATTGGCAAAGAAGAAGGTGATGAAGTGGTTATTTCTACACCTGGCGGCCAAAAAGAATTTGAAATCGAAAAGGTAGAGTACATTTAATCGCCGATTTTGAATTGGCGTGTGCTATTAATGTGTTAGAGAATGTAACTTTTTCGTTTTGCTAAAAGACAAAAAAGGCCGCATCGGCGGCCTTTTTTATTTGCGTGGAAGCTCGATTTTGCGCGCTTCGCTTTGGCGGTAAAGAACAAGCGTTTTACCAATTACTTGAACTTTTTCTGCTTTAGTTTCACGAACAATTGCATCTACGATCAATACTTTAGTTTCGCGATCTTCAGTTGCAACCTTCACTTTAATTAATTCGTGATGGTCAAGTGCAAGTTCGATCTCTGCCAGTACGGCTTCAGTTAAGCCGTTTGCACCCATAAGTACAACTGGTTTTAGGTTGTGAGCAAGGCCTTTTAGGAATTGCTTTTGTTTGGTGCTTAGATTCATGACGACTCTATTTTTTATTACTAGGGTTGAAAACGAGGTATTCTAACGCCATCTAGTCGAGAAGACTAATTTGTTTAGTGTGCATCGTGGTTAAATCGCAATGTATACTTAATAAGTAGCCAAACTCATTAGCTAAATCATGAGTAGAAAAAAATAATCTGGTAGCTCCAGACGTTGGCGGAAAGAACATTTTGATGATAAATATGTTCAGGAAGCATAAAAGAAAGGCTATCGCTCCCGTGTAATCTTCAATAGAAGAAATTCAAAACAAAGATAAACGGCTGAAACAGGGCATGACAGTTGTCGTTTTTTGCGCGGCACCTAGTGGTTGTTACAGTATGCGGCTGAAATTGTTGGTGATAGCGGGCAAGTGATTGCTTGTGACACCTTACCAATGGATTCACTGCTTAGTGTGAGTTTCTTATAGGGTGATTTTCGTGAAGAATCGGTACTTGATGCACTGTTAGAATACATTCAACCTGATATGGTTGATGTAGTGATGTCTGATATGGCACCCAATATGAGTGACACTTAGCATCAGATAAGCCTAGAGCTATGTATCTTGTTGAACTAGCATTAGATATGTGTCGACAGGTACTTGCGCCGAATAGCTGTTTTGCGGTAAAAGTTTTCCAAGGTGAAGGCTTCGACCAATATTTAGCTGAAATTCGTAGCATGTTCAAAGTGGTCAAAATTCGGAAACCTGACTCATCGCGAGATCGCTCGCATGAAGTCTACATAGTAGCTACAGGTTAAAAACTGTAGTAGTCTACATTCATCTATTAGTTATCGCGAGGTTAACACCTTGAGTGACATGGCAAAAAACTTGATTTTGTGGCTAGTTATCGCAGTTGTACTGATGTCTGTTTTTCAGAGTTTCGGTCCAGGGGATAATGCAGGCCGTCAAGTCGACTATACAACCTTTGTCCGTGAAATCGGTCAGGATCAGATTAGGGAAGTGCGATTCAATGATCGTGAAATCACTGTTTTCAAACGTGATAACACCCGATACCTTACATACCTGCCTGTATATCAAGATCAGAAGCTGTTAGACGACCTTATTAACGCAAATGTTAAAGTAATGGGTACACCACCTGAAGAGCCAAGCCTACTGGCTTCAATCTTCATCTCATGGTTCCCAATGCTTCTACTTATTGGTGTTTGGATATTCTTTATGCGTCAGATGCAGGGCGGCGGTGGCAAAGGTGCCATGTCGTTCGGTAAATCAAAAGCGCGCATGATGAGTGAAGACCAAATCAAAACCACGTTTGCTGACGTTGCTGGTTGTGACGAAGCGAAAGAAGACGTGAAAGAGTTGGTGGATTACTTACGTGATCCTAGCCGCTTCCAAAAATTGGGCGGTAAAATTCCAACGGGTGTTTTGATGGTTGGTCCTCCTGGTACAGGTAAAACGTTATTAGCGAAAGCCATTGCGGGTGAAGCTAAAGTACCTTTCTTTACAATCTCTGGTTCTGACTTTGTTGAAATGTTCGTTGGTGTGGGTGCATCCCGTGTTCGCGACATGTTTGAACAAGCGAAGAAAGCAGCACCTTGTATTATCTTCATCGATGAAATCGATGCAGTTGGTCGCCAACGTGGCGCAGGTGTAGGTGGTGGTCACGATGAACGTGAACAAACCCTAAACCAAATGCTGGTTGAAATGGATGGTTTTGAAGGTAACGAAGGTATCATCGTTATCGCGGCAACAAACCGCCCAGACGTACTTGACCCTGCACTACTTCGTCCTGGTCGTTTTGACCGTCAAGTAGTGGTTGGTCTACCAGACGTACGCGGTCGTGAACAGATCCTTAAAGTTCACATGCGTAAAGTACCGTTAGATAATGATGTCGAGCCTGCACTGATTGCACGTGGTACACCAGGTTTCTCTGGTGCTGACCTTGCTAACCTTGTTAACGAAGCGGCATTGTTTGCAGCTCGCGGTAACAAGCGCACTGTGTCTATGGTTGAATTTGAACTGGCGAAAGACAAAATCATGATGGGCGCAGAGCGTAAATCTATGGTGATGTCAGAAGAACAGAAAGAATCAACAGCATACCATGAAGCGGGTCACGCGATTATTGGTCGCTTAGTACCGGATCACGATCCAGTGTACAAAGTGTCGATTATTCCACGTGGACGTGCATTGGGTGTAACCATGTACTTGCCAGAGCAAGATCGTGTGAGCCACTCGCGTGAGTTCCTAGAATCTATGCTTTCAAGCCTTTACGGCGGCCGTTTAGCAGAAGAGCTAATCTACGGTGTTGATAAAGTGTCGACAGGTGCATCAAACGATATTGAACGTGCAACTGATATCGCACGTAAGATGGTTACTCAGTGGGGCTTCTCAGACAAAATGGGTCCTATTCTGTATGCAGAAGATGAAGGTGAAGTATTCCTTGGTCGCTCTGTAACGCAGACTAAGCATATGTCTGACGATACCGCACGCGCAATCGACAGTGAAGTACGTGCCGTTATCGACCGTAACTACGAGCGAGCGCGCGAAATTCTGTCGCAAAATATGGATATCATGCATGCAATGAAAGATGCACTGATGAAGTATGAAACGATTGATGCAGGCCAAATTGATGACTTGATGGATCGTAAAGCCGTTATCCGAGCGCCAAAAGGCTGGGGTGATACTGACGATACCTTAAAAGCATCAGATGAAGCGCCAAAAGCTGAATCAGCAAAAGCTGAAGATCAGTCAGAAGCAAAAGCTGATGACAACACTTCAGGTGTAGCGGATGAACCAGCACAAAAAACTAACGAAGATGATAAGCCTCAAGCATAACCTTGAGAGTTGATCGTAAAAACCCCGACAAGTTCGGGGTTTTTGTTTATCTGGATACCGACTTTTCAGCCTGGTAGAAATGGAAGATAGCCCATGATTTTGACAAGCAAAGACAAGTGCCTTGATTTGTCTTTTTCCCATGCGATGGGGATCTTAAATGTCACCCCAGATTCTTTTTCTGATGGTGGCCGCTTTAATCAATTTGATCATGCGATGCGCCATGTTGAAAACATGCTCGCAGCTGGTGTCAGTATTATTGATATTGGTGGTGAATCAACCCGCCCTGGTGCGGCGGATGTCTCGCTGGCTGAAGAGCTTGATCGTGTCGTGCCAGTGATTGAAGCGATTCGTGAGCGGTTTGATTGCTGGATCTCGATTGATACTAGCAAGGCGCAAGTGATGACAGCGGCGGTCAATGCTGGGGCTGATCTCATTAATGATGTTCGTGCATTGCAAGAGCCCGGCGCGCTTGCTGCGGCTGCCGCGGCAAATGTCCCTGTGTGCTTAATGCATATGCAAGGGCAACCACGTACAATGCAGCACCAACCAAGCTACGAAAACCTAATGACAGATGTCAGTCGTTTTCTAGCAGAACGTATTCAGGCGTGCGAACAAGCTGGTATTGCGAAAAATCAGCTATTGCTTGACCCTGGGTATGGTTTTGGCAAGACAATTGAGCATAATTATCAGTTGCTTGCACATTTAGAACAATTTCACCAATTCGGTTTACCTCTGCTTGTTGGCATGTCGCGTAAATCGATGGTTTTCAAATTATTAGATAAAAAACCTGCAGAATGCGTTGCTGGTAGCTTGGCATGTGCCGCTATTGCCGCAATGAAAGGTGCACAAATTATTCGAGTACACGACGTAGAAGAAACTGTTGATGTGCTTAAAGTGTGCCAAATGACAAAAATGCAGATGAATCAACGCTAGGAGCGAAAAATGGCTGAACGTAAGTATTTTGGTACCGATGGGATCCGTGGTCTTGTTGGCGAAGGCGCAATTACACCTGAGTTCGTATTAAAACTCGGTTGGGCGGCAGGTCGCGTATTATCACAACAAGGCACGAAAAAAGTCCTTATTGGTAAAGATACCCGTATTTCTGGCTACATGTTGGAATCTGCACTGGAAGCTGGTTTAGCCGCTGCAGGCCTACAAGCGGCGTTTACTGGCCCAATGCCAACGCCTGCGGTTGCTTACTTAACGCGTACTTTCCGTGCGGAAGCAGGTATCGTGATTTCTGCCTCGCACAACCCATACTATGATAACGGCATTAAGTTCTTCTCTGCGCAGGGTACTAAACTGCCAGATGCTATTGAATTAGCGATTGAAGCTGAATTAGATAAGCCGCTTACTTGCGTTGAATCAGCGCAGCTTGGTAAAGCATACCGAATTGATGACGCTGCGGGTCGCTATATCGAATTCTGTAAAGGGACTTTCCCATCTAAGTATGATTTGTCTAACTACAAGATTGTCGTGGATTGTGCACACGGTGCTACCTACCACATCGCTCCTGCTGTGTTTAAAGAACTTGGCGCAGAAGTGGTTACTTTAGGTTGCGAACCAAACGGTACCAACATTAACCATGAAGTGGGTGCAACGGATATTCGTGCACTGCAAGCTAAAGTGTTAGAAGAAAAAGCAGACTTTGGTATTGCATTAGATGGTGATGGCGACCGTGTGATCATGGTCGATGAAGAAGGCAATAAAGTTGATGGTGACCAAATTGCTTATATCATTGCCCGTGATGCGCTACGCCGTGGCGAACTAAAAGGTGGTGTAGTGGGTACGCTAATGACGAACCTAGGGATGGAAGTCGCGCTTAAAAACCTAGGTATTCCTTTTGTTCGCGCCAATGTGGGTGACCGCTACGTGATGGAAGAGCTGCAAAAGCACGATTGGCTGATCGGTGCTGAAAACTCAGGTCACGTTATTCTTCTTGATAAAGTGACCACGGGTGATGGCATTGTAGCGGGTCTGCAGGTTATGTCTTCTATCGTCGGTAGCAAGATGTCGCTTAAAGAGCTGTCTGATGGTATGACGATGTTCCCACAAGTACTGGAGAATGTTCGTTTTAAAGGTGAATCTAACCCACTAGAATCTGACGCTGTTATTGCTGCAACCAAAGCGGTGGAAGCTAAATTGGGTGAGGCTGGCCGTGTTTTATTACGTAAATCTGGCACAGAGCCTTTAATTCGCGTTATGGTCGAAGGTGAAAATGCGGAATTAGTACAAGCCTCTGCATTAGAAATCGCGCGTGCTGTGGAAGAAAACTGTTAACTGCTAGCAAGTTAACTGAGGGTGTTTCTGTAAACAGAGTGGCTGTTTGCAGAAACATCAAATAAAGCGTTAAGCTGTGAATCTCACTTTTGCTTATTTGTTGTGCAAGTGATGCATAATCGTGGGAAATCATCATTTTTTACTTGTCAGTCTTAGCTGCATTCGCTAGTATCTCTCCGCTCCCTTGTTGAGGGTGACTGCTGGTGTTGCTTTGCAAGGCTAGTTTAACCATATGGACCATAGGTGGAACCCATGTACGAAATTCTACTTGTGATTTATCTGTTGGCTGCACTTGGTGTTATTGGCCTAGTTTTGGTTCAACAAGGTAAAGGCGCAGATATGGGAGCCTCATTCGGGGCCGGTGCTTCTGGAACATTGTTCGGCGCTGGTGGCTCTGGAAACTTTTTAACTCGAATGACAGCAGTTTGTGCAACGATATTTTTCGTTATTAGTCTTGTTCTTGGTAACCTAAGCGCAAAACAATCTGCAGAAAAAAGCGGCTGGGAAGACCTAAGCGCGCCTGCAACTGAACAAGTTGTAGAAAAAACTGAGAATGCACCTGTAAACAGCGACATTCCTCAGTAATAAAGATTTAGCCGAGATGGTGAAATTGGTAGACACGCTAGCATGAGGTGCTAGTGCCGCAAGGTGTAGGGGTTCAAGTCCCCTTCTCGGCACCATTATTCTGGTTACTTGAAATAGTAACATCTGACGCGTATAATCGCCCTCAGATTCGGACGCGGGATGGAGCAGCATGGTAGCTCGTCGGGCTCATAACCCGAAGGTCGTTGGTTCAAATCCAGCTCCCGCAACCACTTTTCCGAAAATCAACTATTCTTACGAAAGGTTGTTTTTCTATCACAGCAGCGCTGTGATATCAGGGTCCAGTAATAAAAAACCCCGTATTCGGGGTTTTTTATTATCTGAAACATGACCATTCAGGTATTTACTGGGCTTTATGCCCTTTTTTTGTTTCCAGGGGGTTGTTTTGACAGCTTTAGAGATGCAATTAACCGAATTGCTTGAAGCACCAGTTGTTGCTTTGGGTTATGAGCTTGTTGGCTTGGAGTTTATTCGAGCTGGCGAGCATTCTACATTGCGTGTATTCATAGACCATGAAAACGGCATTTTTGTAGAGGACTGTGCGGAAGTTAGCCGTCAGATCAGCGCAGTAATGGACGTAGAAGATCCAATTACTATCGCTTACAACTTAGAAGTGTCTTCCCCTGGTATGGAAAGGCCGCTTTTTAAAGTTGCACATTACCAACAATTTATTGGCCACGAGGTCAGCCTGGTATTGAAGATGGCGATGGGTAACCGTCGTAAGTGGAAAGGTGACATCATTTCTGTTGAGGGTGAATTAGTCACTCTTAAAGTAGACGGTAATGATGAAACGTTTGCACTAAGCAATATTTCCAAGGCCAACCTGGTTCCAAAATTCTAACCGCTAAATTGGGGCATTAGAAATGAACAAAGAAATCTTGGCTGTCGTAGAAGCGGTATCCAACGAAAAAGCTGTTCCTCGTGAGCGTATCTTTGAAGCGCTTGAAATCGCACTAGCGACAGCAACAAAGAAAAAGCATGAAGCTGAAATCGAAGTTCGTGTAGAAATCGACCGTAAAACCGGTGAATTCGAAACGTTCCGTCGCTGGAAAGCAGTAGAAGAAGTGACTCAACCTACGCTTGAGATCACTTTAGAAGCGGCACAGTTTGACGATGAAACCATTCAGCTAGATGATTACGTTGAAGACGAAATCGAATCTGTAACGTTTGACCGTATTACGACCCAAACAGCGAAGCAAGTTATCGTACAAAAAGTACGTGAAGCTGAGCGCGCACAAATCGTTGAGCAATTCGTAGATAACGAAGGCGAACTGATTACTGGTGTTGTTAAGAAAGTTAACCGTGATGCAGTGATCGTTGACCTTGGTAACAACGCAGAAGCTGTTATCCAACGTGAAGATCAACTTCCTCGTGAAAATTTTCGCTCTGGTGACCGTGTTCGTGCACTACTGTACGCAGTACGCCCAGAAGCGCGTGGTTTCCAACTGTTCATGACGCGCTCTAAGTCAGAGATGCTATCTGAACTATTCCGCATTGAAGTGCCGGAAATCGCTGAAGAAGTGATTGAACTAATGGGCGCAGCACGCGATCCAGGTTCTCGCGCAAAAATCGCGGTTAAAACTAACGACAAGCGTATTGACCCAGTGGGTGCTTGTGTTGGTATGCGTGGCGCACGTGTTCAAGCTGTCTCTAGCGAACTAGGCGGTGAGCGTATCGATATCGTACTGTGGGATGAAAACCCTGCACAATACGTTATCAATGCAATGGCACCTGCAGAAGTTAGCTCTATCATCGTAGATGAAGACAACCACACTATGGACATTGCGGTTGAGCAGGATAACCTAGCTCAAGCGATTGGTCGTAGCGGTCAAAACGTACGTCTAGCATCTCAACTGACTGGTTGGGAACTAAACGTAATGACTGTTGCTGATCTACAGAAGAAACACCAAGAAGAAGCACAAGAGTCAATTGAAGCTTTCACTAAGCACCTTGATATCGACGCTGACTTTGCAACCGTTCTTGTTGAAGAAGGTTTCACAACGCTAGAAGAGATTGCTTACGTACCAGTAAGTGAACTACTTGATGTTGACGGCCTAGACGAAGAAACAGTTGAAGCTCTACGTGGTCGTGCGAAAGAAGCACTTACAACACTTGCTCTTGCGCAAGAAGAATCTTTAGATGGTGTTGAGCCAGCAGAAGATCTACTTGGCTTAGAGGGTCTTGAGCGTGAGATGGCGTTCAAACTAGCGGCGAAAGGTGTCGTGACACTGGAAGACCTAGCGGACCAAGGTACAGACGATTTGCTTGATATCGAAGGACTGGACGAAGTAAGTGCGGGTGCGCTGATCATGGCTGCTCGTAACATCTGCTGGTTCAGCGACGAAGCTTAAAACTTACTAGCAAGGGAGGCGCAACATGTCAGAGGTTACAGTTAAAGCATTAGCCGAGGAGATTGGTACACCAATCGATCGACTGCTTCAACAGTTTGCCGACGCTGGTATCAGCAAGAAAGCTGAAGATAGTGTTAATCAAAACGAAAAACAGGATCTACTTTCGCACCTGAAAAAGGAACACGGCGGAAGTGGTGATGATGCTGCTCCAACTCGCTTAACTTTGCAACGCAAGACTCGTAGCACACTTAGTGTGTCTGGTACGGGTGGTAAGAACAAAAATGTTCAGGTTGAGGTGCGCAAAAAGCGCACCTTTGTAAAACGTTCTGCTCTTGAAGAAGAGCAGCGTACCGCTGATGAAGCAGCTAACCGCGAAGCGGAAGAAGCAGCACAGCGTCAAGCGCAAGAACAAGCCCAACGCGAGGCAGAAGAGCAAGCGAAACGTGACGCTGAAGAAAAAGCGAAACGTGACGCTGAAGAGAAGCGTTTAGCTGAAGAAAAGGCGAAGCGTGAGGCAGACCAAAAAGCGACACAAGAAACCAAGGGTACGGTTGAAAGTGAAGCTGAAATTAAGCGCAAAGCCGAAGAAAAGGCAAAACGCGCCGCCGCTGATGAACAGGCTAAGAAAGAAGCTGAGGCGCTACAACGTCGCCGGGAAGAGGAAGCCAAGCGTAAAGCCGAAGAAGAGAGTCAGCGTCAGCTAGAAGAGGCACGCAAGATGGCAGAACAAAACGAAAAAAACTGGTCAAACACTGATCAGGCAACAGCAAACATGGAAAAATCTGATTACCACGTGACAACATCTACTCACGCTCGCGCTGCAGAAGATGAAGCTGACCGTAAAGAAGAAGGCGGTCGTCGTAAGAAGAAGAAACCAGCTGCAAAATCTGATGACCGTAACAAAGGTCGCGGTGGTCGTAACCAACGCGGTGGTCGTGGTGGTCGCAACAACAAACCACAAGTTAATGCACCTACGTCAATGCAACAAGGCTTTGATAAGTCAGCAACTGTTGCTAAATCTGACGTAGTGATTGGCGAAACAATCGTAGTATCTGAACTGGCTAACAAAATGTCAGTGAAAGCGACCGAAATCATCAAAGCGATGATGAAAATGGGCGCTATGGTTACGATTAACCAAGTTATCGACCAAGAAACAGCACAACTAGTTGCTGAAGAAATGGGTCACAAAGTTATCATTCGTAAAGAGAATGAGCTTGAAGAAGCGCTAATGTCAGATCGTGAAGATACGGCTGAAGCAGTTTCTCGTGCACCTGTTGTTACTATCATGGGTCACGTTGACCACGGTAAAACATCAACACTAGATTACATCCGTAAAGCGCACGTAGCTTCTGGCGAAGCTGGTGGTATTACACAGCACATCGGTGCATACCACGTAGAAACTGGCAACGGTATGATCACTTTCCTTGATACTCCTGGACACGCCGCGTTTACCGCAATGCGTGCTCGTGGTGCTCAAGCGACAGATATCGTTGTACTTGTTGTTGCTGCAGACGATGGTGTAATGCCACAAACAATCGAAGCGATTCAGCACGCAAAAGCGGCTGGTGTACCTCTGATTGTTGCTGTGAACAAGATCGATAAAGAAGATGCTAACCCAGACAACGTGAAGAACGAGCTGGCACAGTACGATGTTATCCCTGAAGAGTGGGGCGGTGAGAACATGTTTGTTCACATCTCTGCGAAACAAGGTACTAACATTGATGGTCTTCTAGAAGCAATCTTGCTTCAGTCTGAAATTCTTGAACTGAAAGCAGTTGAAGAAGGCATGGCGAGCGGTGTTGTTGTTGAATCACGCCTAGATAAAGGCCGTGGTCCAGTTGCAACTGTACTTGTTCAATCAGGTACGCTACGTAAGGGCGATATCGTTCTTTGTGGTCTAGAGCACGGCCGTGTTCGTGCTATGCGTGATGAACTAGGTAAAGACATCGAATCTGCGGGTCCTTCGATCCCAGTTGAGATCCTAGGTCTTTCAGGCGTTCCAGCATCGGGTGACGAAGCGACTGTTGTACGTGATGAGCGTAAAGCACGTGAAGTTGCACTTTACCGTCAAGGTAAATTCCGTGATGTTAAACTAGCACGTCAACAGAAAGCTAAGCTAGAGAACATGTTCTCTAACATGACTGCGGGCGATGTTGCTGAACTGAACGTAGTACTGAAAGCTGACGTACAAGGTTCTATCGAAGCAATCGCTGATTCACTTCTTAAACTGTCTACAGATGAAGTTAAAGTGAACGTTGTTGGTTCTGGTGTTGGTGGTATCACAGAAACTGATGCAGTACTTGCAGCAGCATCTAACGCTATCATCCTTGGTTTCAACGTACGTGCTGATGTTCCAGCGCGCCGTATGATCGAGAACGAAAACCTAGACCTACGTTACTACTCAATCATTTACCAATTGATTGACGAAGTTAAAGCAGCGATGGGCGGTATGCTTGCTCCTGAATTCCGTCAGGAAATCATCGGTCTTGCTGAAGTTCGCGATGTATTTAAGTCACCTAAGATCGGCGCAATCGCGGGTTCTATGGTTACTGAAGGTACAATTAAGCGTAACAACCCTATCCGCGTTCTACGTGATAACGTTGTAATCTACGAAGGTGAGCTAGAATCACTTCGTCGTTTCAAAGATGACGTTAACGAAGTTAAGAACGGCTACGAGTGTGGTATCGGCGTTAAGAACTACAACGATGTTCGCGTTGGTGACCAAATCGAAGTATTCGAGATTGTTGAAATTCAACGTACCCTTGACTAATAATCAGGTTGTTGATTTTTAAAAACATTCCAATGGGGAGCTTCGGCTCCCCATTCTTTCAACAGAGCATTCTTCATAGAAGAGTCCTCTTTTAGCGAGAGATAGCAAAATGGCAAAAGAGTTCAGCCGTACCCAGCGTGTAGCGCAACAGCTGCAAAAAGAGCTGGCGGTTATCCTGCAACGTGAGCTTAAAGACCCACGTATTGGTATGACAACCATTTCAAGCGTGGACGTTTCACGTGACATGGGTTATGCAAAAATTTACGTTACTTTCCTGACGATTGGTGAGCAAACACCAGAAGGCAGCCTAGAAGTACTACGTGAAATGGCACCGTATATTCGTTCGCTACTTGGTAAGCAGATCCGTCTACGTGTAACGCCAGAATTGACGTTCATCTACGACCAATCGCTAACGGAAGGTATGCGTATTTCTAACCTTGTATCGCAAGCAGTACGCGATGATGAAGATCGTCACGTAGACGAAGAAACAGGTTCAGAAAACAGCGCAGAAAAGGGCGAGGAATAATCTATGGCACGTCGTCGTAAAGGTCGTCCTATTGATGGAGTTATTTTACTCGACAAGCCAACGGGTATTTCTTCCAATGACACGCTGCAAAAAGTAAAGCGTATCTTCTTTGCGCAAAAAGCGGGTCACACCGGGGCGCTTGATCCACTAGCAACAGGCATGCTGCCAATTTGCTTTGGTGAAGCGACCAAGTTTTCTCAGTTCCTATTGGATTCTGACAAACGCTATCGTGTGATTGCTAAGCTCGGTGAGCGTACCGATACCTCAGACTCTGATGGTGAAGTAGTTCAGACGCGCGAAGTAAAGGTCGATCGTGGTCAACTTGAGCGCTGTATTGCTAAGTTCCGCGGTACAACCGATCAAATACCATCGATGTATTCAGCACTGAAATACCAAGGCCGTAAACTCTACGAGTATGCGCGTGAAGGTATTGAAGTACCGCGCGAGTCACGCAAAATCACTGTTTACTCAGTGGACTTGCTGCGCTTTAGCGACAATGAAGTTGAGATGGAATTGCACGTTTCCAAGGGCACTTACATTCGCACGATTGTCGATGACCTTGGCGAAATGCTTGGCTGTGGTGCGCACGTGACTTACCTTCGCCGTACGGGTGTTGCTAAGTATCCGATGGAACGTGTTGTGACGCTTGAGCAACTGCAAGCCTTGCTTGATCAGGCAAAAGAACAAGATATCGCCCCTGGTGATTTACTTGATCCTTTGCTTCTGCCAACGGATACCGCAGTACAGGACTTACCTGAAGTAAACATTACCCCAGCATCGGCGGTATATATTCTTAACGGTAATCCAGTACAAGCCGGCCCAGTACCAGCAGAAGGTACGATTGTTCGTATTACTGTGGCTGAAGCGCGTGAATTCATTGGTGTCGGTATTATCGATGCTGACGGCATGCTCGCGCCAAAGCGTGTTATGGCCAATCAACAAGCAGAATAAGCCCTGTTGTTGACCCTTGAAGATAGATAAAAGAGCGATTACTTAGGTAGTCGCTCTTTTTGCTTGTAGTCGGTAAAAGTGCCACGTATAATTCGCGGCTTGGGTGCGGCTGAATCAGAGATTGGCTGCACAAATTTTAAATTTAATGTATTAGGATAAAGTTATGTCTCTGAATGCAGAAACTAAAGCAGCAATCGTTGCTGAATACGCACAATGTGAAAACGACACTGGTTCTCCAGAGGTTCAAGTTGCTCTTCTAACAGCGCAAATCAACCACCTGCAAGGCCACTTTGCTGATCACAAACACGATCACCACAGCCGTCGCGGTCTACTACGTATGGTTTCTCGTCGTCGTAAACTTCTAGATTACCTAAAAGGTAAAAACCTAGATCGTTACCAAGACCTAATCAAGCGTCTAGGCCTACGTCGCTAAGATTGCTTATCAGAAAGGAGCCTATTGGCTCCTTTCTTTTTATGTTTCTTTGTTTATCACTTCCTCAATTGCAACGAAAGCGCTGACTTGTTGTCTTACATTTGGTTCTTTCTTAGTGTGTTTAAGTGACACGGCATAAGAAGCAAACACCCCAAGCTTTACAGTAATAACACGGTCGTTTTCGTCGACCATTAGGTCGCGGCTAATAACAGCTCTTTTCGATGCATGGCAGCAAGGCCTGAGCATCCAGGTTAAAGAGAACTGTCATTAGTCGCGATACGTGAAATTATCGTAAAGTGGGTTTCATCACATGACGCTTTTATTTATGTCGGATATACTTACCGACGAAAATAGAAAGCGGAATAAATTAAGGAAATTCACGTGAATCCTATCGTAAAGACTTTCCAGTACGGTAACCACACGGTTACTATCGAAACTGGTGTAATTGCACGTCAAGCTACTGCTGCTGTAATGGTTAGCATGGATGATACTTCTGTATTCGTATCTGTAGTTGGTAAGAAAACAGCGGTTGAAGGTCAAGACTTCTTCCCACTAACTGTTAACTACCAAGAGCGTACTTACGCTGCAGGTAAAATCCCTGGTGGTTTCTTCAAGCGTGAAGGCCGTCCATCAGAAGGCGAAACACTAACAGCTCGCCTGATTGACCGTCCAATTCGTCCGCTATTCCCAGATGATTTCAAAAACGAAGTACAAGTAATTGCTACGGTTGTTTCTATCAATCCAGACGTTAACCCAGATATCGTGACTATGATCGGTACGTCTGCGGCACTAGCTATCTCTGGTATTCCGTTCAACGGCCCTATCGGTGCAGCACGTGTTGGTTATGTTAATGACCAGTTCGTACTAAACCCAAGCAACACTGAACTAGAAGAAAGCCGTCTAGACCTAGTAGTTGCTGGTACTGAAGGCGCAGTATTGATGGTTGAGTCAGAAGCTGACCGTCTATCTGAAGAACAAATGCTACAAGCTGTTGTATTTGGTCACGACCAACAACAAACAGTTATCAATGCTATCAAAGAGTTCGCAGCAGAAGTTGCGACTCCAGCATGGGATTGGACTGCACCTGTAGTTAACACTGAGCTTAAAGCACTGGTTGCTGATAAAGCTGAAGCACGTCTAGCGACGGCTTACCAAATCACAGAAAAGATGGCGCGTTACGAGCAAGTTGGCGCAATCAAATCTGACGTAGTTGAATCACTACTAGCAGAAAACGAAGCACTAGATGAGCGCGAAATCCGCGACATGCTTGGTTCTCTAGAGAAGAACGTTGTACGTAGCCGCATCATCGCGGGTAACCCACGTATCGATGGTCGTGAAAAAGACATGGTTCGTGCGCTAGACGTACGCACTGGTGTACTTCCACGTACTCACGGTTCTTCACTATTTACACGTGGTGAAACTCAGGCGCTTGTTACTGCAACGCTTGGTACACAACGTGATGCACAAATCATCGATAGCCTAATGGGTGAGAAGAAAGATCACTTCCTTCTACACTACAACTTCCCTCCATACTGTGTAGGTGAAACGGGTTTTGTTGGTTCGCCTAAGCGTCGTGAAATTGGTCACGGTAAACTGGCTAAGCGTGGTATCGCTGCAGTAATGCCTTCTGTTGATGAATTCCCATACACAGTACGTGTTGTATCGGAAATCACTGAATCTAACGGTTCATCTTCAATGGCTTCTGTATGTGGTACTTCTCTAGCACTTATGGATGCTGGTGTGCCAATCAAAGCATCTGTTGCGGGTATCGCAATGGGTCTTGTGAAAGAAGGCGACGATTTCGTTGTTCTTTCTGACATCCTAGGCGACGAAGATCACCTTGGCGACATGGACTTTAAAGTAGCAGGTACTGACGACGGTATCACTGCACTTCAAATGGACATCAAGATCGAAGGTATCACCAAAGAGATCATGCAAATTGCGCTTAACCAAGCTAAAGGTGCACGTAAGCACATCCTTAGCGTAATGGATGAAGCAATTGGTTCTCACCGTGACGATATTTCTGAGTTTGCTCCACGCATTCACACAATGAAGATCAACTCAGATAAGATCAAAGACGTTATCGGTAAAGGTGGTGCAGTTATCCGTGCACTTACTGAAGAAACTGGTACTACGATCGAGATCGAAGACGACGGCACAATCAAGATTGCTGCAACTGAAGGTACAGCTGCGAAAGAAGCGATTCGTCGCATCGAAGAAATCACAGCAGACGTTGAAGTTGGTCGCATCTACACTGGTAAAGTAATGCGTATCGTAGATTTCGGTGCATTCGTATCAGTCATTGGCGCGAAAGAAGGTCTAGTACACATTTCTCAAATCGCTCAAGAGCGTGTAGAGAAAGTGACAGATCACCTTGAAATGGGTCAAGAAGTTCAAGTGAAAGTACTTGAAATCGACCGCCAAGGCCGTATCCGTCTAAGCATGAAAGAAGCAGTAGAAGCACCAGCGGCTCCTGCACAAGACGAACAGCCACAAGGCTAAGTCTGAATCATGTGACAAAAGGGGCTAATTAGCCCCTTTTTTATTGCGTGTCATTTATGACATTTTGATTGAGTCGTACTGACTCAAATCCGTATTATACTTGGTGGACTGGTTTATCTTGGCGTTATATCTGTCGTGAAAAGCGCATTTAGGCTATTGTAATAACGGTCAACTTAATTAAGATCAGCTGCTTAGCTAATGTAGATTATGAATAGGTGGTTGCTATAGGCACCACAACGACTGCCGAGACGTCCCTTGTTTTTAGGTTATTGTTTTCAGGCTATTGTATTCAGTCACCTCATCTATCTCAGGGAGAATGGTATTGATTGCTAACAGGTTAAAGCTAGCATGTCTTGCAGCCGTAATGATGCTAACGGGTTGTGCAACATCGACAAAAACGATGTGGACACATCCCCCGATGGCTATTCCCTTGCAGCCGACAATTCAACAGCAAATTCAATTAGCACGCATCGATCAATTGATGAAGCGTGATGATTTAGATAACGATACGCTGGCGCAGATGTTTTATGAGCGCGGCTTACTGAACGACAGTTTAGGTTTACGTGATTTAGCTCGGCTAGACTTTAATCAGTCGTTGGCGATGCGTCCGAACCAACCTGATGTGTTTAACATTTTAGGCGTTTATTTCACTCAAGGTGCCCATTTTGATGCGGCCTATGAAGCCTTCGACTCAACGTTAGAGCTTAACTTCCAACACCCGTTTGCTCAGCGTAATCGTGGTATTGCACTCTATTACGGTGGTCGTTTAGATCTGGCGCATGAAGATTTGCTTGTGCATTATCAGCAAAATGTTAACGATCCTTATCGTGTTATTTGGCTGTACTTAGTCGATGTAGAGCGCACGCCAGAGCAAGCGTTAGAGAAGCTAAGATTGCGCTACGATGCTAGTGATAAGCAAGACTGGGGTTGGCTGATGGTGCGTATGTACTTAGGTGATATCAGCGAAAGTGATTATCTGAAAGAGATCGCTAACGGCAGTGAAAGTAACGATCAACTGGCTGAACGTTTAACCGAAGGGTACTTCTACCTGGCTAAACGCTACCAGCAAGAAGAGAACTATTCTGCGGCGCTGATGCTATACAAGCTAACTTTAGCAGGTAACGTCTACGAATTTGTCGAACATCGCTTTGCGTTGTTAGAAACGGGTCGTGTGCTATCACAATACCAAGCGCAGCAACAAGCTGCATTGCAGGCACAAACGAATAAATAAACACAGTGATCTCATCGATCAAAAAAAGCCGCGAATTTTAAGTTCGCGGCTTTTTTATGCGTATCACTCCGTCACCAACTAGGAGGTGAGCGCAATATCGAGATTAACTTTCGATATTTAACCCCGCCACATTATGCCAATAGCCATTACAGTGGTGGCCATCTTTGAGTGGGTGACGCGTTTGGCCTTGCTCGTTATGCTTAAATGCAGTGACGAGTTCGAGTGTATCGACACCCTGTGGACTCAAACGTACCACATCAACAATATCGTGCATGGTTTTCAAATCGTTGATCAAGTTATAGCAGTAGCCTGATTGAGTTTGAATACCGTTTAGGTTAAACACGCTTTGGCCTTCTTGGCTGTGTACCTGAATACCGGTTGGGTATTTGATACAGCAGGTTTCACAGTCATCTTTGGCTTTATCTTCAGCACGGGCGGTAAAGCAACGGGCAGAGTAAGCCAAAGGTAAGTAGCCATAGCTGAACACTTCGGTTTCAAACTGACCACGAATGCCCAGCTTTTCACAATCAATTAATACATTCTGTAGCCATTCACGTGACAGTTCGACGGGCATACACCAACGTACCATGCCCTGCTTCAAGAACAGGTTCAGTGTTTGAGCGTTGTAGCAGTTCACTGCCGCCCCGACGACAAAAGGCACCTTACTTTGGTGCGCTAATTGAATCGCTGACACGTCGTTAGCTTCAATGATGAAATCACCGTTATCAACATACTTTTTCATGATGTTGACTTCACTAGGTGCTTCTAGCAATGCCATGGTGGATAGCACCACTTGCTTGCCTGAATCAGCCAGATCTTTGGCAATGTCAAACCAATGGGCAGGCTTCATCTCACGGCGCTTCGAGCACACGCTTTCGCCAAGATAAATAATGTCGCTATCAGACTCTTTAGCTTGCTGATAAAACGCTTCAACGTCGGTTTTAGGCCAAAAATAAAGTAGTGGGCCAAGAGAGTATTTCATTCGTTGGCTCCTTTATTGCCATTTACGGTGGTAAGCACCCAGTGTGGTTTGTTTGCCTTCAGAAACATTGCCTAAGCAAGCATTCCAAGCGGGTTCCACGCTGTAGCCTTCTGGGTTGGCTTTATAGCGATCAATCGCCGCGCGCCAAGTGCGGGTTACTTGCTCAACGTAGGCAGGGCTACGTTGACGGCCTTCAATCTTCACTGAAGCAATATTGGCTTTGAATAACTCAGGTAAAATCTCTAGCGTGTTTAAGCTGGTCGGCTCTTCTAACGCATGGTAACGACGGTTTTCACCACTGATATTGACATCAAAACGGCCTTTACACAGAGTCGGGTAGCCCGCGTTTTCGCCTTCAGCGTATTGATCAATCAGAATGTTATTAAGGCGAGATTCTAGGCCCGTTGCGGTTTCTTGCCAGCGCACGTATTTTGCTGGAGAACACGCGCCCACGGTATTAGGTGATTCACCTGTCATGTACGACGACAGGTAGCAGCGGCCTTCAGACATAATACATAGGCTACCAAAAGCAAACACTTCAAGATCCATATCGGTATTACGAGCGAGTTGCTTAACTTGATGGATCGACAATACGCGGGGTAACACGACACGCTTTACATTGAAGTTATTTTTATAAAAATCAATGGCGGCGGTATTGGTTGCAGATGCCTGCACTGAAAGGTGTAACTCAAGATCTGGGTATTGGGTTGCTGCGTATTCAAGTACCGCGATATCAGCCACAATTAGCGCATCGACGCCCATCGCTGCCGCGTTATCTACCGCTTTGGTCCAACGGTTGAAGCCGTCAGGGTGGGCGAAGGTATTAAGGGCAACATGCAGTTTCTTGTCGTGATCGCGCACGTACTCAACCGCTTTTTCTAATTTACGTCCTGTAAAGTTTAAACCAGCGAAGTGGCGGGCATTTGTATCGTCTTTAAAGCCGATGTAGACCGCATCTGCGCCATTATCGATGGCGGTTTTCAAGGCTGGAAGGTTACCAGCGGGGCAAAGCAGCTCCATATTATATTTATCTACCAGTGCTTGATGAATGAAGGTATATCAAGGCATACCATAAATACCCACAAAGTATTAATGGTTGTTGCTCAATATATGTTTTCAATTTTGATAGGCGAAATACTAGGGGGCTTAGCCTGCCTAAGTTTTGATTTCAGGCAGGTTTTTATTGATTTAGGACAATTTTTTGTGCGAATACAGGTGCGGATTATGCACTCTGACGGCTATTTTTCACTAAAACGGCTTCTAGCTCATGCTTTGGCTGTGGGCGGAAAAAGTGGAAACCTTGAATCGAGTCACAGTTAAGGTTTGATAATAGCGTTGCTTGCTGGTGGGTTTCGACGCCTTCGGCCACCACACTCATATTGAGTGATTTACCTAAATTAATGATGTTTTCAATTAAGGTCACTTGTTTGGGCACGGTTTCAATGTCTTTAATAAAGGCGCGATCGACTTTGAGTTCGTCAAGTGGGAAACGGGCTAAATAAGACAGTGACGAGTAGCCAGTACCAAAGTCATCAATAGAGAGAGCAAAGCCCAGCTTTTTGATCGCTTTTAGCATTTGAATGGCGTGCTCACCATCTGTCATCATTGCACTTTCGGTCAGCTCAAACGTAATGTCACTGGGATTGATCCCTGTGCTCTTACGTAATTTATCGATAAATAAAATTAGGTTTGGGTTACCAAATTGCTGGGGGGATAAATTAATCGCCACACGGCCTTGTAACAGCCCCTGTTTTTTCCACTCGCGCACTGTGGTGAAGACCTCACGCATCACCACACGCCCTAGCTGTTCAATCAAACCAGAACGCTCAGCGACTGGGATAAATTGAGCTGGGCTGATATAGCCTTCGACAGGGTGTTTCCAGCGTACTAAAGCTTCGGCACCGTCGATGGAAAAGTCTTTGGCGTTGACTTTCGGTTGATACCAGACTTCTAGCCCGTTTTTTTGCAGCGCTTTTTGCAGTTCGATTTCAAGCCATAGACGCATTCGCGCCTCTTTATTCATGCTTTCATCAAACTTGACGAAACGGTTACGACCACGGTTTTTGGCTTCGTACATTGCGGTATCGGCATTTTGCAGCAAAATGCGCGCATCATTACCGTTACCTGGGTAGTTCACTAGGCCAATAGAGCAGGCGATGTGTTTACTAAAGTGATGCAGGTTAAATGGCTGGCTCACCAGCGCGATGATTTGCTGTGACAGTAAATCACCAATACGTTCGTGCTCGGGGTTGAGCAGTAAGATACCAAACTCATCGCCACCGAGGTGGCCGATGATGGCATCATCAGGCAGCAGTTGTTTTAGCCGTTGGGCGATTTCTTGCAATACCCGATCACCAATATGGTGACCCAGTGAATCGTTAATGTTCTTGAAGTTATCGACATCGAGGTACAGCATCACCAAGGGGGTATTTGCGGTGATATTTTGTTCTAGTTTACGGGTAAAACCATGGCGGTTATATAGGCCAGTCAGTGCATCGGTTTGGACTAATTGGTCGATTTGTCCTTGCGGTAATCGGTTGTTGGTCGGGGTACGCAACAGCGCCAATTTAGCGGGTGAACCCAGCATGGTGACATCAGACAGTGACAATAAAAAGGTCGTGTCTTGTGTCGCTTCAGGGCCGATGTAGCAACGGCGAGACTCACTCGTTGGTTGATGGTTGAGCTGAGTGCCCAGAACACGCTGACTTTGGAAATCAAAAATAATGCGGCCAAGATCTTCCCCTAACAGATCTTTGGCAGAGCTAAACCCCAGCATAGTGGCAGCCCGTTGGTTGGCTGACAGCACGATACTGTTTTCAATCATGCAAATGCCATCGCTGCTACTTTCATGTAGCTGATTGAGTTGGTGCTCTAACTCTTCAAGGGATTTCACCAGCACTTGGCGCTCAGAGGTATCGGCAGAGTGCAGCACGATATATTGCACCTTCCCCGCATCGTCACGCAGTGGGGTGAGGCTAAAGTGCATCGAGGTATCGTGGCGATTGTCGTTGAGCACCACTTCACCTTCTACCGATTCACCATTAAAGGCTCGTTGGTAGTATGGCTGAAGCGTTTGGTAATAGGTGTGGCCTAAGATGTCTTTATCGCAGCAACCAACGAGTTCTTCACGGGTATAACCACTGAGTTCGCAGTAGCGATTATTCACAACAAGGTAGTTGTGCTCTTGATCGAGAACGGCAAAAAGAAACGGACTGTTGTCTGTTAGCAGTGGAAACCAATAAGTAAGCTGCTCTGTTGGCATCGTTCTGACGTCACCTATTTTGTTTGATTGGTTTAATGTTTCACAAGAGGTATAAGAAATGTGAAAAATAGGGCTCATTATACCTGCGGCTAGAAGTGAGCGCTAAACTTTCCCTTTGTAGAAGCCTTTTTTTTGACTCAAGGCATGATATTTATCAATCGGCCTGCTTACAATGATGATCAAACTTCGGGGAGGTTAACCTTTCTCCAACCCATATAGACATAAGTATAAATAGGAAACACATCGGTGATTGCTCAAATTCGTAAACACATGGTTCAGCATGGCCCAGCTTTGTTACGCATTCCTGCGAAGGTAATGCCTTTTGCAGTACAACAAAAAATGATGCTAGAAGGTTTGTCTCTAGTATTTAAAGAAGCATTGGACGATGGTGACTTTGAGTTTTTAGAAGATCGCTGGTTAAAAGTGGAAGTTCGAGATTTAGGTCTGCAGTGGTTTATCAGTTTCCAAAACGAGAAACTGGTGGTGTCTCAACATGTTGAGCAAGAAGACGTCAGCTTTAGCGGTGAATGTAACGATTTAGTGTTAATTGCTGCTCGTAAGGAAGACCCAGATACATTATTCTTCCAGCGTCGTCTTCGCATTGAAGGGGATACAGAATTAGGTTTGGAAGTGAAGAACTTGATGGATAGCATCGATCTTGACGCACTGCCAAAACCGTTAACATTTTTCCTGCAGCAGTCGGCAGACTTCATTCAACAAGGAATGAAAGATGCGGCGGCTGAGCAAGAGGTAGTGAATGCTCATTAGAACCGAGGCGCCCGTTGATATTCTTCCTGTCGACCGTTTATTGAAAAAAACGTTTGAGACAGACGCCGAAGCAAATCTTGTCATGGCGTTACGTGAAAATGGTAATCGTACATTGTCACTGGTGGCATGTAATGATGATGGTGAAGTTGTTGGCCACCTTTGTTTGAGCCCGGTAACGGTCGATGGCCAAGATAATGGCTGGCAAGGGTTAGCACCATTAACGATTTCGCCTGAATATCAGCGCCAAGGTATTGGGCTTGCATTGTTAGACGAAGCAAAAAATATTCTGGCTGAGCTGGGCTACCCAGTGGTTGTGGTATTAGGGGATCCTAATTATTACCAACGAGTTGGCTTTACCACCGCGGCTGATAAAGGTCTAAATTGCCGTTGGGACGTACCAGTAGAAGCATTTATGGTGATTGAATTATTGCCTGATACGTTAGCTGGCCATCAAGGCATAGTGGAATACAGCGCTGAGTTTGCAGCTTTGTAATCATAAGCTGGTTTTAACCTTGCACATCAACAAAACCACCTGCGGGTGGTTTTGTTTTATCATTAGCCAGAGAGTGCGAATTCACCTTGGTGGTGTTCGCTGAATTTGGTAGCATTGCCGCCCTTAATGGCAGCGGATAAGAGTAGAGTAGGCATGAAGCAACGAGATATTCAGGTGTTGCAAGAAATGGGGCTGACATATTGGCAGATCCGTAAGCCAGAATGTTTTCCTGCGCTTGAAGTGCCTGTCATCAACTTACCTGATGAGTGCAAGCTGCTTTTTATTACCGCAGAGACACTTACCGACCAGGATGCTTGGCTATTTGGCCGCATTTTGAAAAGTATGAAACTCACGCCAGAACAAGCATTAATGTTGCCACCAAGTGCATTAGAGCAACTTGGTCAGCATCAACTGGTATGGTGTTGGATCGCGGGCTGTACAATCGCCGCCCCTGTTGGGGTACAAGCGCTTCAGTCTGCGGCAATTTCAACTATGCATACGAATCCCGCAGCTAAAAAAGCCCTATGGCAGCAGATCTGTTCTTATGACAATTAATATCGTTTCGTTAGATACACAACATCTTGATGCCGTATGGCACATTGAGCAGGCTGCTCATGCCTTTCCTTGGGCGGAATCTATGGTTCGTGCCGAGCCGAGTAAGCGAGCCTATAATCTCGCCTTACTGGTTGATAATACGCTGGTGGGCTATTGTTTTGGCCAGCTGGTCGCAGGTGAAGCGACCTTGCTTAATATTGCAATTGATCCGCAAGCACAAGGTAAAGGCTATGGTAAAACCTTGCTTGATGGCTTTATGTCGCAGATGCGTGAGCAGGGTGCTGAAGATATCTGGCTTGAAGTCCGTGCCAGCAATACCCGCGCTTCACAATTGTACGAAGCACTGGGTTTTAATGAAATCAATCGACGCGAAGGGTACTACCCCGCAGAGAATGGTCGCGAAGACGCATTAATCATGACCTACATGGTAATGTAATCGGATCTTACGCGGGGTTATGACTGTTTCTTTGTGATGACTTTGCGTATAATTCCGCCACTTTTCTGCGCGATACGCGTTTTTCATTTTTGCATACCATGAGGTCGAGATGTAATTACCGAGGTCTGTTAATTATAACTCCCTGCTGTGCAGACAAATTATTCTAATTTTCGGGTGAATCATTGGGCTTAGCTCACATGGCTCACCGGTCAGTGAAATCTCTAACAGGATTATCAACGCTTATGTCTTTTCTACAAGAAGTGGGTAAACGCCGTACGTTTGCTATCATTTCTCACCCCGATGCGGGTAAAACAACAATCACTGAAAAAGTATTGTTATTCGGAAACGCGATTCAAAAAGCAGGTACAGTAAAAGGCCGTGGTTCTAACCAGCATGCTAAGTCTGACTGGATGGAAATGGAAAAAGAACGTGGTATCTCGGTAACAACATCCGTGATGCAGTTCCCATACAACGATTGCCTAGTAAACCTACTCGATACCCCTGGACACGAAGATTTCTCGGAAGATACTTACCGTACGCTTACCGCGGTTGACTCATGTCTAATGGTTATCGATGCCGCGAAAGGTGTCGAGGATCGTACCCGTAAGCTAATGGAAGTTACGCGTCTGCGTGATACGCCGATTGTCACCTTCATGAACAAATTGGACCGTGATGTTCGCGACCCAATGGAAGTGCTCGATGAAGTAGAAAGCGAGCTAGGTATGGCTTGTGCACCTATTTCATGGCCGATTGGTTGTGGTAAAGAATTTAAAGGTGTTTACCATATTCACCGCGATGAAACGATCTTGTATGAATCTGGCCACGGTCATGAAATTCAAGAAGTACGGATCATTAAAGGCCTAGACAACCCAGAGCTAAACGCAGCAGTGGGTGATGATCTAGCAGAAAGCGTGCGTGAAGAAATCGAACTCGTTGTTGGCGCATGCCCTGAGTTTGACCACGACCTGTTCCTAGCCGGTGAGCTAACGCCAGTCTACTTTGGTACTGCATTGGGTAACTTCGGTGTTGACCACATGCTAGACGGTCTTACTAAGTGGGCACCCGCGCCACAAACGCGTAAAGCGAACGAGCGTGATGTTGAAGCAAAAGAAGAGAAGTTCTCTGGCTTTGTATTCAAAATTCAAGCAAACATGGATCCTAAGCACCGTGACCGTATCGCCTTTATGCGTATTGTGTCGGGTACTTACAACCAAGGCATGAAAATGAACCACGTACGTACTGGCAAAAATGTCAGCATTTCGGACGCGGTAACTTTCATGGCGGGTGACCGTTCACGTGCAGAGCAAGCCTTTGCTGGTGATATTATTGGTTTGCACAACCACGGTACGATCCAAATTGGTGATACCTTTACGCAAGGCGAGAACCTGAAGTTTGCGGGTATTCCTAACTTTGCGCCTGAACTGTTCCGTCGTATTCGCCTAAAAGATCCACTGAAGCAAAAGCAATTGCTAAAAGGCCTAGTACAGCTTTCTGAAGAAGGTGCGGTACAGGTATTCCGTCCGCTACAAAACAACGACCTGATCGTTGGTGCGGTTGGTGTGCTGCAGTTTGATGTGGTGGTTGCGCGCTTGAAAGCAGAATACAACGTAGAAGCGATCTACGAAGGTGTTAACGTAGCAACGGCACGTTGGATTGAGTGTGATGACGTGAAGAAGTTAGAAGACTTCAAACGTAAGAACCAACAAAACCTCGCGCTAGATGGTGGTGATAACCTGAGTTACATCGCACCGACCATGGTTAACCTTAACCTGGCTCGTGAGCGTTTCCCAGAGGTTGATTTCCGCGCGACTCGCGAACACTAATCACGGTATTCTGGGCAATAAATTGCTAAAGCCGTCACTGATGTGACGGCTTTTTTTGTATCTGATAAAGGGAGGTATATAGTTGACGTAAATATGCAACTCGTTTGCTTTGCCTGGAGGCAATCATGGACGTGGCAAGTGTGGTAAAAATTAATGAACAACCCGCGCTAGCGAAAGAACAAGATATCTATTCATGGCCGGGTAAAGCCTATCCGTTAGGGGCATCGGTCAAGAAAGCTGGGGTGAATTTTAGCTTATACTCTAAGCATGCTACTCAAGTGGTACTACATCTATTTCATCACCGTAACGACAGCGAACCTTTCCTTTCTTTCGACCTCGATCCTTCTATTCATAAACGCGGCCATTACTGGTTTGTGTTTATTGCCAATATTAGCCATGGCCAAGTGTATGCCTTTCAAGTGGATGGTCCTTGGCAACCCGATAAAGGGCTGCGCTTTGATAAAGACAAAGTGCTGATCGACCCTTACAGCCACGCGATTTGTTTTAGTGATAATTACCAGCGCCAACGCGCCATTGACGCAGGCTCTAACATGGATGCTTGCATCAAAAGTGTGGTGGTTGATCATCAGACATTTGACTGGCAAGACAGTCAATCGCCGCGCCATTCGTTAACCGATACCGTGATCTATGAGATGCATGTGGCAGGGTTTACTCAGCACCCTAATTCAGGCGTAGCGCAAGCTAAGCGCGGCACCTATGCCGGTATTATCGAGAAAATTCCGTACTTGAAATCGCTTGGTGTCACTGCTGTTGAGTTGATGCCCATCCAGCAGTTTGATATTTCGGATGCCCCTGAGGGGCGTGATAATTATTGGGGCTATAGCCCGATTAATTTTTTCGCAGTGCATGCGGGTTACAGTATTGAACAAGATCCTTTAGCGGCCATTCATGAATTTAAGCTGTTAGTCCGCGAGCTACATAAAGCGGGGATCGAAGTGATCTTGGACGTGGTGTTCAACCACACCGCAGAAGGGGACGAAAATGGCCCGACCTTTTGTTTTAAAGGGCTGCAGAACCGCACTTATTATCTGACCGACAAAGAAACGGGTAAATACGCCAACTATAGCGGGTGTGGTAACACTTGTAATGCTAACCACAGCGTGTTGCGTCGGATGATCATTGATGCGCTCCATTTTTGGGTCACTGAAATGAAAGTGGATGGCTTCCGCTTTGATTTAGCCTCGGTGTTGGCGAGAGACAGCGACGGTAATCCCATGAAGCAGCCGCCGTTATTGTGGTCTATCGATTCCGATCCGATTCTAAGCAGCACCAAGATCATTGCAGAAGCGTGGGATGCAGCGGGTTTGTATCAAGTTGGTTCTTTTATTGGCGATCGTTGGAATGAATGGAACGGTAAGTACCGTGATGATGTACGTGCGTTTTGGCGCGGAGATGCCAATTGTATTAGTCGCTTTGCCTCTCGTATTTTAGGTTCACCCGATATTTACGGTAGTCAGCACCATTCCCCGCACCGTTCGGTGAACTTTATTTGTGCCCATGACGGCTTCACCTTGAATGATCTGGTGAGTTACAACGAAAAACATAATTGGGCTAACGGAGAAGATAACCGTGATGGTGATAACCATAATCTTTCGTGTAATTACGGTGTTGAAGGCCCAACCGATATTGCTGAGATTGAAAGCCTGCGTCATCGCCAATGTAAAAATATGCTGGCCACCCTGTTTCTGTCGTTAGGAACCCCGATGATTAATATGGGCGATGAAGTACGACGGACCCAGCAGGGCAACAATAATGCGTATTGTCAAAATAACGAGTTGAGTTGGTTTGATTGGACGCTGGTGGACAAGCATCCCGACTTACACCGCTTTGTGGCCTTATTGAGTCAACTGCGTAGCGCTGAGCCAACGCTTGAATGGAACATGCACCGTTCGTTGAATTCAGTGCTCGATTCAGTCGAAATATGCTGGCACGGTGTCGTACCGAACCAGCCAGATTGGGGGGAGCGTTCTCACTCGCTGGCCCTAACGGTTATCCACCCGCTGACTAATGATGAGCTATATATAGTGTGTAATGCGTACTGGGATCCACTGGAATTTATGGTTCCCGATTGTGATCAAAGCGATTGGCACTTAGTGATAGATACTTCAGCAGAAAGCCCCCATGATATTTATGCTATTGATGATGCGCCATGTTATCCGCACAATAGCATTTTAGTGAAAGGTCGAAGCATGGTGGTGATGGTTGCTAAAACGTCAGAGTAACCGTGTATGAGCCCAGCGGAAGTACCAATAGGAAGTAAAGGCTATGCTGCAACAAATAAAGCGGGGAATAGGGCGTGTAATTGCGCGTTATGATAACTGGTGCCAGCACATAGGGCTAACAGCGGAGAACCGTCGTTGCTGTGCGCCAGTGCGATATGATCATCATGATCCTCGCCACCCTAATTATGACAAGTGTGGCAAGCGTGATGATGTCGAGGCGAGTTGTAAACAATCTGTGCCTTGTGCCAAGGGGAAACCATGGTGCTGATTGATAGCCATTGCCATTTTGACTTTGCGCCCTTTACTCAAGATCCCGCCCACTTTCTTACCTTGGCGCAGCAACAGGGCGTTAAGAAGCTCATCGTGCCTGCGGTAGGCCAACGTAATTGGCAGCAAGTAACTAAGCTAGCGGCGCAGTTTTCTGACATTTACTTTGCCCTAGGGTTGCACCCCTTTTTTAGCGCTGAGCACAGCGACGATGCCTTAGGTTTACTTGATGTGGCTTTGAAGGAGCAACAAAATAATCACCAGTGCGTAGCGATAGGCGAATGCGGGCTAGACTTTGCCGTTGCCGATAAAGCCAGTGATCCTCAAGCGCAGCGTCAGCAGCAACAATTTTGGCTAGCCGCACAGCTAAAATTAGCGAATAAGTATCAGTTACCCGTGATACTGCATTGTCGGAAAGCTTTCCCTGAACTACTGAAATTATTGAGACAAAATCCACCCAAACGTGGTGGCGTGTATCACGCTTTTAGTGGCAGTTATCAGCAAGCAACTCAGCTACTTGATCTAGGTATCAAAATTGGGGTAGGCGGAACGATTACCTATAGTCGAGCGCATAAAACTCGCACTACAATGACTAAGTTGCCATTGGCAGCGTTACTGCTAGAAACTGATTCACCCGATATGCCCGTTGCTGGCTTTCAAGGACAGCCAAATCGTCCTGATCGTTTACGCAATGTATTGCAAAGCTTAGCTGCTCTCAGAACGGAATCTGAACAAGAAATAGCAAGGGAAACGAGCTTAACCACTGCTGAACTTTTCGCCATTCCTCTGTGAGTTAGATCTCAAAAGACAAACGTTTGCGTTAACCGATTGCGCAAATTGCCAGAGTCAGTGTGATCGCTGTCACGCTTAGCGTTAAACTTTCACATCCTTTCCTTAGAAAGTGTGAAGTTGGCATTACTTTATCAGCCCTAGCATCAGTATAATGCGCCCAACTCATTTATGAGCCTAATTGTCGAGACGCCCAATTTAACTAAAGGATGCCATAAACCATGAGCCTGTTTATGAGCCTGGTTGGGATGGCGGTATTGCTTGCAATCGCAGTACTGTTATCGGACAACCGCAAAGCTATTAATCTACGTACTGTTGGTGGCGCTTTTGCCATTCAATTCTTGTTAGGTGCATTTGTTCTGTATGTACCTGTTGGTCGTGATGTGCTTTACGGCATGTCACAAGCTGTAGCTAATGTAATTGGTTACGGTAATGACGGTATTAACTTCCTATTCGGTGGTTTAACGTCAGACAAAATGTTTGAAGTGTTCGGTGGCGGCGGTTTCGTATTCGCATTGCGTGTACTACCAGTTATCGTATTCTTCTCTGCATTGATCAGCGTACTTTACTACCTAGGTGTGATGCAGATTGTTATCAACGCACTAGGCGGTGGCTTACAGAAAGCACTAGGTACTTCTCGTGCGGAATCTATGTCTGCAACAGCGAACATCTTCGTTGGTCAAACGGAAGCACCATTGGTGATTCGTCCGTTCGTTCCTAAAATGACGCAATCTGAGCTGTTTGCCGTAATGTGTGGTGGTCTAGCATCTGTAGCGGGTGGTGTACTAGCCGGTTACGCATCAATGGGTGTACCACTAGAATACCTAATCGCAGCATCTTTCATGGCTGCACCAGGTGGTCTACTGTTTGCTAAAATCATCAAACCTGAAACTGAAGAGCCAATTGAGCAACTAGCTGGCGATGATGCACACGGTGATGATAAACCAGCTAACGTGATTGACGCAGCAGCGGCAGGCGCATCTTCTGGTATGCAACTAGCACTTAACGTAGGTGCAATGCTATTAGCATTCATCGGTTTGATTGCACTAATCAACGGTATGCTAGGTGGCATCGGTGGTTGGTTCGGTATGCCTGAACTAACACTAGAGCTTATTCTTGGTTACGTATTCTCTCCACTAGCATTCCTAATCGGTGTGCCATGGGAAGAAGCAACCATCGCTGGTTCTTTCATCGGTCAGAAACTGGTAGTGAACGAATTCGTTGCTTACCTAAACTTTGCCCCTTACCTAGGTGAAGCGGCTGAAGTGGTTCTTTCTGAGAAAACTAAAGCAATCATCTCATTCGCTCTATGTGGTTTTGCTAACCTTTCATCGGTAGCAATCCTACTAGGTGGCCTTGGTGGTCTTGCACCAAGCCGTCGTCATGACATCGCGCGTTTCGGTATGAAAGCCGTAGCTGCAGGTACATTATCTAACCTAATGTCTGCAACAATTGCTGGTCTATTCGTGACTATCAACGCAATGTAATACGACACCTCGTCGAATTGAAAAACGCCACGGCCTTGCTGTGGCGTTTTTGTCTCTGCTGATTTGCTACCTACCTCATTACAAGGCTTGTTTGCGATGCCCCAGCTTCTTTGTTTGGTTCTTTCCTGACTTCTCTTTTTGTTGTTTATTCTTTTCCATCCCCTATTGTCGACCTCCTATTTCGAATGAATAATTTCGTGTGTTTTATTCTTTCAACAATATTGGTAAAAACCACGATAAGGCTCAAAGTTAAAGCCATAAAATCGATTGCGTTCCCTTTTATGGTTATTCACTTTGCTAACATTAGTTGCATGAACAAGGTCGGATAAAGCGAGATAAGGTCTACACTCATAGTTGAATTTCACAGCGAAAGAGAGCTGTTATGGGTGAAGTATTATTATCTATCTTTGCTGGTTTTATTGTCGGTATGTTGTTTTCAGCGATAAAGCTACCCATCCCGGCGCCACCAGTATTATCTGGGGTGATGGGGATTGTGGGAGTCTACCTAGGTGGGATCTCGTATCAATGGATAATTGAACGATTTTTCACAGGGTGATGGTTAAGTTGTTTGTTTCAAGTTATTGAAAATAAACGGTTTGGTTTGAGTTTTGTAGGTAAACATATTGTCTACCCCTGGAAACACGACTTTGATGGTGGCATGAATCTTACCTTGGTATGATGGGGTTATCATCCGAATGCGATGAGTGCTTTAACAGCATTCCCCAACGTGATGGGAGATGTCACGTTTATGCTGTGAATGGCAAAAGCAAGGTACACCCTCTACCTTGCGCGGTGAAAAAGGATGTCGATTGAGTGCAATAATGAGATTGCCTCGATTCTTCAAGGAGCAAGTCCGCTCAGTGAGCAGCTCACGCTGTGTGAGCTGTTTGACTTAGTATTGATAATTGGACTCTGGAGATAGTCATGAGCGAATTAAAAACTGCTGCACTACGCGCACTAAAACTAATGGATCTTACCACTCTTAACGACGACGACACTGATGCAAAAGTGATCGAACTTTGTAAGAACGCGAAGACAGCCGTAGGCAACACAGCAGCAGTATGTATTTACCCACGTTTTATCCCAGCTGCTAAAAAGCAACTACGTGAGCAAGGTACACCTGATGTACGCATCGCAACAGTTACTAACTTCCCACACGGTAACGACGATATTGAAATTGCAGTAGCTGAAACAAAAGCAGCTGTTGCATACGGTGCAGACGAAGTGGATGTTGTATTCCCATACCGTGCACTGATCGCAGGCAACGAAGAAGTTGGCTTCGAGCTAGTTAAACAATGTAAAGCAGCATGTGGCGATATCTTACTGAAAGTAATTATCGAAACAGGTGAACTGAAAGAAGAAGCGCTAATCATTAAAGCGTCTGAAATCTCTATCAAAGCCGGTGCTGATTTCATCAAAACATCAACAGGTAAAGTGCCTGTAAACGCAACGCCAGAATCAGCAGAAATCATGCTGAACGTGATTAAAAACATGGGCGTAGCAAAAACTGTTGGCTTCAAGCCTGCAGGTGGTGTGCGTACAGCTGAAGACGCACAAACATACCTAGCAATGGCAGATCGCCTACTAGGTGCTGAGTGGGCTGACAACATGCACTACCGCTTTGGTGCATCAAGCCTACTAGCAAATCTGCTTCACACGTTAGGTGAAGGCGAAAAAGCTGCTGAAGGCGGCTACTAAGCCTGAACAATAAGGTGGCGTAAACCGCCACCTTTATTCCCCATACTTTGCCAAGGCTAGATGCTTATTCGTAAGCGTCCGACCTCTTACACTCAAAATACAGCAAAGTATGTACCCTACACCCAAGCTAACAGGGGCAGATAATGTACTTACCTCAAGAAATCATTCGTAAAAAACGCGATAACGTTATTCTAACGTCAGACGAAATTAACTTCTTTATTCAAGGCATTGCAAAAGAGACCGTATCTGAAGGTCAGATCGCTGCGTTTGCGATGGCTATTTACTTCAACGACATGACCATGGACGAGCGTGTAGCACTAACCTGTGCAATGCGTGATTCAGGCATGGTGATTGATTGGAGTCACATGGACTTCGGCGGTCCAATCGTTGATAAGCACTCAACGGGCGGCGTGGGCGATGTAACCTCACTAATGCTAGGCGCTATGGTAGCGGCATGTGGCGGCTTTGTTCCTATGATCTCTGGTCGTGGCTTGGGTCACACTGGCGGTACACTGGATAAGCTAGAAGCGATCCCTGGTTACAACATTACTCCAACCAATGATGTGTTTGGTAAAGTGACCAAAGAAGCTGGTGTGGCGATTATCGGCCAGACTGGCGACTTAGCACCAGCGGATAAGCGTGTATACGCAACCCGTGACGTGACGGCAACGGTTGATAATATCTCATTGATCACTGCCTCTATCTTGTCGAAGAAATTAGCAGCAGGTCTAGGTTCGTTAATCATGGACGTAAAAGTAGGTTCTGGTGCATTCATGCCAACTTACGACGCGTCTGAAGAGCTTGCAAAATCTATCGTCGCGGTAGCAAATGGTGCGGGTACGCGTACTACAGCATTGCTAACCGACATGAACCAAGTGTTGGCTTCAACAGCAGGTAATGCGTTAGAAGTGCGCGAAGCAGTGCAATTCTTAACCGGTGAATACCGTAACCCTCGCTTGTTTGAAGTGACCATGGCACTGTGTGCTGAAATGTTATTAATTAGTGGTTTAGCAAGCGACTTAGAGCAAGCGCGTACTAAGCTACAAGCAGTACTTGATAATGGCCAAGCCGCAGAGCGCTTTGGCAAAATGGTAGCCGGTCTTGGTGGCCCTGTAGATTTCATGGAAAACTACAACAACTACCTCGACACAGCAGAAATCGTGAAACCTGTGTTTGCTGACGCAGCACAACTTGCGGGCGCAACGAACTTTGCAACAGCAATGGATACACGTGGTTTGGGTATGGCTGTTGTTGGCATGGGCGGTGGTCGCCGTGTTGCTAGCGACACTATCGACTACGCAGTAGGCCTGAGCGATATGATCCGTCTAGGTGACGAAGTTTACGCTGATACCCCACTTGCTATGGTACATGCACGTAGCGAAGCACAGTGGGAAGAAGCAGCGAAAGCCGTTCGCCAAGCGATCAATGTGTCTGAGCAAAAACCAGAAGCTACCCCAGAAGTTTACCGTCGCGTTCGCGCGGAAGATGTTTAATTCGGAGTCAATATGAAACGTTCAATAATCCTAGTACTAGATTCATTCGGTATTGGTGCCACAGAAGATGCCGTCGATTTCGGTGATGTAGGCGCAAACACCATGGGTCACATTGCACAAGCTTGTGCACGCGGTGAAGCGGATAACGGTGAACGTAGTGGTCCTCTACACTTGCCTAACCTAAATAAACTGGGTTTGGGTAAAGCATGTGAAGAATCTTCAGGTTACTTCCCTGAAGGTTTGGATGCGAAGGTAGAAATCACTGGCGCTTACGGCCATGCGAAAGAGTTGTCTTCGGGTAAAGATACCCCGTCAGGCCACTGGGAAATCGCTGGCGTACCTGTTCTGTTTGATTGGGGTTACTTTACCGATCACAGCAACAGCTTCCCGCAAGAGTTACTAGATAGCATTGTTGAACGTGCCAACCTACCGGGTTACCTAGGTAACTGCCATGCATCAGGTACACAAGTACTGGATGACTTGGGTGAAGAGCACATGAAAACGGGCAAGCCTATTTTCTATACCTCGGCTGACTCGGTATTCCAAATTGCATGTCACGAAGAAACATACGGTTTAGATAACTTACTAGAACTATGTCAAATCGTGCGTGAAGAGTTGGAAGACTACAACATTGGTCGTGTTATTGCGCGTCCATTCGTTGGTGCAGGCAAAGGACAATTTGAACGTACGGGTAACCGTCGTGATCTGTCTGTTGAGCCACCAGCGCCAACGTTCTTACAAAAACTGGTTGAAGAGAAAAACGGTGACGTGATTTCAATCGGTAAGATCTCTGATATTTACGCAGGCTGCGGTATCACCAAAAAAGTGAAAGCAACAGGTATTCCAGATCTGTTTGACGCAACGCTTGAGCAAATTAAACAAGCGGGCGACAACAGCTTAGTATTCACTAACTTCGTCGATTTCGATTCAGCATACGGCCACCGCCGTAATGTTGCAGGCTATGCCGCGGCGCTAGAATACTTTGATAAGCGTCTACCTGAGGTGCTTGAACTACTGCAAGAAGACGATGTACTTATCTTAACGGCGGATCACGGTTGTGATCCAACGTGGGAAGGTACCGACCATACGCGTGAGCATATCCCTGTGATTGTTGCTGGTCCTAAAGTACCAGCTGGTTCGCTGGGTCGCCGTGAGACATTTGCCGATATTGGTCAAAGCCTTGCCGCGCACCACGGCCTTTCAGATATGGATTACGGTAAGTCTTTCTTGTAATGCAAAAAGACGGTTAATACTGAATCGCACGAGCTTGTAAGTACACAGATCAAAGTCAAATCGCTGTTTCTGGTTATGATGAATAAGAGGCAGAAACAGCGATCACTAATTATGATTTATCAACGAGTGCAATCCAAACGGACCCTTGTTGAAACGAAAAGGAAATAACCATGGCTACTCCACATATTAATGCTGAAATGGGTGATTTTGCAGACGTAGTACTAATGCCGGGTGACCCGCTACGCGCAAAATACATCGCAGAAACGTTCTTAGACGATGCCAAAGAAGTATGTAACGTTCGTAGCATGCTAGGTTTCACGGGTACCTACAAAGGCCGTAAGATCTCTGTAATGGGCCACGGTATGGGTATCCCATCGTGCTCAATTTACGCAACTGAGCTAATCAAAGATTTCGGCGTGAAGAAAATCATCCGTGTTGGTAGCTGTGGCGCGGTACGTGACGATGTAAACCTACGTGATGTTGTTATCGGTATGGGCGCATCGACAGATTCTAAAGTAAACCGTATTCGTTTTGGCGATCACGATTTTGCAGCACTAGCAGACTACGGCATGGTACAAAATGCCGTAGACGCAGCGAAAGCAAAAGGCGTTGACGTTAAAGTCGGTAACATTTTCTCGGCTGACTTATTCTACAACCCAGATTTCAGTTTCTTCCAAACAATGAAGAAATACGGCATCGTCGGTGTTGAAATGGAAGCGGCAGGTATCTACGGCCTAGCGGCTGAGTTTGGTGCGAAAGCACTGACTATCTGTACCGTATCTGATCACATCCTACGTGGTGAAGCGACAACATCTGAAGAGCGTCAACTAACGTTCAACGACATGATGGAAATCGCACTAGAGTCTGTACTTCTAGGTGATGCTGAATAAGTGTAATAGCCTTTAGGCATTACCTTTAAGCGATAAAAAAGACGACTACGAGTCGTCTTTTTTTTTACTTATTTGCGAGCGATTTAGATTTATATCAGCGCGCGGAAATGGAATTAATCTTTGGCGTTAGCTGTTAGTAAATAAGGGAAATGCCAAATATCTTTACGACGACCAAAGGTAAAGGCTAGCAAGAAACCGATAAAGAGTGCAGCTATCACCAGCCCGCGCACCGTGTTGGTCATGCTTTCAATTTGGCTATTGGCATTTTCAACCAGTTTGCCATGTTCAAGCGTAATACGTAAAAAACCGATGATTTGCTCACCAGACAGAATCGGTTCGATCACTTGCTGACGACCATAACTGGCAACGGCCAGCGGGGTGGATAGCCCTGTGACTTGCTCAATAGGCATCGACTCTTCGGTACGAGCAACGGTGAGCCCTTTGAGATCGTAAATGGTCGCATCTAGAATCAGCGGCTCTTGTGACAAACGCTGTACCAGCACTTGTAGCTTATCTTGGTTTTTATCTATCACATCGCTTGATGCGGTTTCAGCCGCTTGGCGCACTAAAATACGCGACAGTGTTTGGGTTTGTTCACTGAGCATTTGATAGTTACGATTATTGAGCTGCGAGCCGTACTCCAGCATCGCGACAATACCACCAAAACAGGCTAATAAGACAAAGACTTGCCAGAAGCGTTTGAGTCGCGCGGTTTTAAATTTCATCATAGTTCATGTCTTCCAAAAAACGCCCCAAGTGCATTGTCTTGTACTGTTGTTGTTCTCGTGCCTGCACGGGGGATTACTGAGTCGATTACCGAGCCTGTTGCATCGTATCCATCATTTTTGCCATAGTAGGGCGATGGCTTATTCTATGGTGTTCAGGTAGTTTGATGGTGCAGGGCAGTATACCAGTGTTTCTCTCAAGCGGTAAAAAACTCGATAATCCTCTTGTTAAAACGCTAGAGTAATAGAAGCGCCTCGCCATAAAATGATTTATGGCGACTCGGTATCACAGCTAGGTATCACTGCGGTACCACGGCTAAATATTACGAGTGTTTATACTCATGGCTGTTTCAGCCAACACCATGAGTATAACTACTTCAACAAGGATGATGAATTTTGCTGCGCATTAGAAAACACACATTGCTACAACAGCGATTTCCCGAAATTATTGCTATGCCGAACTTAGTGAAGCAAAAAGCCGCGACCTTGATTTATGGCCGCGCAGTCACACCGACCCAACTCGATGAAATCGGCGAGCAAGCAAATGAAATATTAGAGGTGGTCGCTGCTTGGAAAGTGGGTCATTACGATGCGGTATTGGTGAGTAACCCTTTGCAGCCGACATTATTGCAAGCCATCATAGACCATTCGCTCGATACCGTCGCAACTTCAGATTTAC
Source organism: Photobacterium kagoshimensis (assembly GCF_050337045.1). Classification (NCBI taxonomy): domain Bacteria; kingdom Pseudomonadati; phylum Pseudomonadota; class Gammaproteobacteria; order Vibrionales; family Vibrionaceae; genus Photobacterium; species Photobacterium kagoshimensis. The sequence continues at coordinate 292,828 of NZ_JAKJSO010000011.1, read as the reverse complement.
CGGATCTGTCTGAACCGGGTCTCGTGTTGATGGACATGGATTCCACAGCGATAGAGATCGAATGTATCGACGAAATCGCGAAACTGGCCGGGGTCGGTGAAGAAGTGGCAGCAGTAACCGAACGCGCTATGCAAGGGGAGTTAGACTTTGAAGCGAGTTTGCGCCAGCGGGTAGCTACGCTTAAAGGCGCAGATGAAGCGATTTTAGCGCAAGTCCGTGAGCACTTACCTATGATGCCCGAGCTCCGTCAGTTGGTGGCAAGCCTTCAACATTACGGCTGGAAAGTGGCGATTGCATCTGGCGGCTTTACTTATTTTTCTGATCACCTCAAAGATGAACTGGATTTAGTCCATGCCCACGCCAATACCTTGGACATTGTCGATGGTAAGTTAACAGGCAAAGTGTTGGGTGAGGTGGTGGATGCCCAAACCAAAGCGGATGTATTGGTTGAGCTGGCCGAGCATTTCGACATTCCGTATCACAATACGGTGGCGGTAGGTGATGGCGCCAATGATTTAGTCATGATGAGCACAGCAGGTCTAGGGATTGCGTACCATGCTAAACCGAAAGTGGAAGCTGAAGCGGATTCTGCCATTCGATTTGCCGATTTAGGTGGGGTGCTGTGTATTTTATCTGCATCGCTGATGCCACAAGGGATCCGTTGGTGATCCGCTCTTTTTAGACAACCCGTAACCGCAAATACGGGTAGCAAGAGATAAAACAACGCCAGTCACTGACTGGCGTTGTTGTTTGTTATGTGCAGTAGATTAATGGTGTCGTTAGCTTAATTCTAATCGCACTAAGACTTCGTCGGTGACATCGTAGATCTCGCCACAGCCAATCAAGGAGGTAAATTCAACCTCTAAGGCGCGTGCTCGGTGTAAAGTGAGCCGTGCTAATTCACCGAGCTCTTCACCGGTTAATGCCGTTAATGGATTCAGTACAGGCACGGCGGTAACGCGAATCGCGAAAAATTCCCCCTTGGCGCGAGCTTGCTGAATGAAACGGATACGGTGCTCAACGTTAATGAATTCTTCCACTAATTTGCTGCACATGCGCTCGACAACCCCGCCTTCGCGTTTAACCCACAAGTATATTTCATGGATGTAAGGGGCTTTCACTTCTACGGGGCGCATGGTTTCTGACAGCATCTTATTAACCCGATTTTGGAAAATCGGAGCGACAGAGAAAAGCGGGTTATTGGTTAACTGACTAAACAATTTAGGCAGTGGTGCCAGTGGGAAATTACAGCCAAGGGCTTTGATCTTGGCTTTATGATCGATCTTCTCAGCAAAATAAGGGGTGCTGTTTAATCGTGTTAGCAGCATTTGGTGCATGGCGAGTAAGAGCTCACCTTCAGGTAAGGACTCTTTGCACACTCGTAACCGCGCTTCATTATTTTTGATCAAGTGGCGCAGGAAGTTTTCACCGCGAGCGGCATCCCTACCACTGCCAGTGGTAAGCTGAATATTACACCGGTTTGGGCTGACACGTACCACGCGATAAGGCATGCAGTGTAAAGGGGCATTACGGTCGATTTTTTGCAAATCGTTGAACCGAATATTAACCAAATCATCCCGTTTTAAAGCGACAGGCTCGCTAAGTTGCAAGTTTAAACCGCGGGTTGAAAAGTCGATTGAAATCCCCACTTTTTTACCAAGCGTCGCATGAGTAAGCTCTAATGGGGTTTTAAACAGGTAACGCTCTTCACTGCGTTGGGGTTTAGGATCGAAATAAATCCCTTGCGCCTTAGCAATAGGATTGCGCGGGTGGCGAAACACTTGAAGTGCATTAGAGCTGAGCTGTGGCTTCGCAGGTAATAGGTAGTCGGCTTTAGCTTCTTGGTGGGTTAAGTCTTGTAAAATACCAATATGGGTCAGCGATTTTAACTGCTCTTGCATCTCTGGCGCGAGAGATTGTAAGTAATTTAAGTCCTCTTCGCCTAATGGGTGTACTGTTACTTTGGTGACCCGCCAGCTTGGGCGTGATGCGCCAATATGCCAAAACAAACGACGCTGTTCTTGGCTCATTTCAGGCAGCGCGGCAGAGTAAAAGTGTGTTTTGTTTTCGTGCTCGTGGGTAAAGCTATACAGTAAAGTACTGCATTGTTTTAGCCCTGCTTTGCCCAGTATCGCCATCCGATTTTCAGACAGTAGGTGATTAATAACAGATTGATTACGTTCATCATGCCAGTAATCCCAAATATGGCGGTTGTGATCCGTTAGCAAACCGTATTTCAGTTCACTGCCCGCAAAGAACAGCGGTATGTTGGCGGTGTGCTTCAAATAGCAGTGCTCGTAGCCAATGGTGCGGGTTTGGATCACCTTGTCTTCATGATCGTTACGGGAGCGATTCGGGTTTGCCGCTTGATAGCGCTCGAGTGCCGATTGGATACCTTCACTGTCTGATAGGGCGAGTAACCGTAGCCACTTGTAGCTGTCGTTATCTGGGTTATCGTCGATGCCTAATACCCGATAGGTGATTTCGGCATTTTTACGTAGATCGGGAAAGCTCTCGGCAATCTCAGGAAAAGTCACCTTGATGGTTTGACCGAGGTGGTAGTTAAACGCCGATGGTACTTTAATTTTGGCACCAGAGCAGGAAATATCAGACGTCATGCCGTGCACGCTTTGCCCAAGCGGTAAGCTTAAGTTAACCGGTGTAGACACTTGAGTCCGTTTTTCTCCACGCGTTAAGTAATGACCAAAGCGAATGGCATCGACGCTGAATTGAGCGTCGTGGCTAGTACTGGGGGCTGGTGTGGCATTGGGGCTAAATTTGCCTTGCTTGTGCAATACCCGAAAATTATTACGGGTATTCACTAATGCTTCGTAGACACCGACGCGGTATTGGTTACCGTATTGCTTATAGCGTTTGTGATAAGTATTGATGGCGACGTCATCAAGATAGTGTTTTAACCCATCCAGCGTATACTCACGGCATTCACCGTTGACGCGTCCACGCAGATCGACCGCTTTATGGCATCGCGCCATAACCCGGTTTAATTCCAATTTAATTTGTAAGCGCGTTGGCCCTGTTTCATCTTGAGTCATCATTTGGAAAACGTGATCAAAATCGCTGCTATCGTAAACAGGGATGAGTTGCTCAATCAGTCCTTTATAATCGTCTAGCTGCATGGGTTCTTCTGATAGTGTACGTCTTAAGATATTATCTGTATTTTGGCGTAAAAGTTTAGCCAAGAAAGGCAATAATTTGACAAAAAAGCCATTTTATTATGCTTTTTGCGAATGATGAATAAAATAGTAATAAAACTAGGGTAAAAAATGGCCAAAACAAAGCGTGCTTATGTATGTAGTGACTGTGGCGCTGACTTTCCAAGGTGGCAAGGACAATGCAGTGCTTGTGCTGCATGGAATACCATAACTGAGTTCACGATTCCGAAAACGAAAGCCGCAGTCGGTGTGGCAAGTGCAGCGAATAGTTATGCAGGTGCATCAACCAAGGTACAAAAGCTATCGGACGTTAAGGCAACAGATGTACCACGTTATAGCTCTGGCATCAGTGAGCTAGATCGTGTGCTCGGTGGCGGCATTGTGCCAGGCTCAGTTTTATTACTGTGTGGTGATCCCGGCGCGGGTAAATCAACGCTATTGCTGCAAAGCATAGGGGCGGTGGCTGAGCATAAATCAGCGTTATATGTATCAGGTGAGGAATCGATCAATCAGATCTCGCAACGTGCGGTGCGTTTGAAAACCCCTAACCTAGATAAAATCAACGTGGTTGCTGAAACGTCAGTCGAACAGATTTTAAACTTGGTTGCGCAGCAAAAAGCTGACTTTGTGATCATCGATTCGATCCAAACTATGACAGTGGCCCACAACGAGTCTGCTGCGGGTAGTCCAAGCCAAGTGAAAGAGTCGGCAGCGGCATTAACGCGTTACGCCAAAACCGAAGGTGTGACCTTCTTAATTATCGGCCACATCAACAAAGATTCGAATGTGGCAGGCCCGATGCAGCTGATCCACATTGTGGATGGCTTGTTTGCCTTATCGTCGACCTCTGACGAAAAGTTCCGCGTATTGCGTACTTCGAAAAACCGTTTTGGTGCCGATTCAGAATCGTGCTTTTTTGCCATGACCGAACAAGGCATGAAGCAAGTTAAAAATCCGTCGGCGATTTTCTTGAGTCGTTCTGATAAAAACCATGCGGGCTCAACCTGTACTACCTTATGGGAAGGGACACGGCCGCTGCTGGTGGAAATTCAAGCCTTGTGTAATACCTCGGTCACGGAAAACCCACGTCGCTTATCGGTAGGTTACGATCATAACCGTCTCGCCATGTCGATTGCGGTATTAGCGCGTCATGGTGGGGTGATGCTGACTGACATGGATATCTTCGTTAACTGTGTTGGCGGGATCAAGATTGAAGAAACCTCAGCCGATTTAGCGGTGCTGTTAGCGATTTTCTCTAGCTTTAAAAACGCACCTATTCCGCAAGATGTCTTAGTGTTTGGTGAAATTGGCTTGAACGCCGATATTCGCCCAGCCGCTAATGGGGTCGAGCGTATTCGTGAGGCGGCTAAACAAGGCTTTACCCGTGCGATTGTGCCAAAAGCCAATGCCAGTCGCCAAGTGAACGGCATTGAAATCATCGCGGTTGAAGATCTGCAAGAAGCGCTGGCGGCCTTTGATCGCGTCAGCTGATTGTGTGAGTTGAATGTTCCGGTATTTCGAATGCCAACAAAAAAGCGAGTATTTTTATACTCGCTTTTTTAATGGTTACGTTAGGCTGTGTAACGGCAAGCCAAGCTATAGTTGGCGCTGCTCCAATTGACGAGGTGCGGTATTGGCCGTTTTGATGGTCGACTCAAGCGACGGCGCTTGGGTAAGTTGCACTTGCATCGCGACCACGTTATTGATCATCTCGAGCATAGTAGCCCACTGCACCGATTTTTCTTTTTCAAATAACGAATCAAAGTTCTCTGGTGTCCACATCACAAAATTACGTGGATTAAGTGCGCGGCCCAAAAAGCGAATTTCGTAATGCAGGTGCGGGCCAGTGGATAAGCCAGAGTTACCCGTCCATCCTAATAAATCCCCTTTGCGAACAAACTGACCGCGTTTTACATTGAATTTCTTCATGTGGGAATAGGTCGACATAAAGCCAAAAGAGTGATTCAACTTGATGAAGTTGCCAGAACCTTTGTTACTCGGGCGGACGTTTTCAATCACCCCATCTGCTGGGGCATAGATAGGCGTGCCAATGTTAGCGGCAAAATCGAGCCCATTATGGCGTTTACGCTTGCCAGTAACAGGATGAATGCGGGTGCCAAAGCCTGATGACATCCGAATGTTAGGGGTTGGACTGCCGTTAGGGATCAGGCGAAATAAGGTGCCGCGCACCGCCGAGCTGATCGCAGCACTGTCGACGCGCTGTTCTAGCGGTACATGGCTATTTTCTGCCTGTAAACCAAGGATCGCTTCTACGTCATCAATTCGCTGTTCTAGCATCATGAGTTCGTTTTTCTTGTCTTCAAGCTCTTGGCTTAACACCAGGTTAGTGGCGTTTTCTTCCGACAGGGAATCACTGAGTTGTTCGGCTTGAACATTCAATTGGGTCAGCTGGACGTTGGAGACTTGGTTTTGTTGGTAAAGTTGGTAAATGTTTAAGCTACCGTAGCCCAACATACCGCCTAAAAATAAAACTAAAAAAGCCGCGTAGCGTTTTTTAAATCGGTTGATCAGATAATGGGATGTCCCACGACGGTGGGACACCGAGATACAAATAGTGTCAGACATGATGATTCGTTACAGTTAAGTGTTAGGTAAATCCGTGAGGTGTTCGAGTTCGCGATGTAACAGTTCATCAGTGCCGACGTTCAATTCGACGAGGCGTTTTAAATGACTAGCGCTATCGATATCGATGTGGTGGATATTCATACGAAGGTAATCTTCACAGTTATCCACTAATTGAGTTTCCATGCTCAATTCAATATCACACTCATGTAAACAAAAGGTGATGGTGTAAGTGTCATCTTTGCTTGGGTGCCACTCTTGTGGACGGGTGATTAAAATCCCTTGTAAAGATAAGTCTCTTACATCGGTCTGCCAGCTTCCATCTGCTTGATGCAAGGTGGCAGGTGCTTGATACATGATGCGTTTAAAATGACGACGTTCAACCATAATAATTTATTCTTATTAGTAATTATAAAGGGTCGTGAGACATAACAAGCTTTGTATAACAGTGTACGGTTAAATGGCTAAACACGCCAGTTAGATGATCACAAATTAAGCGTTTTATCAGCTAATTATACGGAAATAGCAATAATGTACTTACCGAAGAAGAGGCTGAGCGTATGGCACTCGGGACGGGGGTTGCTGCTAGATGATGAAGGGAAATCAGTGTGCCAATTATCGCCAGTGGGGCTTTATTATCGTGTTGGCACAAAAAAGGGCCGCCGAAGCAGCCCTAAGTACGATCTGTGTCTGACGTGTCAGACAGATCTATGCATTATTTAGCAATACGCTTGTATTTAATGCGGTGTGGTTCAGCCGCTTGTGCGCCCAATGTTTTCTTCAGCCACTCAGTGTATTCGGTGTAGTTACCTTCGTAGAAGTTAACTTGGCCTTCATCACGGTAGTCAAGAATGTGGGTTGCGATACGGTCTAGGAACCAACGGTCGTGCGAGATAACCATGGCACAGCCAGGGAACTCAAGCAGCGCTTCTTCCAATGCACGTAGTGTTTCTACGTCAAGGTCATTGGTTGGTTCATCGAGTAGCAGTACGTTACCGCCCGCTTTTAGCAGTTTCGCTAAGTGAACACGGTTACGCTCACCACCCGATAGATCGCCAATCAGTTTTTGTTGATCGCTACCACGGAAGTTAAAGCGCGACGCGTAGGCACGTGCTGGTACTTCGTAGTTGTTGATACGGATGATTTCCGCACCTTCAGAGATCTCTTGGTAAACCGTGTTGCTGTCGTTCATGCTGTCACGGAACTGATCAACCGATGCTAGGCTAACAGTTTCGCCCAGTTCAACAGTACCAGAATCGGGTTGCTCGACACCGCTCAGCATTTTAAATAGCGTTGATTTACCAGCACCATTGGCACCGATAATACCCACGATCGCACCTTTAGGCATGCTGAACGATAGGTTGTCGATCAATACGCGATCACCAAACGATTTAGTTAGGTTATTCACCTCAAGCACTTTATCACCTAGGCGTTCACCTGGCGGGATAAATAGCTCGTTGGTTTCGTTACGTTTTTGGTGGTCGTTATTGTTAAGTTCTTCAAAGCGCGCCATACGAGCTTTTGACTTAGATTGACGGCCTTTTGGATTTTGACGAACCCACTCCAGCTCTTTTGCGATCGTTTTTTGACGTGCATTTTCTTGTGCAGATTCTTGTTGTAAACGCGCGTCTTTTTGCTCAAGCCACGAGGTGTAGTTACCTTCCCATGGAATACCTTCACCACGGTCAAGTTCTAGGATCCAGCCTGCTGCATTGTCGAGGAAGTAACGGTCGTGCGTGATGGCGACCACAGTACCGCTGTAATCCACCAAGAAGTGCTCAAGCCAAGCCACAGATTCAGCATCCAAGTGGTTGGTTGGTTCATCAAGCAGTAGCATGTCTGGCTTATCAAGCAGTAAGCGACAAATTGCCACACGGCGACGTTCACCACCTGAAAGGAATTTAACTTTTGCATCCCACTCAGGAAGACGTAGGGCATCTGCTGCACGCTCTAGTTGCATCTCTAGGTTGTGACCATCTTTGGTCTCAATCAGTGCTTCTAGCTCGCCTTGCTCTTTTGCAAGTTTATCGAAATCTGCATCTTCTTCTGCGTATGCGGCATAAACGGCATCAAGACGGGTTAATGCGTCTTTTACATCAGCGACTGATTCTTCAACCACTTCGCGTACCGTTTTTTCTTCATCAAGTACAGGCTCTTGCGGTAGGTAGCCAACTTTTAAGCCAGCTTGAGGGCGCGCTTCACCCTCAATATCGGTATCGATACCAGCCATGATGCGAAGTAGGGTCGATTTACCCGAACCATTTAGACCTAAAACACCAATTTTGGCGCCAGGGAAGAAGCTTAATGAAATATCTTTTAAGATTTGACGCTTAGGTGGAACAATTTTGCCCACGCGCGACATGGTATAGACGTATTCAGCCATATCCGTTGCTATCTCTAATCGTAAAGGAAGGGGGTATTTTACTCGACCTTGACCTAAGTTTAACAGTAATGTTCATAATTAGTGTTTAGTATGAGTGATACCAAATCGAAATGGAGTTTTCTTGTGTCAATGACTGTCATGAAAAAGGTGCTATATGCCGCGTGTATCGGGCTGGGAGTTGGGGTTGCACCTGCATTACAGGCTGCCACACTCGATGAACAACGGGCATGGTACGAACAAGCACAAGATGCGCTTGAAGATAACGATGCCGAAAAATTCAGTCAGTTACGGAACAAATTGGATAAATATCCACTAACACCGTATTTAGACTACCGTGATTTTTCTCGCAGTTTAACAAACAAATCGCCAGAGGACGTTCACGCCTTTTTAACCCAATATAAAACACTACCGTTTCACCCTACCATTCAATACCGCTACGCCAGTTATTTAGCCATCGCCCAGCGCTGGGATGAGTTCCTTGCTTTCCAACCGACCAAACCGCGTGGTGAAGTGCTGCAATGCCAATACTATTACGCCAAATTGCAGCAAGGACAAAAAAAAGAAGCCTGGCAAGGGGCGGCGGAGATCTGGCAAAAAGGCAGTTCGATTGCCGACGAGTGTGACCCATTATTAGAAGCCTGGAACAAGGCGGGTAAACGCCATGATGAAGACATTCTTAATCGCATGTTGTTGGTGTATGGCAAAGGCAACAAACAGTTTCTGACCTATTTAAACAAGCAACTATCCACCTCGGGCCGTATCAGCGGTAACAAGGTGATCCAATTGCTTGAGAAGCCTGCCATGGTGGCGGATTTTGCCAAAGCCAGCAAAGTCACCCCATTTAATCAAAAGCTGACTGCGGCGGCGTATCAGCGCTTAGCCCGTAAAGATGTGAAAGAAGCAGTAGCACAATACACCCGCACCATGGATGGTCAGCATTACAGCAAAGCCAAACGCCAGCAATTGGCCGAGTTTGTCGCTTCGCGTTTGATGACCACAGATGATAGCGCGTTAATTGCTTGGCGCGATAAAGTGATCGCCAAAAGCACCAAGGTAAGCTTGTTAGAGCGCCGTATTCGCACCGCCATGCGTGAAGCCGATTGGCCAGCGGTGGATGTGTGGGTCAAGCGCTTACCCGCCAAAGCGAAAGAGACCACCCGTTGGACATTCTGGCAAGCGTATTTGCTCGCCCGTGACGGTAAGCAAGCACAAGCGAATAAGATCTATGAATCTTTACTTGGCCTGCGTGATTTCTACAGCGTGGCCGCAGCCACCATTTTGAAAAAGCCGATTGAATACCCTATCAGCAAAAGCAAATTGGTTGTCAAAGACACCGATGGCGATCGTGAAACGCTAAACCGCATTAAAGAGCTGGTGGCGGTCGATAAACTCTATGCTGCCCGTAGCGAATGGGCGTATTTACTGCGCGGTAAAAATCCCGACCAAGCCTTGAAGCTTGCCACCTATGCAGAGGCTAACCGTTGGCACCACCTTGCGGTGCAAGCCACTATTGCAGGGCGCTTATGGAGCTACCATGAACTACGCTTTCCTTTAGCGCATAAATGGTGGTTTGATTTCTTTAGCAAAGAACGTGATTTACCGACCACCACTATGATGGCCTTGGCGCGTCAAGAAAGTGCGTGGAACACCGAAGCGCAATCGCCAGTGGGGGCACGTGGTTTAATGCAGTTAATGCCAGCCACCGCCAAAGAAACAGCCAAAAAGCTAGAGCGTAATTACAAAGGCAAAGACAGCTTGTTCGATCCTGGGGTGAACATTCGCCTCGGCAGTGGTTATTTGAAGATGATGCTAGATCGCCATGATAATAACCGCGTTTACTCGTTTGCTGCCTACAATGCAGGCCCGAGTCGCGTCAGTCGCTGGCAGGATCAAACCGATGGTCAGCTGGATGTTTTCACTTTTATCGAGGCCATCCCGTTTAATGAAACCCGCGGTTATGTGCAGAACGTGCTGATGTTTGATGTGTATTACAGCAAACGTATGGGCCAGAAAAAGCCCCTGCTAACGCCCGAGGAATTACAAGCAAGCTATTAACTGCCCAGAGAAACAGGTAATATTTGCGCTAGAACGTAATGCCCAGAATGAGGTTTAAATGTCCACTACCACTGAAACACCGGAATTTACCGAGTGGCAACAGGTAATTGATTTGTTGCGTCAGGCATCGGATGAGCAAAAAGACGATGTATTGATGAAACTGTTACTGACGCCAGATGAACGTGATTCTTTATTATCTCGTGTGAATATTTTTCACGAACTGCTAAATGGCGAGCGTAGCCAGCGTAAAATCAGTGAATTACTGGGTGTTGGGGTAGCGACGATTACACGAGGCTCTAACGAGCTCAAGCATCATGATGCTGACGTGAAAGTCTGGTTAGCTGAATTGCTAAAAAAGCAGCTGTAACACAATTAAGAGTTACGTTAACCCGCAATTAAAACAGAAAGCCCGTGATATTGCCCCTAAGCTAAGGTCGATGTCATGGGCTTTTTTGTGATCAGCAATTAGGGACAGAGAACGGAACTAGTCTTGTGGAAAAAGCGCAGGGTTCAAAAATGGGATCAACGCCAAAATCAAGGCTTGTTGGTAGACAGAGCTGCGGCTGAGTTTATGGTTGGTCAGCATCGCAATCGCGCCACCTTTTTGCTTAATGTTGGTGTCATTAAACATGGTATCCATCACATCACCAAGCTCGATCCCTTGTTCTAGCTGTGCCAATGCTGCTGGTGGCAAAGGTAACGAGGCCGAACGCGCTTCGCCGCGCAACATACCACAATCGTGATTTCCACTTTCAATCACCATCCAGGCAAAAGTGTGCGAGCCATCTATGCCAGCTTCAAGCCCTACATAGTAATCAGCATGTGCCACTAAAGCGCGGGCATTTTTAACACGGTTACGCGCACCAAGTAAGGTTTCGTCAGCTGTCATGGGTTGATCACGCACTTCGCTTGCCACGCTGACACCTTCAAAATTAAACGTTAGGTGAGGCAGTGCTTCAGCAAAAGCATTTTCGACCGCAGAGATTTTAGCGGGGTTGGTTGAAGCAACAATGATCGTGGCCATGAACATAATCCGTTAAAGAATAAAGAGAGGCCATGATTGTACAAATACAAACAGACGCCGTGAAGTAATACCAATCTGGGTAAGTAAATGTTCAGGTGATTGCGCAGGAAAAAACACTGAGAACAAGGCGTAGATTGCAGATAGCTAGTTGTTCTATCTACAAAATCTATAACGCAGTTATCATTGATTTTAACCAGCAAGAACGATCAGTTACTTAGTTAGATTGGTATCATAGCGCCTATTTAACTGAGCAGGATAGTCGAATTATAGATTAACGATCGTAAGCCCAATCTGACTGAATAATGTAACCATGAATTTGGAACTCATCATTGTTCACAAATAGGTTAGGGAAGTCAGGTTGTGACGTCGAGAACACCACACCGTCTGCAAGTTGTGTCATGTGGTAGAAATCAGGTTCGCTGCCACGTACCGAAGCAAACACAGGTTGCTTAGGGCGGTAGCTGGCGGTGCGGGTTGCTAATGCATAGCTGCCTACTGGCGCACAAAGCGAGATATTTTCGTTATCGACAAACAGGCCCAGGCACTCATCACGATCTAGGTGAGCGGGGATTGCACGTTTGCTAACAACATCCACCGTTGCGCCTTGGCGAAACGAAGAGAAATCTTTACGGTGAATAACCGGAATGTAAGTGGCGGTAGAACCTTGGCTTACTTCGTTGTTAATGGTCGTTGTTGCTTGCGTGCCTGTGTCCACTTGGCCTGTTAGCAAGTAACTGATCGACGTGTTTAGCGTTGTCGCAATGGTTTCTAGCTCGCGCACTTCAATGCCGTATTTACCCGATAGTTTACGGCTCATGGTACCTTGCTGAAGGCTTAATGCTTCACCAAGTTGTTTTTGGCTAATGCCTTGAATTTTAGCTAATCGCTTAATTCTGTCTAAATATTCCATAATTTAGCTTCCTGCTCACTGTAGATTGGAATGCAAAAGGCATTCTTAAAAGTCATAACTTATTTTACTGATAACAAAATCAAAGGAATTATTGAGGTATAAAAAGTGCGATGGGTTTCGTTAAAGGAATATATTTCAAAAAGGTTATGGGTAAAAAAAGGGACAAAATTCGAGTTAAGAAATAAGCATGAGTCAAAAATGCGTCATTTTAGCGAGTGTTTTGGGAGGGAGGTCATGCTTTGGGTGTGCTTCTGGAGTTGAAATATATTCTTTATGTGATATCAAGTTGCATTATGACTCACCGCTCATAGTTTTGTTATGCGCTTTGTTGCTTTTTGTGACAAAAGTGACTTTCGTATAGCGTATATTGGGCAATTATTCCGAAATAAATTGTTTGTAATTAAATCTTGTTTTTACTCGAAAATTGTCGACTTTCACACATAAATACAGCAATTATGCGTTGAGCATTTGACTCGTTACATTGCAATGTTTTGATTGTAAACATATGATCACGCTTCACTCTTCCTTGATTGAATCGAGACCTCGTTTTGAATTTAGCACAAGCCCTCAGCATACTCTCGAAATCTTCACCCTATGCGGTAAGTACTGAGCGAGAACAAAGCCAAGATCTTTTATCGACATATAAAGAACATATATACATTGAAACTGACATAGAAGCAGATTTTAAGAAGGCGCTGACATCAGCTAAGCCGAATGAAATTATCTTTCTGTGTGGTAGCAGTGGTGACGGTAAGTCGGAAATTCTTACTCGTTATAGCCATGCATTTAAGTCGACAAGAGACTTTCACTTAGATGCCACTCATAGCTTTAACCCTAGCCAAACGGCGATTCAAGCGTTAGATGATCGATTTGCGAAATTCAAAGGAAATGATAAACCATTAGTTGTGGGTATCAACATTGGTATGTTGGGTAACTATGCTGAGGAAGGTGCTAGCCAACATAATGATGTAAAAGAGGCTATAAAGGCCTTTTTGTCTAATAACGAAGTCGAAATCCCAGCTAACTATAAGTTTTTGGACTTTGAACAATACCCTAAATTTACCCTCAGCCATGAGGGATGCACCTCTGACTTTGCTGCTAAATTTTTATCGCGCCTTACAGAGCCAACCCTCGATAATCCATTTTATGCGCTCTACGATAGTGAAGTGAAGAAGGTGGGGCATACGCCACTCACGGCTAACTTTGCTTTGCTCGGCTTAGAATCGGTTCAGAAAAATATTGTTTCCTTGTTACTTAAGGCTCGCTTGATTAAAGATCAGTTCTTAACCGCTCGTGCTTTACTGGATTTTATCTTTCAGTTATTAGCTATGGATAAGTATCTGTTTGATAACTTATTCTCTGGTTCAGATAATGAGCTTTTAACACATATAAAGAGCTTTGATCCTAGCAATATTCATACTCGTAGAGTGGATGAGTTTGTCCTACAGTTTGGTCTTGGCATTGAAGACGATGGCTTTTCCATCCTAAAAGAGCAAGTCAAAGCACTTGGTGTTTTCGACGTTTCCACGGCTTCTTCATATTTACGCATGGTGTATCTGCTTAAAGATGAAGCGAAGTTTGAAAACGAATACGTTAATGGCTTAAAAGCCGACTTTGAAAATACACTGATTAATCAATACGCATCTTTTTGGTTGTTGCATAAAGAGTTTGATGGCTCTGGTCGCCAGAAAAAAGAGTTAAACAAATTCTATAAAGATACTTTGATATCTGCCATTCATCGTTATTGTAATCGTAATGCGCCTCTTCTTGATAAAGATGCTTATTTCATTTCTGAATACAATGGTTTTAAAACAGCCGCTGAATTGGAAGTTAAGCCTGATTTCAATGCAATAAAAATGAACGGCGTCAGCAAAATCGGGGCTTTTAATGCTTATGTCCAGGTGGATGGGCAGTCACTGTTACCTATGCCAATTAGCATTAACTTATTGGAATTACTCGATAAGATTAACCAAGGCTATCGCCCTAATAAGCATGATAAGAATGCCGTGTTGTTGCTTGATGAAGTGATTGAACAAATCATCACTGTTGCGAATGAAAAAGATACTTTATTTATTTTGAAAAGCGAGAAACGCTACAAAATCGTAAATGAAGATGACGAGTACTTTGAAGTGAGTGGTATCTAAGATGTCGATGGATAAGTTTGTAACCCCTTTTAGCCCTGAACTACCCACTCAATCCGATAAGGTAGCGAGTATCAATAGCTTAAATAGCTACTTTCCTATTCGGACAAATGAAAAACCTTTTGATTGGGATGCAGTTATTGGCCTTCTCCTTCAAGGAGTGTTACGAAAGAAAATAGGTAAATACACAATTGATCTTTTTGAAGCAGATTGTCATAAAGTATTTGAAGATAAGTTAGGAGAAGAGGCTTTTTGGGAAGTCTTACGCGAGATGTACTTTGCAAAGAAGGATATCCTCAGGACTAGCCCAGAAATGTTGCTTTTTAAAGCTCATAAAGATGAATGCTCTCCAGTTGATGAGCGTGTAGCAAAAATGTTTGCCAATCTATTAATGAACTTGCAAGTTCAGAGCTTTAATACAAAGTCTAATTTTATTGAAAGGGAATTCTTATCTGTTCTTAATGGAAAATTAGAAAATGGTAAGCTAGAACCTCAGACTGAAATCCCATACCTTCCTGAGCTAACAGATGCTTTTCGTGAAGATTTTAAATTTTTATCTAAACGTCCAAAGTATTTACAAAGTGAGTTTGAGAATTTTCTTTCTTTTTATGCGTTCACATATACAGCTCAGTTAAGTTTATCGCTACCTGACTGGCGAACAGGACAAGAGCCTACAGCGAAGCCTCTCTACTTTATTATGGATCATGAACGGGCAAGTAAAGAGCGAACGCATATAAAAAACCATGGTTATCAGTTAATTAGCGAATCATTTGTTCGTATATTTCCAATGTTAACAATGTTAGAGATGCTTCAGCCTTGTAAAGGTGGGGAAGAAACACTAAAAGTCCCACTTTGGGAAATTTCACGCCGTATTCAACACTCTAATTTTGAAGACTTGGAAGATAAGTTGAAGCAATTTGCTTATGCCTTTAAAAATAAGCGCGGCTTGCATGCGGAAATGAAAAATGCCAACTCAGCATTAGATTGGCTAGGTAATGCGCTTTATTTAGCTGAAGCGCAATTTAAGTCAGGTGGTAAAAAAGGATTGGATGAAAAGTATGCTAGCTCTGTAGAGAAAATCATGGCAGCTCCTTTTATTCAAAGCCGAGGACGTAGTGGCCGAGTACTGGTTCTGAACCAAGATTACATTATTTTATTAACCAACCTTGTTGTTGGAGAAAAGGACAAACTCCGTTTCCACGAACTTATCGCAGCATTCAAACTTCGCGGTATTTTTGTCGATAAACAAACCGAACAAGAACTAATTAAATTCTATGAGCGCATCGGTAACGTTGAGCGTATGAGTGATAGTGGAGACGCAGTTTATGTCCGTAAAACAATTTGAGGCTTTTCTGGTAGAGCAGTTTTTAGCCAATGCCGAAACACATATTGAAGCTGGTTTCCGCTATCAGTTTAAATCACCAGATAGCGATAACAGCCTGCGTCTATATGCTGCAATGTTAGCGCATTCTCACGCGAGTATCGAAGCAATAAATGGTATTGAGTTGCCTTTTATTGAATCAGCTGGATGTAAAATTGTGCCAGTGATCCACACTGAAGATCCCAGTGTGCACCAAGGCTTTACTGAGAACTATATTTCTCATTTACGTGATGAAGTTGCAAGTCAATCAGGTTATTTAAAAGGTTGTGCCCTGGTTGTTATTCACAATAGCTTGCTTGATACATTGATCAACTCAGCGGAAGATTTAGCGCAAGCAGATCAAGTTTGGAGCCCATCTAAAATAAAGCAAGCACTTCAAGGTCTTATCGATCAGCAAGATAAAGGCAAAGATGTATCTTACTGCCTGCTTGATGATTGGTTTGATGCGATCCTTGAAGATGGTGCCACCATGTTTGGCTTTGATCCTTTGTATAACGCGGTTGAAGATGGTGATTTGCGCTTTAATGAACTCGATATGTTTGAAGATCCGCTTGTCGCAGAGATGAGTGGTAATCCTAAGCAAATCAAGAAGCGCCTTGAAGAAAATCGTTTGCTTTATGCAGAGCTTTCATTTGAAGTTGAGCACTTTGGTGATCAGCTGCAAGATCGCTTGAAGTCATTTGGTGAGAAGTTTATTAAAGAACATTTTGCAGAAACGGATGCGTGGAAAGACCTTGAATTTGAAGCATTCCTGCAGGAGAAAAAGCGCAATGCTCAGCAGCAGCTCGTTCTTGAAGAGGAGCAAGCTAGCGACGGTATGACAATTACTGCTCGTAACCGTGCCGAGACCAAAGCGGGCATGCGAGACCGCCACTTAATCATTGAGCTAGATGAAGGCGTGAATGAGTTTGAACTGAAGCTGATCTTCCAAGGTGCGAGTAATCTAGAGAAAAGCCAATTCAAAATTCAGCCAGCAAAAGCGCTTAATAACGAAGAAGTAATTACTACACTTAACGGTCTGAAAACGACACGAGCTAGCTTAAAAGGTACTTATAAGCATGAGCCGCTGTTCTTTAACTTGGCTTTGAAGCGTGAGAACAAATCTGAAGTGTATAACTTCCGTTGCTTGGTGGTCCGAAAGGGCGAGTTCTACATTGAGCCGTTTAAAAATATCTTCTTGGTAGAGCCTGCACCAGCTAAGCAGCGCTTAACCTTGAATATGGAAGAGAACAAACTGCAAATCAGAGCCAACGAAGGTAGCGCATGTTCACTGCTTGATGCTAAGCAGGTTGTTGATGTAGCTGACTACTCTATAGTGGATTTTGAAGCGCTAGCTAATGAAGCTGATGAAATTGATTTTGCAGTAAAATCGGGTGATAACCAGCTTAAATTTAACGTTGAGGGTGCAGTAGCGACTGATTCATTGAGCCTACCTTTGCTGCTCAATAGAGGCCGTTATCACAAGCTATTTAAAGACGAATACAACGGCGAGTTTTATTCTCAAAAAGGCAAAGTAGGCATAGATAATAGCGAGTTCGTTGTACCAGGCGTTCGCTTAAAACTACTTCGCTGGGAAGAAGAGTTCATTAACCAGAGAGTCGTGTCTATTGCAGATTCAGATTCGGTTAAGCTCGATGACCTGCTAGCGATTGATGACGCTATTCACTCTTCTTACGTTGATCTTTTTGATTACCTTGAGCAGCGCCGCAGTACGCCTTCATTGGCATCTTGGGGAGATGAGTTTACAGCGCTTGTCCAAAACACGGTTGACGCTTGTTTAGCATATTTTGAAGCGATCCCAACGGGTAGCATGCTGACGAAAGAGCAAAAATCAGCGCTGAAAATCGGTTTAGTACAGTCTGAAGGTGAAGAGTTCTACTCACCTTTCCACCCTCTTATTTTGGCTTACTACCTTAACCTAAGAAATGCGATTTGTGATGACCATAGTTTTTCAAAGCTTCCGGATGTCACTTTCGAGCGCTTGTCACCAAAAGGCTTGTTGCCATACGTTTACCATCCAAAGCATGAGTTCTCTTATAACCAGCAGGTGAAAGAGAACGCGTTCTGGATCAAGAGCGTGCCTCAAGAGAAAAGCTCTTTGACCTTCGTTCGTAAGTTAGTAAAAGAGAAAATCGACGAGTTCCAAACTGCATTCAGCCAACTGTTCACTGGCTCTGAGAAGAGCATTATCGTTAATGCGGTGAACCAAGACAGCGCTGAAGAACTATTCATGGGGCTGGTGGACTACATTCGCAGTAACCAAGAGCAGTCAGCATCGATTCATATCAACTTATATGACGATAAATTAGCGTTTAACGCGTTCGACCGATTCGCAGAAACAGCTAATTACGATGAATTGAAAGAGTGGCTAGAACTGAACAAAGGTAAAGTGCGTGAGGTTGCCGATACCATTATCGATATTCTTCGTACTCGCCTAACTTACAGTAAGTTCACCAATGCTCAGGCAGAAAAAGACGGCCAGTCTTACGCGCATCTTTCTTTCTTCCGTAATAATGATAAAGTTGATTGTTCAGATATTGCGATTGAAGACATGGCATCAGGTATTGCATGTGATGGTCTACTAACGGGTGACGCATCTGAAAGTAAATCAGGCTCGTACTTTACGGGCTTTGGCTTGAAGGGAACGGATTACCAAGACCACCCACACTTGATGATGGCGAAATATGTCGGTGCTCTATTAAAGCCAGCGCTGAAGCCAAATACTCAATATCATGGTGCGAATGCGGTTGCCCTAGCAGTCAGTGAAGACTTTAAAGGTCTACTGGAACGTTCATATGACAGCTCTATCTGGACGACCATTATTGATCCTAAGGTGACGCTGGACTTCTTCCACAGTAATGAAGACGTGGTACTGATTCATTATTCAGATCAGTACACCAGCTCTTCAAGCTACGATGCGATTACCGTAACGGCACAGCGTGGTTTGTTTGAAAAGGTTATCAAGCAAGGCGATGGCGGCCAAATCAATGAATTCAATGCGTTCAATGGTGATTGGCTGCTAAAAATGATGACTTGCGCGCCAACGATCAACAAAGAGCGTAAAGGTGTGATTGGTGCCTATAAGTTTGTGACTAGCCTAGTGCATGATTCAGACATTACATGGGTTCCGTTGTCTGTTGCTGAGATGATCCGTGTATCGGGTAATATTGGCCTGAAAATGTCCGACAGCGAGTTCTCCCGTAATGTTCAAGGGTACAAGAAAGGCGAGATTTCTGACGACGTACTACTGGTTGGCTTCAAAGGCCAAGACATGTACCTGCTACCTGTCGAAGTGAAAACAGGCTCGGTACCTAACTACAACAAAGCCGTTAAACAGTCGAAAGAACTACTACGTTACTTAAGCCAAGACTTGCTAGGTAATAACGACCTAGCGAGCAAGCTTTACCGTGGTCTGTTTATGCGCCAAGTATTAATGCAAGTCGACAAGTATCGTTTGTACAAGGTGTTTGCTGATAATTACTTCGACACTTTGCTTGCAAGCAAAGAAGAGTGGTTAAGAGGCGACTATTCACTAGGCCAAATTGCAGAGTACCCAGAAGGCTTTGTCGTTAGCCACCTTGAAGGTGCAGGCTGCTTACAACCCGACTACCAAATGATGGAAGGGGTGTTAAAAGTCGATCTACCAATGGGGCTGCTTCCACGCTTGGTGGAAACACCGCTGCAAGAGGTATTGAATGGGCTAGATGTCGTACAACTTTGTCATGTTCCAAGTGAGTATGTGCTGAATGGTGAAACTCGATTAGAGCAATTAGCCGAAGCTGTGCCACAACCACCTGTGGTGGTATCTGATGAGCCTGAAAGTCCAGAGTCAGTTGAACCTGTAGAGCCTGCTGTTGAAGAGGATCCTACGCCAGTCGTTGAAGCGTTGAAGGCTGAGTCTAACAGCAACCTAAACGTGCTATTTGGCCACAATGCGCTAACACAAGCACCATTGAATTGGGAGCCAACCAATACCGCCAAATTCATGAATACCAATACCGGTATTATCGGCACTATGGGTACAGGCAAAACACAGTTTACTAAGTCGGTGATCACACAGCTTTATCGCAACCAAGCTGATAATGTTGGAAGCTCGCCTATTGGTATGTTGATCTTCGACTATAAAGAAGATTATGTTGATTCAAACTTTTTGAATGAGACTAAAGCTCAAAGAGTCACTTTAGATCGATTACCGTTTAACCCGTTAAGTTTAGTTGGGGATAAGCCTAAGCTTCCTGTCCATACGGCGAGTTCATTTGCAAATACCATGGCAAAAGCATTTCGACTTGGTCCTAAACAACAAATGAAATTGAAGAATTTGGTCATTGAAGCTTATGAGGCAAAAGGTATTGACCGTTCAGACTCTTCTACGTGGAATATTCCTGCGCCAACAATCTCAGATGTGTGGGATATTTTTCTAGATCAAGAAAAAGTAGATGAAGACCTTCTTTATGTGGCATTAGACAGTCTTGTATCTTATGAAATTTTTGAACCTGATTCGAATAAAGTCAAAAGTTTGTTTGATTTACTAAATGGTATCACTGTTGTCGAGCTGAAAGGAAATGATGAGTCTGTCCAAAATCTTGTAGTCGCACTTACGCTAGATCTTTTCTACTCACAGATGCAAAAGACAGGTAAGCCAGAAGTACAGGGTGACTTCCGCCAAATTACTAAGATGATTTTGGTGGATGAAGCAGATAACTTCATGTCTCAGAACTTCCCTAGTTTGCGTAAGATCTTGAAGGAAGGTCGTGAGTATGGCGTGGGTGTTATCCTTTCTACCCAAGATATTACGCACTTCCAAACAGGTGAGAACGACTACTCAAGCTATGTGCTGACATGGGTAATTCACCGCGTTGCGAAGATTCGCCCACAAGAGCTAAAAGCCATGTTTGGTGTTAATGAAAAAGCTGAGCAAGAGAAGCTCATGGAAACCATCAATAAGCTAGAGAAGCACTACAGCTTATATATTGATGGAGCGAAGAAGATCGTCAAGATGCGAGATAAGGCATTTTGGGAGTTACTTCAGTAAATCATTGATTTACTGAATAAAAAGCACCTTTTTAGGTGCTTTTTTGTTATCTAGATCATGTGTAATGAAATTTGTGTATGTATAATTAGCCAGTCTTAACGGTAAATATGGGCATCATGGAATTATTAGGAAAAATACAGACGGTATCTCGTTGGCGACGAGGCGGCCAGTGTGCTCCCCATAAGCCGTTGATGCTTTTTTATGCTCTGTCTGAGTATAAAAAAGGGCATGAGCGACTTTTTCATTTCGAAAGTGAAGTTGATCAACAGATACAAGAGTTGTTGATTCAGTATTGATCTTCTTGTAAAGCTAATCGTCCTGAGTACCCATTGGGGAACTTTGTATATGTAAATGGTTCATTTTGCTAAATCAATAATGGTACGTGGTTGTTTGTAATAGCGGAAATCCATGTCTGGTGTAAGGCCAACAAAATAAGTTGATGGAATCCATCATTAAGCTAGAGAGCGGCAATAAAGTTATACACCAATGAAACCAAAAAGATGCTTAAAATGCGAGAAAAGTATTTGATAGCGATGAAATGTGTTTAGCTATAACAAATAAATGTCATGTAAATAAAATAAAGGGTAGATAATGAGTGGATTACTCGCAAAGGAATTATTAACTCAAGAGCTGGGTAGTGTTAAATCTAACATTGAAAGGATAATATCTAGTTATCGACATATTTGGGATATATATACAGAGCTTCTACAAAACTCAGGTGATGCCATTTTAGAGAAACACTCTGTCTTAGAGAAGGGTGTTATTGACCTATCTATTGATACAGTCAAAAGAACACTTGAAATAAGAGACAATGGCATTGGTATATCTCATGATGATATGCATAAAATACTAGTAACGGGTAAATCATTAAAAAGAGACTCGGGTAATGGAAAGTTTGGTTTTATGGGCTTTGGTTTTACCTTTGTTGCCTTTCAATCTTGCTTTCTAAAAATAGAATCTGTTCATGACGGCGTTTATGCCACAAGAACATACAAGAATTTGTATAAGTTTATATTTGATGATTATGAACTACCTTTGTCTGACGAAGAAGTTACCGGAGTAAAAAGCTTAGAAAGTACTGATGAGTCATATACAAAGATAGTGGTTCAATTTCCTCAAGAATTCCCCATCGAAGAAGTGGAAGCTTCATTGAAAAGCGCTTTTGAAATTCCTTTATGTCAAAAGTCTTTAGAGGTGATGCTAAGAACAAAAACTATAGTTGGAAGTTTGGATGTACTATTTGAC
This sequence comes from Photobacterium kagoshimensis, assembly GCF_050337045.1. Taxonomy (NCBI): domain Bacteria; kingdom Pseudomonadati; phylum Pseudomonadota; class Gammaproteobacteria; order Vibrionales; family Vibrionaceae; genus Photobacterium; species Photobacterium kagoshimensis. Next base: position 270,901 of record NZ_JAKJSO010000011.1, on the reverse strand, counting down.
CGCTCTAAGTTATTCAACTTCAACTTAACAGTTAATGGTTCTTCGATACCTGTCACTACCGGTTATCTATCTGGTCGTGAAGTATCCAAAAGAGCATTGAAAGATGAAGTGCAATTTTATGATATAGATACATACGAAAATTTCATAACAGCAACAGATGCTTTACCTGAGTCTTCAAAAGACATCTCTAGGCGTGCCAATATGCTGGATGCAAAAATTGAAAATATAGAAATAGGGTCAAGAAATAAACTTGTTGCTGATTTCTATATATCGGCAACAAGCAAAACTAATCTGACAAATTTCATGTCAGATAAAGAAAGTAACTATATCGAAGTTGAACATGGGCTTTGGTTGAGTATTTGTGGGATGCCTATAGGTATATGCTTGGATAGTTATGAGCATGCGTCAATGTTGCCATATACTGTAATAGTAGATATTAAAAATGATTCTTTGAGAAAGGATCTTGATGCAGGCCGAAAAGGGCTAAGTAGTTATCGACAAAAACAAATTGTAGAAGCTGCTTCAGAACTACTTTTAAAGTATAACTTTAGAAAATACAAAAAGTACATTACTGGAGCTTTTGATAGTAGAGTTAAGGATCCAACTTATGATCCTTTAGAGGAACTAAAAGTAAAGTATAAATCTAAAACTAGATATGATATAGATTTATTAAGCCCATACTTTCCATTACTTGAAGAACAGGAGGTTATTAGTACATTTATTGACCTTTGTTCGAAAAATATATTGTCTGGTTATTGTATTAAGGCTTTGTCCGGTTTCCAAGTTTATGATGCGATTTTAGATTATAGTCTGGAGTTTTCTGAATCAATTATATATGGTGAAGATAACACTATTGGTATATCTAAGGAAGTCCTTGCTCATTCTAGTAATTTAATTACGAAGAAAGATATATTGGTTGAATTTAAGATAGATATTGATGGTCTATTTAAAGATATTGATAGAAATAAAAAAGATGTTTCACATGTTAATGTTTTAGTTTGTTGGGATGCTAAATTCTGTAATGCAGAAAAATATTTAAGAGAAAGAGGGGATGTATTAAGGGTGAAAGATTCTTCTTTAAACATATATCACGGCGTTACACATGAGTTAGTCATTGCTGGAAGAAGTCAGCCATTACCCATTATTGAGTTAAACAAAGTAATTCAACAAACGTATGGAATATTTAGAAGTTAAGTTTCAATAAATAATAGCAGTTTATAACATGATTAATGTAATTATAAACTGCTATAAATTTTCTGATTCATAGACACCCGTTCAAATATTCTGGATGTATCTGACCAGAGAAATAGAAGTAACCTGCTACAAGTATGAAGCTTTCGTTGTACCGTTCAAAAATTCATAGATAGGATTAATATGGAAAAGAACTACCACAACATTAATGGTTTATAGTCTCAGTTTTAGGAAGGATTAGATGACAACAAGCTTAACCTGATAGCAAGCTATAAAAAGAGGTCACTATCAGATTAAACTTGGTTATGAGCGTTACAAGTTATTTGTAAAATCGAGCAGATTCTTATGATTTCTCAGCGCGGCAATCCCATCTTCAACATGCGCAGCCCATGCAGCCATAGTTTCTTTATCATCAAGGTCTGGGTAATTTTGTTTTAAAACTAGTTCTGTAACTAACTGTGTATCACCCAACCAAGTCACTTTATCAAGCACTAAACTACCATCGAGTTTTTTTGCTGTTTCAGCCGAATACTTAAATCCCGATTCAACAGAGCGGAAAAAAGCAATCCGTGAAGATACGTTAGGAGATATACCTGTATACCCCTTGAGTTTCTTCAATTGCTCTTCAGTTGTTTTTGATAAATTCATTCTATTAGGTAGCATCTTAATTTACCTCTGCAACTGTTTTTGTGTTCTGTTCCCAGAAGTAGCCTTCTTTCACTCTTGATGATTTGGTTGAACCATCAAACTGAATTTCAAAGGCATGAGAAATACTGAACTTGAAGTCAGAGCAATTAAAGTAGCTCTCATCAATCTCTGTATCAGTAGAAAGAATAATGACTTGATGGCTTGCTTCAGGGAAATAATGCTTAATAAGTTTATCTCGGTGTTTAGAATCTAAGCGGCCTAACGGTGTATCAATAATGATTGGTAATTGATTGCCGGAAGTACGGCCTAGCGCTTCCAGAATCGAGATAGCATAGATCTGTTTCTCACCTGCCGAGAGTGCTTTACGGCTTATTGTGTGGCCTTTTTCGTCAATCAACTCAACATCAAATGATTTCGTATTGATACGAGCCGATAGCTGTAAATCTTCTTTACGTGCTAGTTTCTGGTAGCTTTTAATAAACTCAGATTCAAGTTGTTTAACACGCACCTGTGTTAATTTTTCACTAAAATCGGCTAACATTATGTGTGCATTTTGGGCGTTAGCTAACGAAGCTTCTGCATTGTGCGCTACTTTATGTTTATCGTGCAGCTTTTGAATTTTACGTGCTAATTCAATTGCTTCACGGTACTTGCGTTTTGCATCTTCAGTCGTTGCTTTGTGCTCTAAAATTGCTTCAGTGCGTTTTTTTGTTAAAGATTTAATAGCGTGTAGCTGTGACTCAACTTGTTCTTGCTCAGGTGCGCGGGCAATATTGACAGAAAGGCTTGCTATTTCTTCTTCAACGATGCTTAAGCGTTTACGAGCAACATCAAAACGCGTGAACGATTCTGGTGCCTGAACGTTGACTTGAGAGTAAATCTGATTGAATTCACGATCGGAGATATCAAGTGAAATATCAGTCTCTTGTTGTGAAGCGCTACGCTCATTTAAGCAATCTTGAATGGTTTCTAATGCTGTATCCGAGTTAGCTAGGCGAAGGCTGAGCTGTTGGCTCAATTCTTTCATGAACCCTTTTAATTCAGTATTAAAGCTATGTACTTGCTTAGCAGATTTTTCTGCTTCAAGCTGATCAAATAGGCTTGTTAGTACTGTTGGTGCAAAGGAATAGGGAAGGTTTCCTTCAATTTCAGCGCGAAGTACTTTTTCTAACTCTTTACGTTCAGCTTCAAGTTCATTTTGCTTCGCTTTTTCTTGCTCTCGGCTACTTGCCCATGCACCACCACGGCTAGATAGTTCACCTTCGGCTTTATCGATATCAGCAGCAATTAGATCAATCTTTGCTTTACAAAGTACGGCTTCATTTGCCATTGCTTTAGCTGCGTTTTCCGCATCTACACGCTCATTCTCTAATTTTTCAATTTGAGATTTGATATTTGCAGGCATGGCAGCTGCATCGTTACGCTTTAAGTAAATCGCTAAATCGTTTCGCAGGCGCTCAACGACATCGATACCTAATAAACGTCTAACGGCTGTTTGTAGAACTTCCCCTGATTCATCTTCAGCAAGTTCTGCGATTTTCTCTCCATCAAAGAAGAATAAGTCAGCAATGCCTGAAGGAATGAGTTCATTAAGGAAACTCTGACATTGGTCGTAGTTCATTTGGCTTAGTTCTTCAGAGTCTTTCTCAAGAACTAAGCGATCTTTTTGGCCTTTTGACCAACCACGGGTAACTCTATATTCACTTTCAATACCGTTTTGGCTATGAGTAAATATAAGCTCGATAGAAGATTTCCCCTCACTAATTCCTACGCCTTTATGGATCAAAGCATCTAGTTGAGCTTGGTATTCTGCGGATGTCATGCCTCGACCAAAGGCAGCACGGCCATAAAGAGCAACACGAACAGCTGTTAGAATGGATGTTTTACCTGCGCCATTTAGACCGCCAAATAAAATTATTGGCGCTGGGGCATCATGGTATTCGCGGTTCTTTCGTGGCGCGAGGTCAATTTCATGAACACCACGAAATACGCGGAAGTTATTTACAACAAGGCTTTTAATGATCATTTATAGTTCCACCTTGGCTATACGATCCAGTTTGGCAATTTCTTCTTCATAGTGCTGTATTTGCCTTTTATGAATATCAAACTCAGCTTTACTCTGTAATTGTGCACGTCTTTCTTTTATATCTTCGAGTGAACCCCAGTCTCTCTTCAATAAACTACCTATTTTATCAAAGACCCCAGTGCGTCGGCTTAACCCCTCAAGAGAGACTTCAAGATCTAACAGCTTTTGAATCATTTCTGGCGCAATATTATGCTCAGCACCTAATTGTTGTAGGATCTGAGCTTCTACTTCACCAAAACTATTATTATCGTTAACCACCCAATCGAGATCTTTATTATAAACATCACGATAAATTTGGGGTAAAGAGTCAGCCCAATCAGGTTCGTTAGGGTCATTTAGCCATTCTTGACGAATAGCGTGGAGCTCAGGTTTTGTCACCAAGGTAACTTGATAGCCTGACTCATTAAATGTTTTTTCATGAGTTAGTAACTCTTTAAGCCATTGTTTACGGTACTTGAACCAATAAGGTCCAGGAATATATCTGAACCAACTCCATTGCTTACTATCAGAATTGTAAGTAGCCTCTTCAGATAAAACTCCATTTTCACTAATTATGACGGATTTTTTATTCTCTGAGATCTTAACTTCTTGATCTTTGAAAAGTTCAAGATCTATTGTTAAGTTATCTAAATCAAATTCAGAATCTACATTATTAATGTCAATATTAGCTTTATCTTCAAAGTCTTGAAGCATTAACATTTTTCTTATGTAGTCAACAACATCTCCTGCTGACTGAATTTTCTTATCAAGCTTTGAATCTTGGTAGTGTATGTTCCCAGACCTTCTTTTGAAGTTCCGAAAAATATCTTTATTAGATCGTTTATTAGTTTCAGCTAATTTATTTCTAAAATCTAATAACGGGCGCATCCACTCTTCACCGTTTTGGATCAAGCTTTCCATTGCACGGTCTTTTGTGACGACAGTACAAGTCCAGCAACCAAAACGTGAATTACCACAGGACGGTGTACTGTCATCAATAACCATAGGACATTCACCTTGGTCGGAAGAATCTTTGTACAAATTCCAGAGTGTTAGGTTTTTGCTACCCCATGGGTTTTCCCATTCAAGATCATAGTCATTTGACCATTTTTTACCGATACCCATCGGTGAAATAGTGACCTCTAAGCTACACGAGCGTAGAACTTTCCAGACATCATCCATGCTCCAAGTATCAATTGGCGTATAGATAAATGCGTTAGCTAAAGTTGTATGACGAGCTAATCGAGAATTCTCAATTTTATGTTTAGCGATAACTTGTGCACGCGATGCACTCTCTTGACTTCGAGAACCAAGTACAACAATAACCTCATCGAATTGAGCCACCTTGTCGGTAATAAAATCACTGACAGGATCAATTTTCATTCGCTCTGTACACCAGCGAAAACTTTTTGTTGGTGCAGGGTACCCCTTACCGAGTAGGCAAGACCAAAATGTTTCATGAGGTTTAGGTAATACTTTATGTGTCGTTATAGGTAGTCCATCACGACGGGCCTGATTACCAATAGACTCTAGTGACTTATTGACATGATCAACAACCAAAGGTGTCTCTACCAGCGTATCCGAGGCTACAACATAAACTTGCTTAGTGCGTTTCGTTTTATCTAAAGCAAGTAATGCTAAATAGATTAGTGTGACGACAGCTGAGGAGTCTTTACCACCGCTGTACCCAATAACCCACGGACGATTATCTGCACAGTAAACAGCTTGGATATCATCAATAAAGTGTTTAAGTACAAAGCCTTCATGCTTGTCGTGTTCACGTTGTAGCTCACGGCATAGGTTGGTACTGCTTACATTTCTTAATTCTTCATCTAAACCAGCGTAATGGGCTAACTTTTCAGGTAAAGATTCATGATTGCTGTAGCGTTTAAAGCCCGCAAAATATTCATTTTCGATGTATTCAATCTGTTCTTCGTCCAGACCATCGGCTTGATACAACTCAGCCATTTGAAGCCTCATTACTTGTAATATGTTGGTTTTCTAACGCTCTTTCATCGGGAGTTAGCGGTAGTGATAAAGCCTGCTTTAGCGCATTGGTAGTTAGCATGATATTGGTTGAAGCTTTGCTTAACTTGCCATGTAACATACTGCGATTCGCCCAGCTTGGATTAGATTTACGCCAATCGACATTTTTAAGCTGTTTTATGGTTTCTTGCCAGTCGGTCGGTTGGGCTGTGATTAAAGCACAACCAAGCGCTCCTAATGCATGAAGACCTACACCATGTGCATGGATGTAATCTTGGCGAAATTGTGATGGAGAAAGTTCTTTATTTAGAACCATTTGCCATTCTGGAGTCGCATTATAAACAGACTGCCAATAAGCATTTGCTAATGATTTTTCTTCTTCAGAAAAGCCATCTTTGCCTGTTTTACCAAGTAGTGCTTTATTCGCTTGTTTTAGGCTGCTTAATGTAAAAAGCTTTCCACTTTTTGAACTGATGCTGGATTTCTCCATTTCAGTAAAGCCTTTAAAGGGCGCGATATGCTGTGCTTGATAGCGTGCGAGCTCTGAGCTTTCATCACGGTGATCGTATAACGCACCAAGTGAAGGACTTGGTTTTACTGCATATTTGTTTAGATCTGCAAACATTTGCTGGCTACGTTTTAAACCTTCGTCGACAAAAAACAGCACAGGAATATTATCGTGAGCTAAATCTGGGTTTTCTTTTAGTGCAGCTTCAATAGCAGCACGACGATGTTGACCGTCGTTTATCAGAATCTGAGCATCCATAGGTACCTTTAATGTACCTAAATTCGGCGTGTTAACTTCATTGTTTTCAATAAATGAAACAGTTGACGCGACGGACACGGTTAAGGCTGAAAATACATAATCTTTAGGGTTTTCAACTAAGTATCTGACCATTTCAGGGATTCTAGATTTATTTAGGGTTCGTTGCGCTCTTAATTCTGGCGGAACTTCATCCTCATCAAAGACAAAAATCTTTGGAATGGTACTTAGTGGGCAGGTCGCAATGTAGAAAGGTTTTCCTGCTTGAAGGCCTCTTATCGCGGGAAAAGAGAAGCAGTATCCATCTTGTGCTTTATTCATAAATCACTCCTAACGTTAAATATGACGTTAATTTATTGTAGTTCACGTCAAATGGATACGTTAGTTTTTTGTTTTTAACGTTACCTTACTCACGTAAGGGGGCCTTATTTTAGAGCAGATAAGGTAGAAATGCACGTTGGATTTATATCTAAAAAAGTTGAGAAGAGATTGTTAGAGGGCTTAAGGGTTTAGCGTGTTTTTTGAGTAACTAACAGGAAAGTTGAGCATTTTTTACTAGGCGTTAGCTTTTTAGCTAGCCTCCCATCCACACTCAAATCCTTGTAACCCGGCCATATCGATAAGTGATTCGATTGTCTTATAAAACCTGTGTTCGAGTTGACTGGAATAGGTACTTAGCTCTATTTCAGTACATTGTAAGCCAATTAAATGATCTTCAATGACAGACTTTTTATTCGTACTAATGGCAAATTGAACTGCACTTTTTTGAATTTTGATAAAGTGCTTTAAGTACTGTTTAGCTGGTAAGTTATTGCTTTTGGAGCTGTTCGTTGTTGGATTAATAGGAATAAGATTCCACTGTTGATCGTGACCAACGAAGCTCCACGGAACAAAGTGATCGAGTTCATAATCATTTAAGTTGATTGGAGTGTTTGTAAAAATACATTTTAAACCAATGTGTTGGATATACTCGTTCCAAAATTTACGCTGCTTAGTTAGACACTCTCGTCTTACTGGTGGAGCTGTTTTGTTTGTTATTGCAGGTGTGTTGGGGTTTCTACGTTGAAGAAACTGAATCCAGTTTAGTTCGGCCCAACTTTCAACTATTTGATAGTTACTCTCAAAATACTTCAGCCACAATGGATGAATTTCAAGCTCAACATCTTTGCTTGTGTTTTCTATGAAGCGGTAGATAGGTTTGGATTGGTCAAACTCTTGGCCCGCCAATTTAAAAGTAAGGGAGTTTTTGTGGTGGTCTGCTTTGCCTTTCAGCTCTTTTGAAAAGAAAGGCTGCAGTAACCGAAAAGGTACGTATTTTTGTAAGTCAACGGCGCTTGATTGGTCAAAGTTATTTGCTATTAGTAGTTTTGCTGCTACGAGTGTTTTGTTATTTACTCTAGATGTATTAAATTTATCTAGTCCAATGGACTTTAGGTGGTGGCGCATCATATCTTGTGGGCCAAAGCTGAGTTTGAAGTAGTAGTTAGGGTAGAGGGACAAAAATAGCATTCGCTCACACAGTGCTCTTACTGCAATGCGCTGAGTGGAGTTAAACCCCCTTTCTTTGACTATTTCTAACAATGCTTTAAAGAAAAGTGGTTTATAAGAGGTGGTTGTGATGTCAAAAAGCCTTGCTAATGCATTTATATTTAGCTGGGGATCTACTGGTAGCACTGCTTAGTAATCACTTATTGTTCAATGTATTAGTTTTCTTAGCGTAACTCACAATAAATCTTATTAATAGCCTTAATATTATTGTTATTAGGTTGTCTATTACCGACTTAGCCATATTGTCTTAACTACCCACAACCCTAAAATTATTCACCTTCCTCTTCTCTTTCTCTAGTAATACATGATATTCCGTTGCTGTGAGTTGGCTTTCTTTGTCCGCGTCGTAGTCAAGCAGCTTAGCTAGCCGCATATCAAAGCGCTGTTGTTTGTTGTAGTTCACGTTATCACTTGAAAGGTATAGGCTCTTGTTCAGCAGCGGTGGCCTTCTGCTCTCATCTACATAATCAAAGAAGTCGATATCCTGATCGGCCATCTTGATTTTGATCCGCTCAACCAAAAATGGCACTGATTTTTCGAAGTCGTCATAAGCCGTTAAGGTGAGTTTGCCTGATGTGATGTGGATTTTGATAAGGTCAATATCATCATCAAGTTCACCGTACATCTGAAGCCCTGCGCCAACATAAACTCGAAGGAGTAGGGGAAGCGAATCTATATGGCTTTTATGGAAAATAAGTGAGTGCTCTTTATTTAACAGGCTTGCAGGTAACAAAGAGTGGGCTTTTTCGCATTGCTGATTGATGAGCTCTTTATCGGCGATAGCAAACAACAGTTCAGTCGCTAAGTTGTTTGCTGTTTTATAGTCAGTAAACAAGGCTTTAATGTCTCGTTTAAGTGATTCCGGCTGTTGGGTGTAGGGTTTACGCTTTTCAAATAGCCCCATTGAAAAGTACAGCATAAGATCTTCTTTTCTGGTTTTTTCTGCGAGTTCAAACTCTTTGGTATCGAACATTTCTTGCAGTAATCCAAATGCTTTTTTGTGCGAACCGATTAATTCTCTTACTTTATCCGACTGTGTGAATTCATCGTTTGCAGGGACTCGCCCAAGCTCTAGGCAGGTGTTCCAAAAGTCATCGAACAAGGTTTGGTGTTGCGTGATGATAAGCTTGGCTTTGTCTTTCGCTTCTACTGGCTCTGGCGAGGTAAGTTGCTGCCATTTGTGATGACGTTTGTACTTGCTTTGGAGGTACTGTTGTTCTTCAAGCTTGTCTTTGAAAATATAGAAAATGCCGGGAGCAACAGTAATAACATCTTCTTGTAGACTGCGCTCGATGTAGGCTTTTATTTCTGACTGGGCGTAGTATTTCTGAAAGGTATTACGAGAGGTGATGACCCCGTCTTTGTAGGGTGTAAATTGGGCGATGTAGTTTTCATTGGCTAACATGACAGACACAACCAGAAACTTCGTTGTTAGCTCCCACGCCCCTAGTAAGGCATCGAGTCGTTCATCTTGATCTTCAATCACATTGAGCACAAAACCTAGATTCACTATGTCTGAAGCTACTTTTTCATTGTCAGGTTGAAAGTTGGGATCCCACCCTAAAGCATCCAAACCGTGCGCTTCTAGCTCTCGTAAATCATCACCACGCCCGCAGCCATAATCGAAGATAGCGTAAGAACCTTCAAGGTAACCGTGCTTAATTAAGGTTTTCATTGGAGCTGAGAGTTCATGGCGCACAATCGCTGTTTTATGGCGATCTATACCGGCTTCATTAGCCGGTGTCATTACCGCTGAACTGCGAAAGAGTCGCCCATCTACAAGTTGATAACCATGTCGTGCAATGAGGTTTTCCCAAGAACGTTTAAAACCAATTAAACGACTATTTTCATACAAGCCTGCATTTTCACCTTCTTGAGTGAGCGAGATAAAGTGTTGATAGTACGCATTGTCTGCTAGCACCATGGTTTCTTTGCGATGAAGGATAGGCGGGTTGTCAGATTCTGCATAACAAGTGACTTTATGGCTTAGTTTTGATAAATCCACATTCAAGCTTTGTTTCAATGCAGGGTAAGAATCGGTATAAAAATCAGGGTAGTGGAGCAGTGATAACCGAAAGTCATGCTTGAATATCTTCACTAGATTCCAATCAGCGTCATCGAGCCGTAGAGCTTTAGCTACAGCAGGAATAAACGCGGCCAATGCATCGGGTATTGCAGAGAGTGCGTCTTTATGAAGGTATAAGGCGTCAGGTAGTTGTTTTCCGACTTTTATTTGTGTTGTGAGTTGCGAGAAAAGTTTGGCATCCATGTTTTAGCCTTCACTGTTGCTTTTTGATTATTATAAATCATCAAACAACGTTGCTGTGGCTGAACCTATCGCACTCTTTTTATTAACGCGAAGCCCATCACTGCGAGTATGCCGAATAAGTGCGTATCGGGCATTTTCAGGGCCAATACTGATGTGTATCGGTTTGTTTTTGCCGTAAAAGTAAAGTCGGTCGAAGGGGAGTGATTGCGTAATATACTTCGCCACTTCATCCATTCGATTTTCGTAGCTTGCCACTAGAATATCGCACGCTGCCCCATCACGTTTACAGATCCGGCTAGCTCTTGTATTTATTTCCATAGAGGCATGCTGATCTATGTCCGGAGCCATATCGCCAGGGCTATTTTTTAATATGTAACGTAAAAGGCTATGACTGGTAAAACCGTAAGTAACGTTAATAGCGCCGAGATGATTTTCTATTGGTATTAATAGCTTATCGCTAAGTAAAGCTAGCTGCTGGTACGAGAGTGAGTTGGCTTGGTTATCTAACGTATAATGTGGATGCTTGCGAAGGTGCCAATTTAAGAGTTGTTCAACCATAGATAACTCCCGCTGAGAATATAAAGTAAGTAACTAAGTAACTGAGTGCCTTTGCTGGTTTAAACAACAGATTACAACGTTATAGATTTGGTAGATAGAACAACGAGCAAACTGCAATCTTCTCTTTATCGATAGCTCTATGATTTGTTAAACAGATAAAGCTAGCCGCCCCACGGTTAGTGAACGGTTAGCTTTAGGTCGGATTGTTATTAATCACTAATGACAGAATAGCCACGGTAGTTATTAACATCGACGGTGTGCATTGCTTTGATCATCATGTCTGCATCTGCCCAGTGCCACAGGTAATCAGCATTGTTTGGATCGAGAATAAGCAGTGAATCGGTTTCTGCATCATAAGCGGCGACAGGTGCATAGTGGCCACCACCATTTTGTTGCATACCTACGCGAGAGTAGTTCACAACCAAGTATTGGTTAGGTGTTTTTAGTGCCTTGATCATATCTGCTTTAATCGCACCGATATCATCAATATTTGATAGCTCATGACTCGTGATTTTAGCACCGTTAGATTCAATTAATTGAGTAAACTGGTCTAATTGTAGGCCGTAATCTTTAAAGTCAGAGCCTTCTTTCGGTTTACCTAACATTTCAATTCGTGGTTTAGGCGAGTTAACCAGCACGGTATTTTGTGTGTAGCGATGGAACAATGGTGACCATACTTTGAATGTCTTATTAGAGTGTTCTGCCTTGCCACCATTATGCGGTAAGTAACCTCTCTCATGGGTCGCAAACTTTGTGGAATCTAGTGGGATTTCACTGCTTTTACTTTCAACGCGTAGTGCATTCAGAACGATAGCCGCCGATGCTACGCCACAAAACATCTTATTTTCTTGCGGTTGATAGTAAACCGACAGCAGTGGAAAATCGGCTTTGTATTCTGCTGTTGAAAGGCGTGAAATGGCCTCGGGTTCATTCCAGTAAACGGTATCGGCTAGAGCATTAAAACTACACGCTAAAGTAAGGGCGAGAGCTGAGGTTTTTAATAGTTTTTTCATTTTCTATCTCGTTGTTCTATGTTCTATGTAAGGCGGCTGTAGGCAATATTGACCAGCATTGAAGCTGAGCGCTGTATGCTGGTGTCATCAAAATCAAAACAACTGGTATGAAGATTCGAACCTTTAGTGCCGATCATGAACCAGCAAGACTCAACCACTTTATCCGTAACGAAAAATTGCATGTCTTCCCCCCCCGCAGAGGCAGGAACGCCAACAATCACGTTATCAGCGCCAAAGAGTTCATTGGCACACTCAATTACGCTATCTGTTGCTTGGTGAGTGTTGATGGTCGCCGGGCATAAAATGTCGAAATTAAGATCGTAAGAAGCGTCATATTTGTTACAAACAAGCTGGGCTATGCGGTGCATTTCGTCACGCATGTAATCAGCAACATGGGCCTCGAAGTAACGCATGGTGCCACTCGCAAAAGCTTGCTCTGGGATCCCGTTAGGCGTGCTACCCGATTTCATTGTGCAAGTTGCAATAATTGCCATGTCATCTTTATGAACGCCACTTGTGATGGTGTTCCATTGGCTAATAATTTCACTTGTGATGATAATAGGGTTAATACACTTGTGGGGGACTGAGCTATGGCCGCTTTTACCGATAACTTCTAATGTGTAAATCTCGCCAGCGCCCGTTGTCGCACCGTAGCGTAGCTGTACGGTTCCATCCTCAAGGCGAGGCATGTTATGAAAACCGTAAAGCTCAGTGTAGGGATGGTCATTATAGAGGCCATCTTTCATCATCGCTTTAGCACCTTGGCCTGTTTCTTCGTTAGGCTGGAATAAGATCTTAACTGTGCCGTTAAAACCGTTATTCTTCGTTAGGTGATAAATGGCCGCTAATGTCACTGCCATATGGCCGTCATGACCACAAGAATGTGCCACTCCCGTGTGTGTAGATGCCCACGTTTCCCCTGATTCATCGTCCATCGGTAAGGCATCCATATCACAACGAAATGCAATTGTTTTGCCCGCCGCTTTACCTTCAATAGTTACCACAATCCCTGTTGTTGCATAACCAAGGTCGTAACTGACGCCCCAAGAGGTTAATAGGTCGATTAAGTATTGCTGTGTTTTGTGTAAATCAAAGCGCAACTCAGGGATCATGTGTAAATCACGACGCCATTGCGTTGCAGCGCTGACCAGGTCCTCATCAATGATGGTTGTGGGTGTAGATACAAGCATTGTCATTACCTATTAATTAAGCGTTAGCAACTGAACGGTTTGTTTTACGGTTAGCAAAGAAGTACAGCGGTGAAATACAGACAACAAAACCAAGGCCGATAAGAATTTTCATTGGATCTTGGTCTGATAGCAGAGCAAGACAAACAAGTACTGCCGCAATAGGAAGAACGGATCCGAACGGTGCCTTAAATGATTGTTGAGCGGCTTTGTCGTTAGCGAAGCGCTTACGGAAAATAAGAATACTGATACAAGTTGGAATGTATTGCGCAAAGCGAGCAACAACAGAAAGCATGGCCAGTTCGGCGAATGAACCACTTAGCGCGATTGGCACTGTTACTAGGCCAGATGCGATGATAGCAACCGCAGGTACGCCTTTTGCTGTTTTCTTACCAAAGAAAGCTGGGATCATTTTATCGTCAGCAAGTGGAAGTAGAGCACGTGGAATATGGAATGATGCTGCCACGTTAATACCAGCAATCGAAATGATTGACCCGATAGTAATTAGCCAAAAACCAAAGTCACCAGAAACCACTTTCGCTGCGTCAGCGAGTGGAGTACCTGATTCCGCAACAGATTCGCCAAGAATACCAACCGTTACCGCCATGACGAGTGCGTAGAACATCATCACGATGCCAAGCGATAGACAGATAGCTTTAGGTAGGTTTTTTTTCGGGTTTTCCATATCTTCGGCAGCAGTACCGAATGTTTCAAATCCAGTAAAAGAGTAAAACGCTAAGATCAACGCTGAAATTACCGTTTCAGCACCTAATGCATAACGAGGATTTGGTGTTGCGTTCGGGATAATGTTGGATGGTTCTACATACCAAATGCCAACAACAATCAAGAAAATCAGCGGTAGCATTTTGGCTACGGTTGACACGTTGTTAACAATTTTTGTGGCGCTAACACCCATTAAATTGATGCCAGTCAGCAGCAGAACAATGCCAGCCACAATGGAGTTACATAGCAGGGCGTTATTGGCAAAGTCAAAGGTACTCGCAAGAATGTTTTTAAAGGCGACAGCCATTACCGCCCAAGCAATACACTGCATAAACCATTTTAAGAACCCCACTTCAAATCCAGCGAAATTGCCGAACGCCTCTTTGGTATAGACATAAGCGGCACCATTTTTACTGAAATAGCCGGCCGCTTCAGCAAAGCAAAGTGCGATAGTGGCAACGATAGCCCCTGTGATAAACACGATAGCGACTGACCAGTCACCAGCAAATTTGTATAGAGATGCAGGAAGTAAGAAAATCCCTGAACCGATTATTGAGTTAAAACCGAGAAGAACGATAGACCATAAGCCTAATTTCTTTTGATTATCTTTCATTTTAACAATCCAATTGTTTAGTAAGTTATACTCTCTCAAGGGTGCAAAATTAATTGCATCTTTGTTGTGTGGGCACAAAATAATATGCATGAAGAGATAATGAAAGGGGTGTTCGATATCGAATCTCAATAGTTTGATGTTGATCATGTGTGGTTTTTGGTTGTGTGATCTGACGCAAAAATATGCGATGGGTAAATGTAGATATTGGGACGGTTGCGAACTTTTTTCCGTTTTAGTTGGTTTTTGTTAGGTTTTAGCCCACCAGATCGAATGATAAATAGCCGCTTTTACCTTTTCTGATGATGTTAAATGGCATTTTTAAGCAAATCACAAAGGGTGTTTGATGTTGAGGTTCGCATGTTATTGTGTGTTTGTTTTCTGTTTGGGTTGGTATTGAAGTTGTGATGCCTTAGCTGCTGGTGATTGGTAATGTGAAAAGGTGGCAACATTTGTTGCAAGATTTGTGCAAATATATTTGCATGGTGCTGGTGTTGAAAGGCTTTACGATAGGAAATCAGATTGATGCTTAACAAGGGTTAGTCTTTGGTTTATTGCAGATACAAAAACGGGACACCCGAAGATGTCCCGTTTTCAAACGTTTGGTAGCGCTGGCGGGAGTTGAATGGTTGTCTCATTTGTATAGGATTCAATGGTTTAAAACGGTTGTTTGAATTTAGTGTTACATTGAATGTTACATGAAAATCCTACTTCAAAAGGAACTGAACCCCCGTCCAAATATAACTTTTAGCTATTACGGACTGGCGAAATTATAGCAAAATAATCTTAAAATTATCTGCGACCGTTAGCTATCAGTAGGTGATCAGTTATTATCGAGCAATGAGTTTAGCATACTCGATGAGGACGGGATTAGACCAACTTTTAGACCAAAAGGTTTGAAGACTTTATTCAATATATCTGTTTTGTAGTTACCACGATCATTCTCTATATCAGAGAGGGTTTTTCGGGACACATCTACGAGCCTTGCGTAAACATCTTGCTTTAAACCTAACACATTGATCCGAAGCTCTTTCAGTGCCTGACCTTGGGTTAGTTCGCCGAACAATAGTTGTTTAACTATTTGATTTACTATCCTGCTGCGTTCGGTTGCTTTTGGAGGTAGAGTCTTTTTTGATGCCCTTTGAGAAGTGCGACCTCCGAGGTTAACAGTATCAGCCTTTACGTTGACGTCACTGTTCGTATTGTGAGGACTAGAGACCTGTTTGCGATTATGTCGGAGACGATTAACGACATCATTTATAGACTCTTTAGATGACTTGTTATTATTGCTCATAACAGCCCCCATTTTTTCAATTTTTCAGGGATATGATTTAATCCAATAGCTGGCATTTTAATGATCTGCTCTGGAACCCCACGAGCAATCAGTCTTTCTTTAAGATCCAGACATTTTTCTGCGGTATCTTTAAGCTCGCTCAGTAAGAGCTCACTCGGCACAAGGTCAGACAGTGATTCTGCAATACCGATAAAATTGTAAGTGCCTCCAACTTCTAGTGGGGTTTTCCATTTTGTCGTTCTTGGAATACCTTCTGGATCGGCTTTCATTGGAGCAAAGTCGTAGATTGGGGCTAATTTAATATAACCATCACCTTTTAAGAATGAGGTGTTTCTACCGTGGTTGTCACTATTGCCAAATAGGATGTTGAGTAAGTCTCTCTTTACCCACTCTACAACAAAGCTCTGAACATCAAAGTCATACCCTTGATTTTGCACCATATGACTATGGGTGATTTTTTCAATTAACGTTCTAATCGTCGCTTCATGCTCTAGAGTAACGCCTGCACCTTTATTCAAAATGGAGTAGACAGACTCCATTCCGAACTTTTCAATCTGTTGCTTTTCGTTAAAACGAATATCAAACCTAGGCAACCATAAAGAAGGGTAGTTTAATCCTTCTTCTAATCGCATATTTTGGATTGTGATGGTATCAAAACCCATAGTGGTGAGTTCGTGATAATAATGGAACTCAGCTCGAAGAATATTGCAGTCAACAGTGCTTCTTGAGCCTCTAGGATACTTGACTAAATAGTGTAGATCTTGGTTGGTGTTATCATCTTGATAAGGATCGATCCATATCTTACTTGGCTCTGTGATTTCTTTAGAGCAACGCAAGATTAGTTTTGGAGCTTCACCTCCTGCGCCTGTCGCACCGCCAGCCGCAGCCCCTCTTTGTTGAGCGTAATCTAAAAAGTCACTTGCGCGATTTTTTACATCGTCTAGAGAAAAGTAGAGGGTATCTGACTCTTCATAACGTTCTGGTAGAGAGTCTTTTACTCGCAAGTTGCCGATAGGCGACATTGTGCCAAACTTTAGTAAGACATAGTCTTGTTCATCAATTGAAAGGTCTTCAATGTCTAGGTGTTTGACCCAATAGCGTCTGCTTGCTCCACTTGGCATGATGTCATCAAGAAAAGTTAGCCATCCAGGTCTCCCCATGTCGTCAAAGAAAAAAGATACAGGCAGGTTCATTGATACGGCGTGTAGGTCATCTTTTTCATGATGTTCTAATGCGTAGTCTCCGAGGTAATTGAGTTCAGTCACTCGGAAGTTGTTCTGTTCACTTTTCGGGAATGAAATGACAGCAATGTCTAGCCATTCACCTTTGATAAAGGCTTGTATGTTTAATTCTTCCATTGAGGACTCCACTCTATCTATGAGTAGTATAGTACTCATAATTCTTGGTTTTATCAATTAATGTGTAAGTTTTTACGCATAGTAGGTGAGAGAGCTTGTTTAGGCTTCTAGTTTAGAGATCCGCTCGTTGTTCAAATTAGCATGGTAGTGCGGAGCATACAGTATTGTGTCCTAGTGGTTGATTGGAAGGCGTATTTGCCACTAATGATACTTGAACTACTCATTATCTTGATTTTTCTTCATTTATGAAACCTTAACTACTCATTAGTTATTTAAAGAGCTTGAGCCTGAGAAACAAAAGCTGGGAGTATCAGGTTCTGTTCATTTTTTTAGTTTGTTCATAAAAAATGAACGGGGGAAGAAAATGAACACTTGATGTGTCTTTATCTCGAAGAGATTTCACTAGCATACAAATGACTATGACATTTGGGGCAGGTAGGTTGCCCTGGTAATGAAGCTTGCCATTGGCAGTTACACATGATGCATTCGAATGTTGCTGTTTTTTTTGGTATCGGTGGCGGAGGAGCTATCGGCTTGTTTCTTGGCATAAGCCAAGGGTCGCTGTGTAGAGAGGATGAACGGTCTCTAGAACTAGAGTGACTAGTTGTTGAGTGAGATTTGGGTTGATAGCTAGCGATAGCCGAGTTCAAACGTTGATATGCTGCTTTCTGCATTGACGCTTTTCGTGGATGAAATACCCAACTCTTAGACGACAGGTCATTCTGTAGAAAGTGCTTCAGCCTATCTAGCTGCCGAGTTCCAGTTCTATCTTCTTTGAACAAGTAATGTGTATCATCGAGTTTAATTTCTAGCACAGCACTTTTTTGGTTATTGGATACATCAAGCCCCGTAGGGAGTGGTCGACTTGGATGGGTAAAGTATATGACAAAAGAGAAGCCTTGAACCTTACCAACAATGTCGACAATACAATTTGAAAACGGTGCTTCCTTATGTACGTCTTCTAGTTCGATAGTTGTTTGTTTTGCTACCAGAAATTTTTCTTTGAACTGAGTTCCTTTAGCCTGACGAGCTACTGTGCACTTGTACTCTGGGAGAGCGATCCTAATACCTGTTTCGATAACTTGCCTTGCCATCATTCTGACGGAAACAAAGAAGGAAAAATCACACTCTTTATCGGTGTTATCTACTTTGCGGGTTGCATGAGCAAAGTGCCACTGTTTCTCCTCTCCTTGTCGGGCTATGAGTGGAGTGTGACAGGATGGGCAGATACAGCCACATCTCTTTCCGCGAACAACATCAGAGACATCCACGAAGGAACGGTCTCTGATTCTCAAACCAAAAGGAACGTGTTGCAGTGTCATGTGGCCCTTGTGCTTTAAATTTTTGGGATATTGGCATCATAATAAGTTAGAAAGCTTGGTCAATATGTTAGGCAGTTGGCAATAATGCTAATAGCTTGATATGTATTGATTTGTGTTGTCAGACCTGACGCTGGGACTAAATATGAATGAGCTTGAAAAGATTGAACAGCAGATCTTAGAGTTAAGGGCAAAGTTAAGCCACTTAGAACAGCGTCGTCAATCTTTGCTAGCTCAAGGCGATAGCGTCGTGGCGAGTGCCCCAAAGGAATATTCTCCAGATCAAAAGATCGCTTTATTTAAGAGCTACTTTAAAGGGAATGAAAAATGTTACGCGCATCGTTGGCAGAACAATAAAGGGAGAAGTGGTTATGCAGTTGCTTGCTTTAATGAATGGCAGCAAGGGCTCTGCAACAAACCTAAAGTAAAATGTTTGGAGTGTCCCAACCAGGCGTTTAAACCACTAGATGAAGAAGCACTCTACAATCACCTAGTAGGACAAGAAGTTATTGGCTTATACCCAATGCAACCAAACAACACATGTTGGTTGTTAGCTGTTGATTTCGACAAAAGCGATTGGCAATTAGCGTCAAAAGCCTATGTTGATGCATGCCAACAAAATGGAATTGATTGTCTACTAGAGCGATCAAGGTCAGGGAATGGGGCACACGTGTGGATTTTCTTCGAGCAAGCCATAGAAGCCAAGCTAGCTCGTCAGATGGGCTTTTTTCTATTAGATGAAGCGATGAAAATTCATGGGGCTTTATCTTTTGAGTCTTACGATAGGCTTTTTCCTAACCAAGATGTTCTGCCCGTAGGGGGGATCGGTAATCTAATAGCTTTGCCATTGCAAAAGCAATCACGTTCATGTGGAAACTCTACATTTGTTGATCAGTCCTTTGTTGCTTTTGTCGATCAATGGGCTGCTCTGTTTTCAACACAGCGTGTTCCACGTGTAAAAGTTGAAGCGCTTTTGAACAGTTATGAACACCAAGAGCAAACATCGGCTGACAGCAGCCAGCAAGTCCCCTGGGAGCGCTCGCTACCAACTAGAATTGTCATAGAGGATTGCCCTAAAGTGTTGCAAGTGGTCATCGCTAATAGACTCTATATTCCGCTGTCTAGTCTTCCTAACCCATTAATTGCTCAGTTAAAGAAAATCGCATCTTTCTCAAATCCTAAATTCTTCAAAGCTCAGGGATTGCGCTTATCGACAAATGGCATTGCTCGGTTTATTTGTCTAGCGGAGATAGACAGTGGCTACTTGAGTTTGCCTAGAGGGTGCTTGGATGATTTGGAGGATATCTGTTCTTCTTATGGTATGTCGTTACAGCTAGAAGATAAGAGAGTTAAAGGGAAGCAACTAGCGACTATCACATTTGTCGGTTCTCTGCGTTCTGCACAACGTAAAGCTGTCGATATACTTCTTCAATATGAGAATGGTGTGCTTCATGCGCCTACAGCGTTCGGCAAAACGATTACCGCGATTGGCCTGATATGCCAAAGGAAGGTTAATACTTTAGTGCTGGTTCACAATAAACAACTCGTCGAGCAGTGGGAAGAGAGATTAAAGGTCTTTGCTCAGGGTGTTGAGGTTGGTGTGTGGACTGGAAGCAAGAAGAAGCCCACGGGGCAGATCGATATTGCGACGTATCAAAGTTTGGTCAATAGAAGTGACAACAGCGTTAATAAATTGGTTCAGGGTTATGGGCAAATAATCGTCGATGAGTGCCATCATTTATCCGCACCTCAATTTGAACGAGTTTTATCTGAATCCCATGCCAAGTTTATTGTTGGTATAAGTGCTACCTTAGAGCGACGAGACGGGCATCAACCGATTATCTTCATGCAGGCGGGTAAGATTAGGCATAGCATCAAGTCCGATCAAGGAGCTCGGTTAGTCCAGCGATTGGAAAAGAAAGTCTTATCATTTGAAGTCCCTCTAAATTTGGTTTCTGATGAGCCTAAACCGCATATATCCGATGTATATCGCTGGTTGATGCTGCACTCTGAACGTAACAAGGTCATAGTTGATGACATCAAAAATGAAGTTGCTAAAGGAAAAGTTCCCATTGTATTAACAGAGCGAAGAGAGCACGCCAATATCATTTCTAGGATGTTAGAGGATACTGGACTTAACCACCAAATGCTTGTTGGAGCTATGAAAAAAAAGCAGCAAGCGGAAGTTATGGCAAAACTAGCAACCACCGAAGTACTTGTTGCTACTGGGCGCTTTATTGGAGAAGGCTTCGACTTACCTAGATTAGATACGCTGATATTGGCACTGCCAGTATCCTGGAAAGGTTCGCTTATTCAGTATGTGGGGCGAATTCAGCGTGAGTTTGAAGGGAAAGATGAAGTTAAAGTTATCGACTACGTCGACCCGAAAATCCCAATGTTGTCGAGGATGTTTAAGAAAAGAGAGAAAGGTTATCGTGCCTTGGGTTTTGAGGAGGCTCCAGAAGAGGGACTGTTAATATAGCTTATGCCCAAACTTTGTCGGTTTGAATTGGTCGAGTTAGTTTCATTACCGCTATCCGCAGCAAAAAAAGGAATGTTTCCTCATGATTGTAGGCTGACCATCCATGAAGAAACATTGATAATGGTTCGTAAAGTGCGGTTCGCAATTTACAAACAGGGACGTTTTTATCGCTTAAGCTTCAGTGACGCTCGTAAGTGGCAATCTCTGGAAAATACGCTAGCACACATACAACTAATACTAATACCTCCAAACCTTCAGTCATCGCCCCCCTTTAGGTGCTCAAGCAAATATTCTGTGTAGTACAAAGGCATGACAATATGTTTGGTTTCTGTTGCTGGTGAGCCTTGAGTGCCTGTAAGTTTGATCGTCTTGTGGGGCTTGCACTTTTCGATGTAAGACTGTAATGATTTTGCACGAGTTCGCTTACCGCTCTTTACTTCTACAGGCACAATACGACCTAGGTCATCAGCGATGACGAACTCTATCTCAGCCCTTGCATCTCCCCAAGAGAAACTTGGTTCAATACCTAGTGCGGTGATTTCCTGTTGAACATAGTTTTCTGCGACATATCCCTTGTATTCATAGCCTTGCTGTTTGATTTCACGGTATCCCGTGCCGAGCATATGGTTCAATAGCCCTACATCAAAGAGAAATAGTTTAACCGTATTTTCTTTCTGATAAGCAGCTAAGGGAGAGCGAGGTTGTCCTTCAATAGGGTGATTCTTTAGCGCAAGTCGACATTTGTGAAGCCATGTGATTGCACTTTCATATTCAGCATAACGAGATTTGCGTTCGTGAACTCCCTTGAATTTGAACCGTTTAACGGAGTCATCGAATACCGAAGATAACTGGGCTGGGATGCTTCTAAATACAGATTCGATGAGTTGCGCATCCACTTTTCCAGAGTATTTTCCGAAATCACGCATGTAGCCCTCAATTAAGTTTCGATGGACTTCAGAGACGGCTTCAATTCGGTCAATGATGCTGAGTTGAGAGTTTTCGAACCACGAGTTTACGGCTTCAGGCATGCCGCCAACGAAGTAATAATCGGTTAGTCGCTCGATTAACTTGGAATGAGCCGCAGAAGAATTCAGTTTTTGGTCAAACGCTTTTTGAAGTGCTTTTTCTCCAGATGCCCACAAAAACTCCCTGAAAGTCAGTGGCCTTAAGTTGTGTTGTTCAACTTTTCCAACAGGGAAGGAGGTGAGCAATCCGATATTGGAACCACTTGCAGCCACATAAGCTTTGGGAGCCTTTTCGGCAAAGTATTTAAGAGCGGTAACCGCTCTTGGGCATTCACCAATTTCATCTAAAATTAGAAGATCTGTAGATGGTTCGAAGATTTGTCCTGTTAAGAGTTCAATGTTGGTGATGATGTCATCAGGATTGAGAGAACCAGAAAAAGCTTCGATTAACTCAGGGCTTTCTAAAAAATCGATCCTTAGGACATTTTCGAATGTGCTTCCTAATAGCTCCTGCAATAAGAATGTTTTACCAGTTTGTCTAGCACCGTCAATTAGTAAAGGCTTCCTAGTTGGCTTGTCTTTCCAGGTGAGTAGATTCTCAAGCAGTGTTCGTTTCATCTGGCCACCTTAGTGATAGCGATTTCATGGTCGATGTTTATTACATAAAAACGCGCGATAAAATGCAAGGTTAAACTTTTTAATGCGCATAAAAGTGATTAATTTTACATTTTAATGCGCGTAAAAGTGTGTATTTTGGTGTGCGCATGATTATGTGGGGGAGCGAGTCGCGGTGATGAGATATCGCTATATCAACTTTCCTAGGAAAGTTGTTAATAAATGCCTTGTGCTGCTCTTCAATCATTTGATGGCTGACGTACTTTGTATCATTCATCAGTTCTGAGTACGCATCTATTAGTTCAGGCGAGTATGTGTGGATAGGAAACCAAAGAGTGCCACCATAAATGGTACATCCTTCTAAATCAATTGATTCATTATCCAGAAAAAACAAGTTCGCAGTTGTGTCACTGTGCACTTTAAGTTTTGCTATTGGGGAGTATCTATTGTCTGTGGAGCTTATTGAAGCTTGCCATTGGCAGTTACACATGATGCATTCGAATGTTGCTGTTCTTTTGGGTATCGGTGGCGGAGGCGCTATCGGTTTGTTTCTTTGCATAAGCCAAGGGGCGCTGTGTAGAGAGGATGAACGGTCTCTCGAACTCGAGTGACTCGTTGTTGAGTGAGGTTTGGGTTGATAGCTAGCGATAGCCGAGTAGTCATTTTGCTAGTGTGGGTACACTAAATTGGGTGCTAAAAGCAGTGTTCCTTGCTGTGTACCTAAAAAGCAAAGATACCTGAGGGGGCGTTATGCATACACTCGTTAAGTCTTTGGTTTATTGCAGATACAAAAACGGGACATCCGAAGATGTCCCGTTTCCAAACGTTTGGTGGAGCTGGCGGGATTTGAACCCGCGTCCAAAACCAGTCGAACCAGAGGCGCTACATGCTTAGTCTGTCTTTATTCTCGTACCCGACACTGCGAACAGACACGCTATGCGAATACATACCAGAATTCTATTTCGCGGTTCACCTCTCTAGTCAAAGGTTCCCTCGCTATCTTGTTTGGGTTTGAACCCCTGTTATTCCCCGTCTTACAAGCGGAAGCTAGGGCAGGAGCGCTCTTAGCAGGGTATTAAGCTGCTAGTGCGTAGTTTTCGTCGTTTGCGACTATTTTTTTGCGGCTTTTAACGTGGCAAACCGCCCCACGACATGCTCCCAAAGCCTTCGTGATCCTGTCGAATCCTAAATCAGCCCCAGAGGTGTTACGCGTTCGATACTAGCATACTTTATATATGCGTCAACATATTACGATGTGACTAAGTGTTTATGGATAAAAATCGAACACTTAGCCACAAGTTGACTATCTTGCGCTGTGTTTCATGATGCGCGCTTTATCACGCTGCCAATCACGATCTTTACTGTCACTACGCTTATCGTGCAATTTCTTGCCTCGCGCTGTGCCTATCTTAATTTTAACCCAAGATGCCTTCCAGTACATGGTTAATGCCACAATGGTTTCACCATCACGGTTAACCGCGTGCTCTAACTTCTGGATTTCACGGCGGTTAAGCAGTAGCTTACGTACGCGTGTTGGATCGGCAACAACGTGGGTAGAAGCGGCATTCAGTGGGGTAATGGTGACACCCGAGATAAAGGCTTCGCCGTTACGTAGGAACACGTAGCTCTCTGAGATGTTGATTTTACCGTCACGAATGGCTTTTACTTCCCAGCCTTGTAGCGATAGGCCCGCTTCGTATTCGTCTTCAATCGAAAACTCATGACGCGCGGAGCGGTTTTTGGCAATGGTATTGCTACCTGGTTTACTTGGTTTTTTCTTGGCCATAAATACTCTTTTTATTCTGTGTCCCGCCAGTTTTTGGGCGGTCGAAGGGGATACTGGCTTCATAAGGCTTACAAAGGTAAGCGATTATGCGCTGCATTCCCTATTTTGGCTGTTAGCGCAGTAATGGTATCATTACTTTCGTCTAAGGGTTAAGGAGAAACTATGCCTCAGATCACTCGCTCTGCGTTAGTCCCTTTTAGCGCCAAGCAAATGTTTGATTTAGTTAACGATGTTGAGTCTTATCCTGCCTTTTTGCCAGGCTGTTCGGGCTCTAAGATTATCGAAAGTTCAGATCTACATATGATGGCGTCAGTCGATGTGGCTAAGGCGGGGATCAAGAAAACGTTTGTTACCCGTAATCAGTTAACCAGCTTTCAAAATATTGAGATGCAGCTTGTTGAAGGGCCGTTTCAGAAGTTAGCTGGTGGTTGGAAGTTTATCGAGCTTGATGCCGAAGCTTGTAAAGTTGAGCTTAATCTTGATTTTGAATTTACCAATGCAATTGTAGAAATGGCATTTGGTAAAGTATTTAAAGAGTTAACCGGTAATATGGTTTCTGCTTTTACGCAACGAGCAAAAGAGATTTATGGCTTCTGACGACAAGTTAATTCATGTGGAGGTGGTGTATGCGCTGCCTTCTGCTCAGCGAGTGATTAAACTCGCCATTACGGCCGATACGCAAGTACAGGCGATTATCGAGCAATCGGGTGTATTAGAAATGTATCCCGACATTGACCTTAAAAAGAATAAGGTGGGTGTGTATAGCCGTAACGTGAAGTTAGATGCGACAGTGCGTGATGGGGATCGATTAGAGATCTACCGTCCGTTATTGGCCGATCCGAAAGAGATCCGCCGCAAGCGTGCCGAGCAAGCGAAGAAGGCGGCAGAAGCGAATAAATAACACGACTTATTGTTTGCTGCTTCAGACATAAAAAAAGCTCGCGATATGCGAGCTTTTTTGTCTCTGCCATTTGGTGATAATGCCAAGATGGAGGCGTTCACAGCCTAATTTTGATTAGTTCATGCCATCCATGAACTGAGCGCTTGGCTGGTAATCACCCGATAAGCCTATCAATTTGTTGTTTTTATCAAAGCTTAGCGTGAGGTCTTTTTGTTGTGGTTCATCATGACCTGGCTTGTGGTAGTAAACATAGTACCAAGTGTCAGGGTGGCCTTGCTCTACTAGCATTGGCGAACCTAATACATAGCGTACTTGTTCTTTATTCATACCAAATCGAAGTGTATCGACATCTTTTGCTTCCAAGAAGTTACCTTGGTTGATGTCAATACGGTAAACCAATCGTTCAACAACTGAACAGCCACCCAGTAGACTCAGTGCTAACGTAAGTGCGGCAATGTTTTTCCAACTCATAGCATCCCGGCGTATTCGCTTTAACTGCTGCGATAATAAACAAGCTCGAAGCAGAAGTAAAAAGGCAGATAAAAAACAGTGGATCTCAATCAATACGATACCTGCTTAGGTATTGATCAAGTATACAGACTGCCATTACTTTAATAAGTTGCATGGCAGTACTGGTTATTTTATCACGTTGTCGGGGCAGGCGCTGAAAATAGATTGTGATAAATCTTCGCTATGCCGCAATCAGTAATTCTTTTGCGTTGGCGAGGGTGCGCTCGGTGATTTCACTGCCGCCTAATAAGCGGGCCAGTTCTGCAATGCGGTCGTCTTGCTTGAGTGGACGCATGCTGGTTTCGGTTTGGCCTTTGCTGGCTGTTTTGGCGACAAACATTTGCTGATGGCCACAGCCTGCCACTTGCGGTAAGTGGGTAACACACATTACTTGGGTCGATTCGCCTAATGTGCGTAGCATTTTGCCGACAATCGCCGCTGTCGGGCCACTGATACCTACATCGACTTCATCGAAAATCAGGCTTGGTGTTTCTACTTTTTGCGCGGTGATCACTTGGATTGCCAGTGAAATACGTGACAGCTCACCACCCGATGCTACTTTACCAAGCGGCTGTAAAGGTTGGCCTGGGTTGGTTGATACCAAGAAAGTAATGGTGTCGAAACCCAGTGGACTTAACATGCCAGTGGCGTCGCTTTGGATATCGATATTGAAAATACCGTGTTCCATACTGAGTTGGTGCATGCTGTCGGAGATTTTCTTATCTAATTCTTTGGCGTAACGCTGGCGGCTCTTACTCAGTTTTTCTGCGCGGGCAATGAACTGTTGGCGTTTTACTTCTACTTCGTCGGCTAAGCCGTCTAGGCGCTCGTCGCTACAATCTAGATCGTCTAATTCTTTCAGTAATTCTTGGTGTTTCTGGTAAAGATCAGCAGGCATCACGTAATGCTTGCGCGCCAATGACATGATCTTGGCTAAGCGCTCTTCAAGGTAGACCAAGCGTTGTGGATCCATGTCCATCGCATCTAAGTAGCAGCGTAGCTCTTGGCTGGCTTCTTGCACTTGGATGATCGCTTCTTCCAGCATTTGTGGCACGGTATTTAGCTGGCTGTCTAGCTCGCCAAGGGCGCACACTTGCTGGCTGGCCATTTGCAGTAATTGCAGGGCGTTAGCATCGTCGTTATCGTACAAAATCGCTAGGGCACTTTGGCTCGACATTGCCAATTCGCCAGAGTTCGACAGGCGTTTGTGCTCTTCTTCGATTTCTTGGTATTCGTCTTCACCCAGTGCTAATTCATCCAACTCTTTTACTTGGTATTGGATTAATTGCTTTTGGGCTTCGTTTTCTTCTCGGCTTTGGCTTAAGCGTTTTAGCTCGTTACTTGCTTGGCGCCACACTTGGTAAGCTTGGCGTGTTTTATCCATTAATACGTGGTGACCTGCGTATTGATCCAGCATTTGTTGCTGATGATCAGCACGCATCAGTTGTTGGTGTGCGTGCTGGCCATGAATATTGATCAGCAGTTGGCCAAGCGCTTTTTGCTGGGAAGCGGGCACAGGGCTGCCGTTGATAAAACCTCGTGAACGACCTTCTTTGGTGATCACGCGGCGTAAAATACATTCGTCGCCATCACATAATTCATTGTCTTCTAACCAGCGACGAGCGGCTTGGTTATTGGCCAGTGAAAACGCGGCTGAAATTTCAGCTTTGTCTTCATTGGGGCGAACCATGCAAGCTTCGGCGCGATCACCAAGGCATAAGCCTAAGGCATCAATCGCAATGGATTTACCAGCACCTGTTTCACCAGTAATGGTGGTCATTCCTGGCTTTAGTTCAAATTCAAGACTTTTGACAATAGCAAAGTTAGAGATCGTCATATGAGCGAGCATGTGTTCACCTGTTTAAATCAACACCTGTGTTTTCATACAGTATATACTGTATCTACATACAGTAAAGATACCTGTGCATATTTTTGTGATGAAAGAAGCAGAGTGATTATTTTTTATCTAACTTAATGATAAGTAGTGAAATATTTGAGCGGGTAAAAATAAAAAAGCCAGCGCGATGGCTGGCTTCTCAATCATGAAGAAGGTGTTTTATTACTGTATACAGGTATTACGTGCGATTAGAACAGCTTACTCGACCAGCCTAACTTGCCGCGTAGGACTTCATAATAACTGTAGTTTTTCGGGTGGATCAGCTGCAAGCACTCAGGGCTTTGGTAAATGTGAATTTCATCACCAGGGCTGACTGGCAAAGAGACTTGGCCGTCGCAGCTCACCTCAAGGGTACTGCCGTTATCAGGTGATACCAACAACTTGATCCTACGATTCCCATCGACCACCAATGGGCGGCTAGAGAGGGTATGTGGGAACATAGGGACCAAGGTAATGGCGTTTAAGCTGGGTGATAAAATCGGGCCACCGCCAGACAGTGAATAGGCGGTTGAACCTGTTGGCGTGGCAATGATTAAGCCATCTGAGCGCTGTGAAAAGGCGAAGGCTTCATCGATGTAGACTTCAAACTCTATCATGTGCGCGACTTTGCCCGGGTGCAATACCGCTTCATTTAAGGCGGCGTTACGGCTTTTAATTTGGCCGTGACGGTGCACTTCGGCTTCCAATAAAAAGCGTTGC
Organism: Photobacterium kagoshimensis; assembly: GCF_050337045.1. Classification (NCBI taxonomy): domain Bacteria; kingdom Pseudomonadati; phylum Pseudomonadota; class Gammaproteobacteria; order Vibrionales; family Vibrionaceae; genus Photobacterium; species Photobacterium kagoshimensis. The sequence goes on along the minus strand of NZ_JAKJSO010000011.1, from coordinate 242,514 downwards.
TCGGTAACAAATTCGCCTTGCAGTACAGCTTCTAATTCTTGATCGAAGGTATCGGGGTCGAGATCGGTTAAGAAGCCAAGATTGCCTCTATTTACCCCAATAACCGCAATGTCGAAGCGTGACAATACACGCGCTGCGCCCAACATGTTGCCGTCACCACCCACCACGATGGCAAGGTTGGCTTTATCGCCGATGGTGAGTAAATCACAAAAACAATCAGCTGGGATCTCGATATCGCTTTCAAGGCGGTGATCAACCAACACGTTATAATTTTTAGCCGTTAGCCAATCGTACAGTGCCTTGTGCGTTTGCAGGGCATCTGGATTTCTCGGTTTACCAATTAACGCGACAGTGTCAAAAATGCGCTTCATGTCCTTGATCCGACGAGTGATAGTGGAGGCAGTATAGCCTCTGGATGAGAAGAATGTCGCGCTTTGTGAACGATATCAGCTTGAATCATTGAAGTTCATCCCCATAATATGCGCAAGACTGTTTTTTGTGTGGGGCTTTGTGTTTCAATCCCACGCAATATTTTGAACTCAATATCTTGGCGGAGAAGCGAAAGCATGAGCAACGAAGAGAAAAAAGTACAGGACGAGCAACTACAGCAGGAAAACACTGTAGAAACGGCTGAGACTGTATCTGCTGAGGAAGAAGTTGTTGAAATGACAATGGAAGAACTTCAGGCAGCACGCATTGCTGAACTAGAAGCGGCATTGTTAGCAAGCGACGCGAAAGCGAAAGAAGCTGTTGATGCATCACTACGTGCACGCGCAGAAGGTGAAAACGTTCGTCGCCGTAGCGAGCAAGAAATTGATAAAGCACGTAAGTTCGCGCTTAACAAGTTTGCTGAAGAGTTACTGCCAGTTATCGATAACATGGAACGTGCTATCGAAATGACTGACAAGAACGATGAAGCACTGAAGCCAATGCTTGAAGGTGTTGAACTAACGCTGAAAACCATGACAAGCACGGTTGAGAAGTTTGGCCTTAAGCAAATCGACCCAATGGGCGAAGCGTTTAACCCAGAGTTCCACCAAGCGATGACTATTCAAGAAAGCGCGGATTTTGCTCCTAACTCAGTAATGCTAGTGATGCAGAAAGGTTACGAGCTAAACGGCCGTGTTATTCGTCCTGCGATGGTAATGGTATCTAAAGCCCCTGCGGGTAACATTGATACGCAAGCGTAATCGTTGCGAGCAAATGATGGAAAGCTCGCTTCGGCGGGCTTTTTAATTTTTTTGCATTTTTTTTCTTGGGTCCCCCTTGAAAAGCTGTCGGCTGACCTTATTTATTAGTCATACGACATCGTAAAGATATTTTTCGGGGAACATCCCCAATTGCTAGTGTCACTTTTGATGAGTGACTAGCCAGTACAATTAAACGAATTTCGGAGAGAGCCTGATGGGTAGAATCATTGGTATTGACTTGGGTACAACTAACTCTTGTGTAGCAGTACTTGATGGTGACAAACCACGTGTAATTGAAAATGCAGAAGGTGAGCGTACAACGGCATCTGTTATCGCTTACACTCAAGATGGTGAAACATTAGTTGGTCAACCAGCTAAGCGTCAGGCGGTAACAAACCCTGAGAACACTCTTTTCGCTATCAAGCGTCTTATCGGTCGTCGTTTTGAAGACGAAGAAGTACAGCGCGATATCGAAATCATGCCTTTCAAAATTGTTAAGGCTGACAACGGCGATGCATGGGTAGAAGCGAAAGGCCAAAAAATGGCTGCTCCTCAAGTATCTGCTGAAGTACTTAAGAAAATGAAGAAAACTGCAGAAGACTACCTTGGTGAGGCAGTAACTGGCGCAGTTGTAACCGTACCTGCTTACTTTAACGATGCACAGCGTCAAGCAACAAAAGATGCTGGCCGTATCGCAGGTCTAGATGTTAAACGTATCATCAACGAACCTACAGCAGCAGCACTAGCTTACGGTCTTGATAAGCAAGGCGGCGACCGCACTATCGCTGTTTACGACCTTGGTGGTGGTACATTCGATATCTCTATCATCGAAATCGATGAAGTTGAAGGCGAGAAAACATTTGAAGTTCTAGCAACTAACGGTGACACACACCTTGGTGGTGAAGACTTCGATAACCGCATGATCAACTACTTAGTAGACGAATTCAAAAAAGAGCAAGGCATCGATCTGAAGAACGATCCTCTTGCTATGCAACGTGTTAAAGAAGCAGCTGAAAAAGCGAAGATTGAACTATCTTCTGCACAGCAAACTGACGTAAACCTTCCTTACGTTACTGCTGATGCGACTGGTCCTAAGCACATGAACGTTAAAGTAACGCGTGCGAAACTAGAATCTCTAGTTGAAGACCTAGTTCAACGTTCTCTAGAGCCACTAAAAGTAGCACTAGCAGATGCAGACCTATCTGTAGGCGACATCACTGATGTTATCCTAGTGGGTGGTCAAACACGTATGCCTATGGTTCAAGCTAAAGTTACTGAGTTCTTCGGTAAAGAACCACGTAAAGACGTGAACCCAGATGAAGCAGTTGCAGTAGGTGCAGCGGTTCAAGGTGGTGTTCTAGCGGGCGACGTTAAAGACGTTCTTCTACTAGACGTTACTCCTCTATCTTTCGGTATCGAAACGATGGGCGGCGTGATGACTAAGCTAATCGAGAAAAACACAACTATCCCAACAAAAGCGGATCAAGTGTTCTCAACAGCTGAAGACAACCAAAGTGCGGTAACTATCCACGTACTTCAAGGTGAGCGTAAGCAAGCGACTTACAACAAGTCTCTAGGCCAATTCAACCTAGAAGGCATCCAAGCAGCACCACGTGGCATGCCACAAATCGAAGTTACTTTCGACCTTGATGCTGATGGTATCCTGAATGTGTCTGCGAAAGACAAGCAAACAGGTAAAGAGCAGAAGATCACTATCCAGGCATCTGGCGGTCTTTCTGAAGAAGAAATCGAAAAAATGGTTCAAGAAGCAGAAGCTAACAAAGAAGCGGACAAAAAGTTCGAAGAGTTAGTTACTGCACGTAACCAAGCTGACCAAATGATCCACGGCACTCGTAAGCAAATTGATGAAGCTGGTGAAGCTCTTCCTGCTGACGAGAAAGAGAAAATTGAAACAGCAATCAAAGAGCTAGAAGAAGTGAAAGGTGGCGAAGATAAAGAAGCTATCGACACTAAAGTTCAAGCACTTATGACTGCTGCTCAAAAGCTAATGGAAATCGCTCAGCAACAAGCTCAAGCACAACAGGCGCAAGCTGGTGGTGCAGAGCAAGCTCAACCACAAGATGACAACGTAGTTGACGCTGAATTCGAAGAAGTTAAAGACGAAAAAAAATAAGATAGTTAATTCATAATCTTATTTATGCACGGGCGTTAGAGTAAACCTCTCACGCCCGTAGCTGTATTAAAGGCGGGTGACTTTTAGTATGTCAAAACGTGATTTATATGAAGTTCTGGGTGTCGGTCGCGATGCCTCAGAGCGTGATATTAAAAAGGCGTATAAGCGTCTTGCCATGAAGTTCCACCCTGACCGTAATCAGGGTGATGACAGCGCGGCTGATAAATTCAAAGAAGTTAAGACAGCATACGAAATCTTAACGGATCCACAAAAGAAAGCAGCTTACGACCAGTACGGTCATGCAGCCTTTGAACAAGGCGGCATGGGTGGCGGCGGTGGCGGCTTCGGTGGTGGTGCTGACTTCGGCGATATCTTCGGCGATGTGTTTGGCGATATCTTTGGTGGCGGCGGTGGCCGACGTCAACAACAACGCCAACAGCGCGGTGCAGACCTACGCTACAACATGGAACTAACCTTAGAAGAAGCTGTACGTGGCTGTTCTAAAGAAATCCGTGTACCAACATTAGTAGCCTGTGATACGTGTGACGGCAGCGGTGCGAAGAAAGGTTCTTCTGCAACTACTTGTGGCACTTGTCATGGTCAAGGCCAAGTACAGATGCGTCAGGGTTTCTTTGCGGTTCAGCAAACCTGTCCACACTGTAATGGTCGCGGTAAGATCATCAAAGACCCTTGTGGTACTTGTCATGGTCATGGCCGTAAAGAAGAAACCAAAACGCTATCAGTTAAAATCCCTGCTGGGGTGGATACTGGCGACCGTATTCGTCTTTCTGGTGAAGGTGAAGCGGGCGAGTTTGGTGCACCAGCAGGTGACTTGTATGTACAAGTTCACGTCGCAGAGCACCATATCTTTGAGCGTGATGGTAACAACCTTTACTGTGAAGTACCGGTAAGCTTTACAATGGCAGCACTGGGTGGCGAAGTAGAAGTCCCTACCCTAGACGGCCGTGTAAACTTGAAAGTACCAACAGAAACGCAAACCGGCCGTATGTTCCGTATGCGTGGTAAAGGTGTGAAATCTGTACGTGGTGGCGCTATTGGTGATTTGATCTGCAAACTTGTTGTAGAAACACCGGTTAGCCTAAGCTCACGTCAGAAAGAGCTACTGCAAGAGCTTGAAGAAAGCTTTGGCGGTAAAGCGGCAAGCAAGCACAAGCCTAAATCAGAAGGTTTCTTCAACGGTGTGAAGAAGTTCTTTGATGATTTGACTGGCTAAGCGTTAAGCTCGCAAAGTTAAAGAAAAGCCGCCGTGTTTAGTAACTCGGCGGCTTTTTTGTGTCTGGCGAACAGCTAATTATTTACCAACAGCTACTATTGCCACTTGCGCTACCTATTCCAGCGGCATTGAGATTCAGCGTGCCACATTCATCTTTATTTTGCCCAGTCGTTGATTGTGGTGTGGCTTTAACGATATAAGTGCTAGCACCTGTGCCAGAGCTATCAATAGTCATTTTGTAGCGGTTAGTGTCTGTTTCACAAAATGCACATGTACCATTAGCGACTAAGGTGTAATCATAGCTGCCTGATTGATTATATTTTTCTTCCAGAGTTAATTGTATTTTCATCATGTCAGCCATCGCTTGGGTTCGATGGGATTTGAGCATGTGGTCGGCATAAGAGGGATAAGCAATAGCTGATAATATCCCTATAACGGCTACCACTATAAGTAGCTCGATCATGCTCACACCTTTTTGTATCTTCATTTTAAATATTCTCTTATAAAGTAGATGTAACCCTAAACTCGCTTTCATAAAATCTTCACTATTTTGCATTGGTGATAGCATGACAATCAATGTAATGAGATTAATTAGATTTGTTTATCGTAAGGATTGCGTTATGGATCGCGAATTAATGTTTATCATGGAGTGAGAGATGCATAAACATAAGCGAGTTATCGGGTTTTCTTTAATTGAGTTGTTGATTACCATTTCGGTAGTTATTATTTTTATGAGCTCAGCTGCTCCAGCATTTTCTAATTTAATCGAAAAAGAAAAATTAAAACGCTTAGCTACAGAAATCGAATGGCTATTTGTTTTATCTAAATCAGAATCAGTAATGCGCAGTAATGATGTTATTGTGGTTTTTTCAAACATTCCTAAAAAAGCCAGTGATAGCACATCGAAGTGGTCTATTACAGCTATGGATAAAACAACAAATGATATTATCGCTAATATTAATGGGACTGATTTTAACGGTGTCGTTGTCTCTCGTTCCTTTCAAAAAACAAGCGTGGATTTTAGCTCGTTAACTGGTCGCCCAAGACAAAATGGCAGTTTGATATTTAACACAAAAAACAATACTGAAAATATCAAAGTAAAAGTAAGTAACATTACTGGACGGATTTATACATGCTCTGAGCTTGGAGGCTATAACTATGGTATCTGCAGTTAAGAAAAATAGCGGGTATAGTTTAATCGAGTTAATGGTTGCATCAACAATTAGCTTGATAGCTTTAGGTTTTGTATCGTCGGTATTTTTATCTGGATATAAACTTAACTCTCAACGATCATTGGAATTAATGGTCGCTCAAGATTTAAATGACACATTAAAAATGATGAAAGAAGACATTGTTAGGGCGGGCTACAATGAAGGCATGGGCTCTAGCTTTGTGATCACAGGGACAGACCCATCGATGGTTGTGCATCTATCTCCATCACCGCCAGCCATCGCAAATTGTATTTCTTACGGTTATTACGATGGAACGAAAAAATATTATCGGTCGTATTATAAAAGTAATAATCGATTAAATGTTTTAACGTCTGAAACTTCAACCATTGACGTAAATGGTCTTTGCAAAAATGGCAAATCTATCTTTGATTATAAAAAAATCAATGTGAATGCTTTTGATATAAAAACAAAGATGATTACAAAAGGTGGTGTTACCAGTCAGCTAATTACGTTAGATATCGATGTATCTAGTGTCGGTAGCCAAATATCAAATAAAAAATCAGTCACTATCCAGACTAGGAATTGGGGATAATGAATAAGCAAAGAGGCGCAATCACCTTATTAGTAACATCAATGGTAGCAGTCGCATCGTTGCTGTTCTCACTAGCATCGTATAAAAACACTTACTATCAAATCAAGAGAACGCAAAATGAAGTATTAACCTCTCAAGCACATTGGAAAGCTGAGGGGGGATTAGAATGTGGTTATTCAACCATGAAAAATTCATCAAACCCTACCAATGCAGACATGTCTGGCTTCTTTCCCTCTGGTTGTAACTCTGAGTTAGGCATTACATTAAAAGCAACAAAAATACCTTCAAGTTCAGATTTTATCCTTTCTGCAAATCATGCTGGTCGTGCAAATAAAACGATAGAAAGAACTGTTGTTGTTAATTCTACTAATAACTCGTCGGGTGTTCTTCAGACTGGGTCTAATATGTACACCCATTCTTCTATAGAAATTAAGAAGCCAGATCCAGGTAAAGAAACAGGTGTTGGTTGGGAGTGTATTGCAGTTAAGTATCGTGGTGAGTTCAAACCTTTTGGTGCTTTTACAAATAGAGGTTTATCTCATATTAATAATGATGATTTTAACCGTAAAGGTAAAGATTGTTTATCGACTCATATGACAAATAGTGGGGGCGGAGATAACTTATTGCAAGATGTTGTTCATGATCCAAATATGAGCCCTTTTGCTGATTTTTTTGGTGTGAGTGATGTAGAACATAATAAAGTACGAGATGCAAAGTTTGATATAGTTTTATCTAAATCGTCACCCGGTACAGGAACTAATAAATACAATGGATTTAAGGGGTGTGGGGCTGCAATTAAGTCAGCAATGGACCAAGGACATGATTCTGTATGGGTTGAAGGGCATTGTGATATAACGGGTAAAGAATTTAATGAAATTATTGCTTTATCTAATTCGCCGTCTATCGATGGTGTAATGATAATGGTTCATGACGGATTATTCTCTATTTACCCCAATAATAATGCGCAAGTTGATAATAAATTTCAGGGTATAATTTTTCATTATAACCTTGATTATAAGGTTAACTTTAATGACTGGAAAGATAGCCAAGCTTATGCTCAATTAAGCCATATACCATCAAACTTTGGTGAAAATGTTAAGAAAGCAAGTTACTTTCAGCGTGGTTCATTATGGGTTAGTGGTGGCATCATATTGGATGCTAAACATATAGAAAATGGTAAATACACATCTCAAAATGCACTTTTAGAAACGTCATCAGTCATTAATTATAATGGAAAGCACTTCTCTAAATTTGGTGGCGGTAGTAGCGGTGAGGTTAAATGGTTAAAAGGATCATGGAATGACTTCTAATCAAAAAGGCTCGAGTTTAATAGAAGTGCTGTTGTCATTAGTTGTGATGTCTGTGGCTATACTGGGCCTCATTAAAATGCAGACCTATATGGATGTAAGGTCAGAAAATGCATTACATACATTAGATGCACTGCACTTCGCCGAAGAAAAGCTAGAGCTTTATCGTACGCGCTCTCAAAGCGCAGCGGGCGGTACTATTGCTTATGATTCGATTGTGAATGGCACAGATACTGTTTTGCTCGGCAATAAAAATGCTACGCGTACGGTTGTTGTAAAAGACAATTTGCCAGCCATTGGGATGAAGAAGGTTGAGGTTTCAGTTAGTTGGCAAGATCGTAGGGCTGAAAATCAAGCTGTTAAGTTAGAAACCATCATCTCGAAGTACAGTGAGTTTGATTAGCTATAAATTAACAGTAACGAGTATACAAACCATGTGATGAAGCTTTTGGGTTCCAATGCACCAAAAGCTGTACAAGCTAATATATATCAATAAATCAAAGTGTTAACTATGGCTTTCGATGTGCCATTTACTGCCGTAAAGAAGCGTTCAGCGATAAGTTGATTATCTCCATTTTCGCTGTACGCGCTATTTTCTACTTGCTGTTTTGATCTACGTCTCGCCTGATTTGATGCATCTCTGTATGATGAACATATTGATTCTTAAGTAATAGATCCTGTAATGACCACACAGCCTGAATCCTCCCATGTCGACAGTGACCAACTGACTGAAATTGCGATTGCTTACTACCAAGAAGGCGCGACCCAAGAAGAGATCTCTAAAAAGTTTGGGATGTCGCGTGCCAAAGTCGGCCGCTTATTACGCCGTGCACGTGATGAAGGTGTGGTCGAAATTACAGTGAAATACCACCCTGTGTTTAGTGAAAAACTGGAGCAGCAGTTGGTAGAACGCTTTGGTTTGAAGCGTGCCTTGATTGCGCTGGATCAACCCGATGACGAAAGCCAACGTCAGCAAGTGGCGAGCCTGATTTCAAGTTACCTGTCTTCAATCCTCACCGATGATATGGTGGTGACTGTGGGGCAAGGACGTAACATTGCGTCTATCGCCAACCATGTCGGTGTAGTGCCGCACCGTAAGTGTCGTTTTGTGTGTGGTATTGGTGGTACGCACCGTTCAGGTAATGCGATTAACGCCGATCATATCTGTCGTCAGCTGGCGAAGAAATACGATGGGATCAGTGAGACCTTATATGCCCCTGCCTATGTGGAAGATATAACGGTAAAAGAAGCCTTCATGAAAAATGGCACAGTCAAAGAAACCCTAGATCGTGCTCGCCGCGCCGATGTTGCTTTGGTTGGCGTGGGTGATATGAACGAGAACAGCCACATGGTTAAACTGGGCTGGTTTACACCACAAGAAATTGTTGAAGCACGGATCCGTAAAGGCGTGGTCGGCGATATTGCAGGTTATGATTTTTTTGATAGCCAAGGTAATAAAGCCGATACCATGATGAGCGATCGGGTGATTGGTCTTAGCATGGAAGAGCTACGTAACATTCCTACTGTGGTGGTGACGGCGGCAGAAAACAGTAAAGCGTTAGCCTTGTTAGGCGCGTTACGTTCTGGTGTTGTTGATGTGTTGGCAACCAGCGTGAGTAATGCCCTGACAATTTTGAACCTAGACCAACAAATGAAGTAATCCCCCTGAATTTATCGGATATTTTTTGAAGCTGCCTCGTGCAGCTTTTTTAATGGGCGCAAGTTAGGACTGCTATGCTATATCCAAGCGCCACGCTCAATTTGCGTGAACCATGGAGGGCGGCTTGTGTTTCGAATCGTGTTACTGTCATGCTTATTGTTCGGCTTTGGATTAATCTCTTTGCCAGTTGTAGCAAGCCCGTGGGAGAAAGTCAGCGAACCCAGCAAAGGTGATTCTGAGGCGATAGGAACTTACAGCAATGGCTGTATGGCAGGCGGTGAAGCGCTCCCCCTGCAAGGCGATGGTTATCAGGTGATCCGCTCTCATCGTGGTCGCTACTATGGCCATCAAGCGATGATAGTGTTTCTGCAACAGCTATCGAAACAAGTGAACGAACTGGAGCTTGGTAATTTACTGGTCGGCGATATTGCGATGCCGCGAGGTGGTCGCTTTTCTTCGGGTCATGCGAGTCACCAAACGGGCTTAGATGCCGATATTTGGTTAAAAATTACCGATAAGCCGCTCGATAAAAATGCCTTGGTTGAAGCGCAGCCATTGCCTATGGTTCACATCAAAGATTATAAAATTAATAAAGCGAACTGGAGTGATAAGCAAGCATTGCTGGTGCAGTTAGCGGCTGCGGATGAGCGGGTTGCGCGTGTTTTTGTTCACCCAGTGATCAAAGAGCAATTGTGTCAACGCGAGTGGAAACAGCGCGATTGGCTGCAAAAAGTCCGCCCGTGGTGGGGGCACTATTATCACTTTCATGTGCGTTTACATTGCCCCGAAGGCAGTGATAATTGTAAAGCGCAAAAAGCCCCGCCTGCGGGGGATGGTTGTGGGGCTGAGCTTGCGTCTTGGAAACCCAAACCGAAAGTGAAATCGGACAAGAATAAAACGACTGCGAAAAATACCACCAAGAAAAAGAAACCCGTTAAGATCCCGCCAGCGCAGTGCATGGCTTTATTAAAGTAGTGCCCTATTCTGGGGTAAGCTATTGATAAATAACTGATATAGCAGATACAAAAAAAGCGCCCAGCGGCGCTTTTTTATCGAATCTATTTGTGTTTAACCTTGTTGCTTAGCAAGGCGAGCTTTTAGGTTAACCCTTGGATAATCACAAACTTTTCGAGTAATTCATCGTCAGTCTCAACATGGTTAGGATCAACGATAATGCAGTTTGTGATAGGACACACCGACTGGCACGTTGGCTTGTCGTAGTGGCCTTTACACTCTGTACAAAGGTCGACATCAATCTCATAGATTGAGTCGCCCATGGTGATCGCTTCGTTAGGGCACTCAGGATCACACATGTCACAGTTAATGCATTTATCGGTAATGAATAACGCCATAACCTTGATTAACCGTTTTGTTGTGCGTGCGGGTTACGCGTGTCTTGACCTGAATTCAGGTTACGCATCAGTAGACCGAACTCAAGATCCATATCTTGCGGTACCGGGATGAAGACAAAGTGGCCGTTACCTTTTGCATCATCGATGACTTCAGACTTACGGTTTTCCATTGTTTCAAGGCTGAAGATAACGTTACCTTTTGGTGTCATTACTTCTAGGCTATCGCCAACAACGAATTTGTTCTTCACTTCAACTTCAGCTAGATCGCCACGGCGTTTACCTGTGAACTCACCCACAAACTGTTGAGAATCAGAAATTGAGTAGCCGTAGTCGTAGTTTTGGTATGCATCGTGAGTGTGACGACGAAGGAAACCTTCAGTGTAACCACGGTGTGCTAGGCTCTCTAGCGTACCCATTAGGCTAGCATCAAACTCTTTGCCTGCAACGGCATCGTCAATCGCTTTACGGTAAACCTGCGCAGTACGTGCACAGTAGTAGAAAGACTTAGTACGGCCTTCGATTTTCAGTGAATGAACACCCATCTTGGTCAAACGATCAACGTGCTGAACCGCGCGTAGGTCTTTTGAGTTCATGATGTAAGTGCCGTGCTCATCTTCAAATGCCGCCATTTTTTCTTCAGGGCGGTGGCTTTCGCTCAGTAGTACAACTTCATCTGTTGGTTTACCAAGACCAAGCGTGTTGTCTGGGCGCTCTTGTGCATCTTGCATTTGAACGGCAGCAGCGTCTTGTACTTCAACGATTTGACCAGCATCGTTTTCAGTCGCTTTTTCAGTTTTGTATTCCCAACGACAAGCGTTAGTACAAGTACCTTGGTTTGGATCGCGTTTGTTGATGTAACCAGAAAGCAGACAACGACCAGAGTACGCCATGCAAAGTGCACCGTGTACGAAAATCTCTAGCTCGGTATCTGGGCAGTTTTCGCGGATCTCTTCGATTTCTTCTAGTGATAATTCACGAGAAAGGATCACACGCTCAACGCCTTGAGTAGACCAGAATTTAACGGTTGCCCAGTTAACAGCATTCGCTTGAACAGATAGGTGAATAACAACGTCAGGGAAGTTTTCACGTACCATCATGATAAGACCAGGATCGGACATGATTAGGGCATCTGGGCCCATATCGACGATAGGCTTAAGATCGCGAATAAAGGTTTTTAGTTTCGAGTTATGCGGCTGAATGTTACATACCACGTAAAGCTTTTTGCCTTGAGCATGGGCTTCATCGATACCGATTTTTAGGTTTTCGTGGTTGAATTCGTTGTTACGAACACGAAGACTGTAACGTGGCTGGCCAGCGTAGACTGCATCTGCACCGTACGCGAATGCGTAGCGCATGTTTTTAAGACTACCGGCAGGGGATAACAATTCAGGTTTAAACATAGCTCTATAATTCTCTGTGTCTGATTGCAAATCAGGCCGCAATCACCTAGTGATGCGGAAGGAGGCGCGATTTTACTGTGAACTCGCCCACAAAGGCAATATAAGTATAGAAATGCGGCCAGATTTGGTGTGGTGTTGCGAAGTGTTATCAAGTAGAGGCGAGAGAGGAGGTTATTTGCGTGATTCACACCGTAAATAGAGAGCCGTTGTTTGGCTCTGAGGGGTTAGATAAAAAGAAGGCTACCACTGTGGGCAGCCTTGCTTAGAGATTGAACGTGGCGAGTGCCTTATTCTTTGGCTTCTAAACCGCCCAGTACTTCAAATAGGTTCGGTAAGAACGCCGAGAATTCACCGCACATCAGTGACAGATCAGCATCAATACGTGCTGCCACTTCTTCGCGGTCAATGTCTTCGTTTTCATCTTTTAATTCATCGCTGAATTTCAGACGTTTTACTGATAGATCGTCGCTAAGGATGAAGTCGATGCGATCTTGCCAGTTTAGCGCCAGCTTAGTTACCAGCTTGTCTGCTTCAATGTGTGCCAGAATTTCATCACAGCTCAAGTCTTGCTGTTTACAACGGATCACACCGCCTTCTTCTAGCATGGCTTTAAATTCAGCTTCTTCACCGATAGTGAAACCAGTTGGGCTTGCATTTGAACGTACCCATTCTGTTATGGTGAGTTCAGCTGGTTTTTCTGGTGTAACAGGCACAACAGGCAGGCTACCAATAGACTTACGTAGTAGTGCTAGCATGTCTTCTGCTTTTTTGAAGCTACCTGCATCCACAATCACATAGCCGAGCTTTGGCATGATCAGGGCGTAAGTTTGAGAGTGACGGCTGAAGGCGCGTGGCAACAAGTCCATCACGATTTCATCTTTGATGGTGTCTTTTTCTGTTTTCTTCAGCTTACGACCAAGATCTTTTTCTTGCATCTCGATCTTGTTGTTCATTGATTCTTTAATCACTGAAGCTGGCAGCATTTTTTCTTCTTTGCGTGCACAAATCAGAATGTTGTCACCTGCAACATGGGTAAACATATCACCGTGCTTACCTAACGCGTGCGCCCAGCCAAATTTGTGTTGGTCTTGGCTTCCACAAGGCGTGAAGCGGAATTCTTCCAACTGCTTTTCAAGTTGATCTGGATTAAGGTCGATTTCGCGAGTAAAGCGATAGGTCAGTATGTTTTTAAACCACATCATGGCTGCTTCAAATCCTAGGTTGGGCATTAGGTTGCCAATCTTATTGTATTTCTGATTTGTTTGCTGTGGTTTTTAGCAAATTCCTTGGCTTATCGCTTTGCTCTTAAAGCCAGTGGGTTACAATCGACAGCAGTAAATCACTGGGTAGCGTGAATAAAATTGTTATGAAAATCCTCCACACATCTGATTGGCATCTCGGCCATCAACTGCACGGGTATAGCCGTGATTATGAGCATCAAGCTTTTCTTGATTGGTTAGCTGATACCTTAGAGCAGCACCACATTGATGCCTTATTGGTGGCGGGAGATATTTTTGATACCGCAAACCCGCCTGCAAGTGCATGGCGGATGCTTTATCGTTTCTTGGCGCGCCTGGCGAAAAATATGCCGCAGCTTGATGTGGTCATGATCGGTGGTAACCATGATTCGCCAAGCAAACTGGATGCGCCTCATGAGTTGCTCAAAGCCTTTGATCTGCACATGGTCGGTGGGATCCATCGCCATGAAGATGGTGAACTAGATTGCGATCGTATGCTGGTGCCACTGACTAACCACAGTGGTGAGCAAACGGCTTGGGTGCTGGCAGTGCCATTTTTGCGCAGTGCCGATCTACGTACGGAAGCGCTAGAAGATGATGATGACCGCTTAATCAAAGGGGTTGAAACCTTATACGCCGAAATGACAGCGGCTGCCCGTGAGCGCTGTACCGATCAGCAAGCTTTGATTGGGATGGGGCATGCGTACATGGCGTCGGGCAAGTTGTCTGAAATGTCAGAGCGCCGCGTATTAGGTGGCAACCAGCATGCACTGCCTGCCTCTATTTTTGCCGATGATATTAGCTATGTCGCGTTGGGGCATTTACACCTAGCCCAGCGTGTTGCTAAGCAAGAGCATATTCGCTACAGCGGCTCGCCATTGCCATTATCCATGTCGGAACGTGACTATAAACACCAAGTGGTGATCACTGAACTATCGGGTTCACAGGTGAGTGATATTGAACAAATCTTTATCCCGCGTACGGTTGATATGCTCAAAGTACCCACCAAACCCGCCCCACTGGATGAGGTGATTAATGCCCTTAAAGCGCTTGAGGTTGACGCGCTACCACGTGAACAGCAACCCTTTTTAGAAGTGCATGTGCTGCTGGATCAACCACAAGCTTTGCTGCGAGAAAAAGTACTGCAAGCTTTAGATGGCAAAGCGGTACGTCTGGCCAAAATTACCCCGCATTATCAGCAAACCGAGCAGGAAAACCCGCTCAATCAGCGTCGATTGTCTGAAGTGTCGCCTCAGCAAGTGTTTGCGCTGAGCTGGGCGAAAAAGTATGAAGGTGAACCAAGCACTGCCATGACGGGGGCGTTTGAATCTTTGCTGGTACAAGTTGAAGAAAGCGATACGGCACAATAAGTAGGCTGGGAATTAAATAATGAAAATTTTAGCGTTACGTGGTGAGAACCTTGCCAGCCTTCAATCGAGCTTTGAGATTGATTTTGCCAATGGTCGTTTAGGCGACAGTGGCTTATTTGCGATCACTGGTAAAACAGGTTCGGGTAAATCCACCTTACTGGATGCCATTTGCTTAGCGATTTACGACCGTATTCCTCGCTTGCAAGCCAACAAGAAAAACGATGCCGAAATCGGCCGAGATAACGATAACAGCCGCATTAAAGCCAATGATGTCCGCAGTATTTTGTCGCGCGGCAAAGCGGAAGGTTTTGCCGAAGTGGACTTTGTCGCCAACGATGGCAGTTACTGGCGCGCCCACTGGCATGTACGTCGTGCGCGTGGCCGTGCTGATGGCCGTATTCAAGCCTCGGAGCAGTGGCTCGAAAACATCGAAACGGGTCAGCGCTTTGCAGGGAAGAAGCAAGAACTTCAAGTTGAAATAGAACGCTTGATTGGCCTGAGTTTCGAGCAGTTTCGTCGTGCCGTGATGTTGCCACAAGGGGAGTTTGCGGCTTTCCTAAAAGCGGGCGCTGATGAGCGTGCTGCGCTGTTAGAGCGTATGACGGGCGGTGAAATTTATGGCCGTTTGTCAGTCGCGGCATACGAGCGAGCGCGTGAAGAAAAACAGCAGTTAGAACAGCTTCAAAAACAGCTGGGTGATATTGCGCTGTTATCTGATGAAGACAAGCAAGCGTTAAACGAACAACTGGCCGCTTTAAAACAAGCGCTCACTCAACTGAACACGAATATTCAAGTATTCAAGCAGCATCAACAAGCTGTGGTGTCTGAACAGCAATTGACATCACGGGTGAGTGCCACCAAAGAGCAGTTATTGGCAGCGACAGAACAACAAGAGGCAGCCAAGCCGCGTTATCAGCAACTCGAACAGATAGAAAAAGCCCAACCCGCTCGCGGTGACTATGTCTTGCTGCAACAAGTACAGCAACGTATTACCACCTTGGTTTCCGCTTTGACTAAGGCAGAGCTGAGTGTGAGTGAGCAACAAGGTCATGCTGATACTGTGCTGACAACGGTTGAGCAAGCAAAGAAAGCGCTAGCGGATGTTGAACAAGCTTGGTTGCAACTTGAGCCGAAATTAAAAGAAGCGGCACGTTTTGATCAGCAGGTAGAGACACACCGCCAGCAACTAGCACAGCAACAAAAAGAGCAACAGCAACTTGCCAGTCAAGTGGCGGAGCAGCAGCAATTGTTGGGTGCTAATCAGCACCAGCAGCAAGAGTTGCAGCAGCGTCAGCAACAGTTGGCGATTTTCTTTGAGCAACAACAGATCATTAAGCAGGTATCGGCGCAATACGATGCGGTGCAGAGCAGTTTAAGCCAATATTTGGCCGCGCACCGTCAGTTGAGTAGTTTGAGTAAAGACAAACAGCAGATCGAAAAAGATCAGTTAGATCATCAAGCCCAGCAAGTGGCACTTGATCAGCAATTAACGGATCTTCAAGTGCAGCGCCAGCAAAGTGAAAGCCAATTAGCGGGGCTTGATTTTGATAAGCTAGCTGCCGAACAAGCGGCCGATCAGCAGCAATTACAGCACCATCAGCAGGCACTCGATGACGTGCGCAGCGGGATGGCAGCGCTGAGAGAAAGTGAAGGCTATCTGGCACAAATTGAAACGCGTTTTGATGAATACCAGCAGCAATGCCATGAACAGCAGAGTGCAGAGCAACGCTTAACGTTACTCCAGCCTGATATTGCAGGCTTGAAGCTCCGTCATCAAGAAGCTGAGACCATTTTGCAGCAAAGCCGCGCTGTCTTGAGCTTGAATGATTACCGCGCTCAGCTACAACCTGATGCCGCCTGCCCCTTGTGTGGTTCGCACGATCATCCATATGCCAGCGATGAGCCTTTGGTTGACAGTGTGCTCGCTGTGCAAACACAAAACGTCGCCGCCTTGCAGCAGCAGTTACAACAGCTGGAAAGTGAAGCCCATGCATTACAACTACAGCAACCGAAAATTCAGCAACGCATTAGTGAGTTAGGCAATGAGTTAACGCGTTTGCAGCCCTTGTTTATTACGCCACTGGTTAAGAATAATGAGCTGCTACAAGCATTAACCGCAGAGGGAGCCGTGCTGGCTTTACAGCAGTTTGAAGTCTTGAGTGAAGACCGCCCCAATCGTGCTGTGTTAACTGATCAGCAACAGCTGTGGCAACAGCAACTTGAAGGGCTACTTAGCGCTTACCAAGCCATACAGCAACAGTTAGATCAGCGCCAAATTCAAATGAATAAGGTGCGTCAACAGCAGCAAATATTGCAAAACATTCAGCAGCAAGAAAGTGCGCTAAAAGACACCCTAAGTCAGCACAACCAGCGTACGACTCAGTGGCAAGAACGTCTCAATTCACTGCAACAGCAAAGTGCCGTGCAGCAAGAAATCTTACACGCCCGTGATAGTGCGCTAAACCATGTTTATGGCAGCGATGAATGGCTACAACAACTGCGCCAGCATGGTGAAGCCCAGTACCTTGAGCAGTTGCAGCAGGCGGTGGAGCATTATCATCAGCAGGTGCAGGCACAGGAACAAGCTGAGAAACAGTTAAATGAACTCGCACCTATGCTTGCGACTCAAGCATTGGCGTTGAAACAAGTGCAGGATGAGCAGCAACAAGTTGAAAAAGTGCTGGAGCAGTGCAATCAGACGATAGCGCAGCTATGGCAACAGCGTTGTGCGCTGATTGGTGAACAAGCCATTGTGACATTGGAACAAAACCATAAATCATCACTCGAGCAGCAGCGTGCTCAACTGAGTCAGGTTGAAGCGCAATTACGTCAAGTCCAGGATGCATTAACCGCAGCCAATACTCATGTGGTAAATATCAAACAACAGCAGTTGGATGCAGATCAAGAGCTTCAAACCCATCAAGCCACATGGCTGCAATGGTTAGAAAAGTTGGTAGTTGATGAAGCCCAGTTGATTGAACTCTTAAATAAAGACGATGTGTGGCTCAGCCAAGAACGCACCGAGCTAAAAGCGATTGAGCAAGCGGTTTCGGCAGCGCAGACGTTATTGGTCGAACGTGAGCAAGCCTTGGTTGAGCACCAACCCGTGCTATTGGCGGCGAAAGCTTGGTTTAGCGAACATGAGTTTGCCGATGATCTTGCTCAGCAAGGCGAGCAACTTGCCGAGTGGGAAAGCGAGAAATCAGCGCAAGAAGAGCAGGTATTCCAGCTCCGCCAGCAGATTGATAATGCTGAAAAAGCCGAACAGCAAGTGGGGAGTTTGAAACAAAAACTGATCACTCAGCAAGAACAAGCCGAGCTGTGGCTACAAATGAACGAACTGATTGGTTCGGCGACCGGCAATAAGTTCCGCACCTTGGCACAAGGGTTAACTTTGCAGCAGCTGGTGGTATTGGCCAACGAACATTTGCACGATTTAGCGCCACGCTATGCGTTGCAGCCTGTGCCCAATAGTCCGCTGGCACTGCAAGTGATCGACCACGATATGGGCGATGAAGTCCGCAGTGTTGAATCCTTATCTGGCGGCGAAAGTTTCTTGGTCTCATTAGCCTTGGCATTAGCGCTGGCTTCACTGGCGGCGGATACCCGTCAGCTTGGTTCACTCTTCATTGATGAAGGCTTTGGTACGCTCGATCCTGATAGCCTTGAAATGGCATTGGCTTGCTTGGATGCGCTGCAAGCCGATGGTCGTCAGATTGGCGTGATTTCTCATGTCGGTACGCTGGTGGAACGTATCGGTGTGCAAGTGGCGGTGGAAGCCATGGGCGGCGGTCGCAGTCAGATTGCGATTCGAGGATAGTTGCGATTTATCGTCTCTAATTGATTGATTTGTAATGTAGCATTAGCATAGATGGCTGATGCTGCTTACATCATACAATGTTCATTGAGACCTTAATTAAAGCTTTCATCGTGACGATGACTTTTATTACAGTAGGTCACAAAAGTGTCATAATTAACCCTGATAATGACGCCGACGACAGCAAACGACAATTAGGTAATAGATCACTATGGTAAGACGGATTCTTGTTGTAGAAGACGAAGCGCCCATCCGCGAAATGCTGTGCTTTGTACTTGAGCAAAAAGGTTATCAAGCAATTGAAGCTGAAGACTACGACAGCGCGCTTGAAAAAATTTGTGAACCGTACCCTGAACTTATTCTGCTCGATTGGATGTTACCGGGTGGTTCGGGCATCAACCTCATCAAGCACCTCAAGCGTGATGAAATGACACGCCAGATCCCGGTTGTTATGTTAACAGCACGTGGTGAAGAAGAAGATAAAGTCCGTGGGTTAGAAGTCGGTGCCGACGACTACATCACTAAGCCTTTCTCACCGAAAGAGCTGATGGCACGTTTAAAAGCGGTAATGCGCCGAGTATCACCAACGTCCTTAGATGATGTGATTGATGTCCATGGCTTGAAACTGGATCCTGTCTCTCACCGTGTGACCTCGAATGAAGCACCGTTAGACATGGGCCCAACTGAATTTAAAATGCTGCATTTCTTTATGACGCACCAAGAGCGTGTTTATAGCCGCGAACAGTTGTTGAATAATGTGTGGGGCACCAATGTATACGTCGAAGATCGCACAGTAGATGTGCATATTCGTCGTTTACGTAAAGCGCTTGAGCCTGATGGTCACGATAAAATGGTACAGACGGTACGTGGTGCGGGTTACCGTTTTTCGACGCGTCTTTAGTTAATAATTACGAAGAGTAAATAGCCGCAAAGGGTAGATAGGGTTCAGTATTTATCTCGATGCGCGGTGTTGAGGTAAACATGGTTGAACGCTTGTCGTGGAAAAAAATGGTGTGGGAACTGCTGCTCATGTATTTGCCTTGGGTGGTACTCGGGCTGATTTTTGACTCCATTTCTATGTCATGGTTTCTACTGGTTGGTACATGGCTACAGCTGCTATGGCATTTTCATCATCAATTAAAAATGTCGAACTGGCTATGGAAAGAGCGCAGTTTAACCCCACCTTCTGGCTCGGGTAGCTGGGAGCCATTGTTCAATGGCATCTACCGTTTGCAGCAACGTAATCGTCGCCGCCGTAAAGAGCTCGCCACTATCATTCGCCGTTTCCGTAATGGTGCTGAATCGCTGCCAGATGCTGTGGTGGTGTTTCGCAGCGAAGGCAACATCGTGTGGTGTAATAAGCTTGCTCAGCACCTTTTAGGGTTTCGTTGGCCTGATGATGCGGGTCAACCGATCAGTAACTTATTGCGCAGCCCTGATTTTGTTCGTTACCTTGCCAAGCAAGAGTTTGAACAGCCGCTCGAAATTACCGCGCCGTTTAATTATGACCGCACTCTAGAGCTACGTATTATGCGCTACACCGAGGGTGAATACCTGATGGTCGTGCGTGATGTGTCTCAGGTAAAGCAACTTGAAGGCATGCGCCGTAACTTCTTCGCGAATGTTTCTCATGAATTGCGTACCCCAATGACGGTACTGCAAGGCTATCTTGAAATGTCGAAAGACCCTGAGATCTTGGCTGGACCTATGTGGGGTAAAGCACACGGGGTGATGACGGAACAGCTAGTTCGAATGAACTCGCTGGTGGAACAACTGCTTACGCTGTCTAAAATTGAAGCGGCACCAAACATTGAGCTTGAAGAAGTGGTTAATGTCCCTGCGATGCTCGAAATTTTAGAAAAAGAAGCGGTATCGTTAAGTGGTGATCGTGGCCATCAGTTCATTTTTGATGTGGATGATAAGCTGCATGTGTTTGGCGATGATGATCAGCTACGCAGTGCGATTTCTAACTTGGTTTACAATGCGGTAAAACACACACCTGATGATGCGGCGATTACCGTTCGCTGGTATCAATCGTCAGATGGGCCTCGTTTAGAGGTCACGGATAGCGGCGAGGGTATTGAACTGCAGCATATTCACCGCTTAACCGAGCGTTTTTATCGGGTAGACAAAGCGCGCTCGCGTGAGACCGGTGGCAGTGGCTTGGGCTTAGCGATTGTTAAACATGCCTTGAGTCACCACGACTCGCAGTTAGAGATCACCAGTGAAGTGGGAGAGGGCTCTACCTTTGCCTTTACTCTACCAAGTCGGTTGGCCTCACAGGCGGCATAGTCATTAGACCTAGGCACTAAAAATTAGGTACTAATAATTAGATACTAAAATTTAGCCGTCATCATAGAGCGATCACCCTGTGATCGCTTTTGTCGTTTCTTTGGAGAGGTTGGAGTTGAGTCATGCAATTAAAAGCGAAGACGCTTGTTAAGGTGATAACGCGCTCTGGTGTGATAGCGTGTTGCTGCATGGCGCAGGTAGTGAGTGCACACGCATCGACAGCAGAACAAACATCGATATCTACTCAACAAGCAGCCCCACCGCAGGTGAAAGATCTTGCTCAAAATCAGGCTCAAGATGCGGCTTTAGATCAAGCCGTTCGGCTGCAACAACTGCCACGCTATCAGCGCGTCACGGGAATTTCGGGGAATTTGTCATCGGTAGGATCAGACACACTTGCCAACTTAATGACCTATTGGACCGAAGAATATAAGCGTCTTTATCCTAATGTGAACATTCAAGTACAGGCCGCAGGTTCATCAACTGCCCCGACAGCGTTAACGGAAGCGACGGCGCAGCTAGGGCCAATGAGTCGGATGATGAAAGCACGTGAAGTGGAAGCTTTTGAGCAGGAATACGGTTATAAGCCGACTTCTATCCGCGTTGCCATTGATGCATTGGCGGTGTTTGTCCATGAAGATAATCCCTTAAAAGGCATTAATTTTGAACAGCTGGATGCCGTATATTCAAGAACCCTACGCTGCGGTGCGACGCAGCCTATCGAGCGTTGGTCCCAGCTTGGGTTAACAGGTCGCTGGGCGGACAGGCCTTTGCAATTGTTTGGTCGTAACTCGGTGTCGGGGACCTATGGCTATTTTAAAAAGCGCGCTCTATGCCACGGTGATTTTCGTAATAACGTCAATGAGCAGCCGGGCTCCGCATCTGTGGTGCAGTCGGTATCCACTTCGTTAAATGCGATTGGCTATTCAGGTATTGGTTATCAAACCACGGGGATTCGTGCTATTCCTGTTGCACGAGAGGGCACCCATTATGTCGAAGCCACGGTCGCAAATTCAGTTTCAGGGGCTTACCCGCTAGCCCGCTACCTGTATGTTTATGTTAATAAGCATCCGACCCAGCCATTGGCGCCGATGGAAGCGGAGTTTTTCCGCTTTATCTTGTCGCAGCAAGGGCAGCAAGTGGTGGAAAAAGACGGTTATATTCCAGTGCCTGCTCAGGTGGTGTTAGAGGATTTAGCACGGTTAGGCTTAGCACCTAAAACCTAAAACCTGATTAATACCTATCAATAAATACGTATAAATAACAACGCCAGCATCATGCTGACGTTGTTGTTTTGCAAGATAAGTCTTAATCATCAGCACTGTCAGGATCACCAGTGAGTGGTGTGATCGCTAATTCCCAGCCTACTTTCGTCCAATATTCTTGTTCTCTACGTAAATCCGCCGCCAGTAGCTTGTTGTCTTGCTCCCAGCCGTCTTCCAGTGTCAAAGTCCAAGCCTCTTTATTTGAGGCCACTGACATTTTGGGCAAGGGGATATCGGTGCGCTGGCCATTGAGGGCAACCGCAAGTCGTAGGGTTCGGATCAAAGGGTAAAGATGTTTACGCTTATAAATACTCAAAACGGGCATTTCTTCTAGCTTGAGTGATTTGCGCTGGAAGCGTACCAAGGTGGCCAGCACGGTTTGTTGCTCAAGGTTAAAACCTGGCATAGTGCTGTGACGAAGCAAATAAGCCGAATGGCGGTGAAAGCCGGGGTAACTAATACTCAGGCCAACTTCATGAAGTAATGCGCCCCAGCTCAGTAATGGCTGTAATTCTGATTTTGCTAAACCAGGGTGCGCTTCGATTTGGTCATAAATCGTTTCTGCGGTGTGCTTAACCCGTTCTGCTTGGGCGGTATCAATATGGTATTGCAGTGCCATTGCATCAGCGGTGCGGGTGCGAATATCGCTATGACGAAAGCGCGCTTCCATTTCGTATAGTAAGCCTTCGCGCAATGCCCCGTCAGAGAAAATCATCTCATCGATATTGAGTGATTTAAACACTCCACTGAGAATAGCAACGCCAGCTGCAAACACAGGTTTTCTGTCCTCACTGAGCCCTTCAAGCTCTATATCATCGTTATGCTTGAACGATAATAATTGATCTTCAAGCCATTGCAGGCGTTTCGCAGTGATCACGCCATCGTTATGCCCTTTGGCGATCAAGACTTCGCGAATGGCTTTGATGGTGCCTGAAGAACCTATGGCGGTTTGCCAGCCGCACTTTTGGTATTTGGTCGCAATACTTTCAATTTTTTGTTGAGCTGCAAGTTGAGCGGCATTGAAGTTTTTGGCGCTGATTTTGCCTTTTTTGAAGTAGTGCTGGTTATAGCTGACGCATCCCATGTGTTTGCTGTACGCCAATTGCGGGGTGAAGTTATCGCCTATGACCAATTCGGTACTACCACCACCAATATCAACGACTAACTTCTGACCGCTATCTGGTTGGGTATGGGCGACGCCTAAATAAATTAGACGGGCTTCCTCGGTACCGGGAATGATCTCAATCGGGTAGGGAATAATGGTTTCAGCACGCTTGAGAAAAATATGCACATTGCGTGCCTGACGCAGGGTGTAGGTGGCAGCAATGCGGACGTTCTCAGGCTCAAAGCCCTGTAGCCGTTCTGCAAACATGGCTAAGCAATTTAGGCCGCGTTGAATAGCGGCTTGATTTAAGTTTTGATGATCATCAAGCCCAGAAGCGAGATGAACCCGCTGTTTATGGCGGCTGATGATTTGCAAGCTTTGCCCGACGATACGAGCAACGACCATGTGAAAGCTGTTCGAGCCAATATCAATGGCGGCAATTTCACGCGGAGACGAGTGGTTGAGTGCTGTCATGCTTGATTATCGCTTTTTCTGCTTGTTTTTTGAGTTGCCGCTCGCTGTATTTCAAGTAGTTGTAAATGGCCATCTGAGAGCGAACCTTACGGCGGTTACCGCGGGCGACGTACTGATTACTCATGTCTTTATCAAGAATACGCGCTTTTACGGTATCAGTGAGTTGGATTTGGAGAATATCGATGATTTTTTTCTTCAATTTGGGATCATAAATCGGACAGCCGACCTCAATACGATTATCGATATTGCGTGTCATCCAGTCAGCCGAAGAGATAATCACATCGGGATCGCCATTGTTAGCAAACACGGCGACCCGCGGATGTTCTAAAAAACGATCGACGATGCTGATGGCGCGAATGTTCTCACTGATCCCTTTGATGCCGGGTACTAAGGTGCACATACCGCGTACAATTAAAGCTATCGATACGCCAGCATTACTGGCCTGATACAGCATATTGATGAGTCCTTTATCGACCAAATTATTTACCTTTAAAGTGATGCTGGCGGGTAACTGCTGTTTAGCATGCGCCATTTCGCGATCAATTAAATCGTACAAGCGGGCACGTGAGTTTTTAGGTGACACAATTAAGTGGTCAAATTCGATAGGACGATAGGGGTTTTCGATGTAGGCGAAGACTTGGCGAACTTCATTGGTGATGTTTTCATCGCAGGTAAACAAAGAAAGATCAGTGTAAATACGGGCGGTTTTTTCGTGGAAATTGCCTGTTCCAAGGTGAGCATAACGGACGAATTGCTCCCCCTCTTTACGCGTCACCAAGCATAATTTAGAGTGGATCTTAAGCCCTGGTACGCCAAATAAAACGTGTACGCCCGCTTCGCGAAGTTGGCGTGCCCATTCAATATTGGCTTCTTCATCAAAGCGCGCTTGCAGTTCAACCACGACAGTCACACGTTTACCGTTATTAGCGGCATCGATCATTGAATCAATAATTCGTGAGTTTTTAGCCACTCGGTAAATGTTGATTTTGATGCTGCGAACCTTTGGATCAAACGAGGCTTGGCGAACAAACTCTGTCATGTGGTTAAATGTGTGGTACGGGTAGTGCAGCAAAATATCTTGGGCTTTTATCGCATCAAAGCTATTGCGATATTGTGAAAAGTGCACGCTCTCTATTTGAGGTAGTGGTTTGTTTTCTAAATACTTTCGGCTTACGTTTGGAAAATCAATAAAGTCTTTGAAGTTATGGTAACGTCCACCAGGAATAATACTGTCGAAGTTGGAGACTTTGAGTAAATCACTGAGTACGTTAATCATATCGCTTGGCATATCACGTTGGTAAACAAAACGGACTGGCATGGCGGTTAAGCGTTGCTTTAAGCCTTCTGACATTTGTTCTAGTAAGCTTTGCTCGAATTCTTGCCCTAAATCATACTCGGCATCGCGGGTCATTTTCATGGAGTACGCGGCGAGGCTTTCGTATTCAAATAAGCCACAGAAAATATCATCAAGGAAAAAACGAATGATGTTATCAAGCAACATCAATGTTTTTCGGCGTTTGTCTTTGGTTTCGGGTAACTCAATAAAACGTGGTAACTGATCGGTCGGAATTTCGATCAGGGCGTAACGGGTGTGGTTATGGTGGCGCATTTCAATGGTTAGGTACGAATATTCATCTTTTAAAAATTGCAGTAAATCAATGCCATCGGTGATCAGGATCGGTGTGATATGCGGTAAGATATTGTGACGAAAATAGCGGCGCAGCCAAGGTTTTTGGTGATCATCGATTTGCTGTTCGTTGACCAAAAAAATATGGCGACGCGCCATCTCAAGTAATATCTCACTATAAAGCGCATCAAAATCTTGGTTCATTTTGAGGGCGCGGCTCTGAATCTTACTCAGCAGATGTTTAGCGCCGTCATCAATGCCTTGTTCTTGATTGATCAGGATCCGACGTTTGATGTCGGAAAAGCGGACTTTGTAAAACTCATCGGTATTGCTTGAGAAAATACCTAAAAAACGCACCCTCTCTATCAATGGAACTGATTTGTCAGCGGCTTCTTGTAACACGCGTTCGTTAAAAGAAAGCCAGCTCAGTTCTTTATCGAGATAGAGAGTGTCAGTGCTCATGGAGATCCTATGCTGTGGCTGATAATAAATACTGGTTAGCTGACGACAAGGCTTTCATCAAAATCGACCGTCAGATCATCGGCAAGATTTTCTAACTCTTGTTGCACTGTATCTAACCCGAGAGCGGGTGGTAGCTCTAAGTCGAAGTGGGCCGTAAAAATAGGATAGCCCCAATTGGGTGCACTTTGGGTGTTTGTTTCTAATTTGTCGATATTAACGCCGAGTTGGCTCAATAGGGTCGTGACATCGTTGACAATGCCTGGGCGATCATTGGCGGTAACACAGCAATGATGTAACTGTGCCGCAGCTTGGGTTTCATTTTGTTCTTCAACTATCTGGATCTGAAGTGCGTCGATTTGAGATAATGCAGCGCGTAACACGCCAAGGTGTTGTGAGGCGACTTCGATATGAAGGATCCCTGCAAATTGGCCTGCGAGTTTACTCAGGCTACTGCTCAACCAGTTACCGTGATTGCTATAGACGACATCGGAAAGTTGCTCAACTAAGCCTGGGCGATCTTTGCCAATCACGGTAATCACTAAATGCTTCATACGAATATCCTTCTTCGGTTAAAAAATGTACACGATCTCATTATCAGAGGCGAGTAAGGATCTGTCCAGAGTCGTTGAAGAAAGACACCATTTTCAGGTGATTAACTTGAGCATCAAAGTATATTTCGAAGGGTAAACGTCGGCTATTGCAATTTTATGCCAGCATAGTGGCATATAACCTGCTGAAAATGACAGACTTTATGCATCGCAGATTGACTTGTCACATAATTGTCATCTAAAAGAAATAGTATTCTATTACGTAAAACTAGGTTAGAGGTAAAAATGGCAGACGCCAGCACATTGTTCATCGGAGAAAGCCGCAGCCGTCGCGTAAAAGACAAGATGGTGCGTATAGGCGTAATCGCTGGTGGGATCTCTGTGTTACTGATGTTGGTATTGATTTTTTTCTACCTGCTGTATGTCATTTTACCTAGCTTTAAACCTGTAACTGTTGAACCACAAACGTCTTTTGTGGTGCCAACGCAAGATCGCACGTTAGCGGTCGGGATAGAAGAGCAGAATTTATTGGCTTATCGCTTTGGTAGCGAGGGGGAATTGCAATTTGTCTCTTTGCCATCTGCGTCATCAGATGTTCTGTCTGATTTACCGCCACAGAATTTATCCCCACAACATTTATTAATTGTTTCGCAGCCTACCGCTTTTGCCCATTCGTTACCGCGCGATCAGCTTTTTGCCTATGGTACTGCAAACGGTGGTGTGGTTGTGGTTACCCCTAATGTTAAAACGCATTTCACAGGCACAACCAAGCAGCAAGTGCCGAGTATTGATTATCCTCTTGGTAAAGCCGCGTTGCAGCTTGATCCTAATGGTCAGGCACTTGAGCTATTAGCACTGACCGTACAACGGCAACAAGGGATCATTGTTGGGGTAACTGATGATCGACGCTTGGTTGGATTACGCTTGTCTGCACCGCGAAATTCACTGCAAGAACAAGTCTCGCAATGGTCTGAGCAAGCGATAGATTTTTCAGCCATCCCAACTTACATCATTAACAATGTCCAGCGGATGGCACTAACGCCAGATGGCCGCACCTTATATCTGCAACTGGCTCAGCAATTGGCTGTGGTTGCACTCGATAAAGATGAAAATAATACCTTTGCACGTTTACGTGAGGTGGTGACTGTTACCGCGGATTCCGCCACCATTACAGATGTGAATTTACTGTCGGGGGCCAACTCCCTGCTAATCACGACGGACCATAAGCATGTATCACAATGGTTTGAAGTGCTGAATGACGGTAAGTGGTCACTCACTCATATCCGCGATTTTCCTTTGTCTGATAGCCCTGTGACTCAGGTAGCGCCTGAACATTTTCGTAAGAGCTTCTTTACTTGGCAGCAGAACGGTACGTTATCGGCATTCTATGCGACCGCGAAATCCCCTGTTTTTGAGTCAAAGAAAGTGGTGAACGCGTTTTCGCCTTCTTCGTCGGTGATGGCTATCTCTCCACGCGCAGATCGGCTTTTAGTGGTGGAAGATGATAATTGGCAAATCTTTGAGGTCGAAAACCCTCACCCTGAAATGAGCTTTGCATCCTTGTGGCAACAAGTGTGGTACGAGGGCTATCCAGAATCGGATTATGTGTGGCAATCAACTTCGGCCAGTGATGAGTTTGAACCCAAATTAAGCCTAGTGCCGATTGTATTTGGTACCTTGAAAGCGGCGCTATACGCGATGTTTTTTGCGATACCACTGGCACTGGCGGGCGCGATTTATACTGCGTATTTCATGTCATCGAAAATGCGTAGCATAGTAAAACCAACGGTTGAGATTATGGAAGCGCTTCCTACGGTGATCCTTGGTTTCTTGGCGGGTATTTGGCTCGCGCCCATCGTTGAGAGTAACTTGGTCGGCATTATGCTGAGTATAGTCATGTTCCCACTCATGATTTTTATGGTAGGCGCCTTATGGTCGGCATTACCCGATCGTTGGGTTAACGGTTTGCCCAACGGCCTGCATATTTTATTACTCATGCCCATTATTATTCTGACGGTGTATGGCTGTTTTGCACTTGGCCCTATGGTTGAAACTATTTGCTTTGCTGGTGATGCGCGCATTTTCTTAAGTAACGAATTGGGAATTGGCTACGATCAACGTAACGCTTTGGTGGTTGGTATCGCGATGGGCTTTGCGGTTATTCCGACTATTTTTTCGATCGCAGAAGATGCCATTTTTTCCGTACCAGGCCATTTAACCAGTGGTTCGTTGGCGCTGGGTGCGACCCATTGGCAGACCCTTACACGAGTGGTGTTACTCACGGCCAGTCCGGGGATCTTTTCAGCCATTATGATGGGGCTAGGGCGGGCGGTTGGCGAAACCATGATTGTATTAATGGCGACGGGTAATACGCCGATCATGGATTGGAATGTGCTGGAAGGGCTACGCACATTATCAGCCACAATTGCGATTGAAATGCCAGAATCTGAAGTAGGTAGCTCACATTACCGCGTGCTGTTCCTCGCCGCATTCGTGTTGTTTGTGTTTACTTTCTTTTTTAACACCATCGCAGAGCTGGTGCGCCAGCGTTTACGCGATAAATACAGTTCACTGTAAAACTAATAGAGTAAAGAAAGAGAATGAATGGGTAAGTGGTTTAAATCTGGCTCGCCGTGGATTTGGTTAACGGCTGGCGCAGTAAGCTTAAGCTTAATTGCGGTATTAGGACTATTGTTATTAATTGGCTGGAAGGGGCTTAGCTACTTCTGGCCTGCGCCTGTTTATCAGTTTGATATTAGCCTTGATGGCAAGCCACAAACCGTGATTGGTGAAGTGTACGAACGCAAAATGATCCCTGTTACTCAACTGCAAGATGCAGGGGTCGATACTTCTGCGATGACAGATACACACGAACCGCGCTATTTGATCAAAGTGGGGAACCGCGAGCGGGTTGGACTCGATTTCATGACCATTTTAGGTAGCCAGATCAAGCAGCAAAGCCTCGCGAATGATATAGCGGTGATTGATCGTGATAAAAACGGCAAATTTTATGGTTACCCTGTTAGCTATATTGATGATGGCAAAGTGCTGCCGATCAGTGCATTGACCGCAGGGCTGGCGCAAGCGGAATTGATTCGCCAAGAACTAGAGCGTATTAAGCAAGAAGAGTTTAGCCATATTAATTGGCAGCTTGAGAGTTTGCGGGTCGAAGAGCGTAAACAAGTACTCGCGAACACCATGACAGAGGCCGAACAAGCGCGCATTAACAGCGAACGTGATGCGCTAAATCAAGCGTATTTAGTGTTAGAAAAACACTTGTTTGCATTGCAGGCTCGCCTTGAAAGTGATGCTCTAGTGGTGCGGGATATGACAGGTGAAAATGTTACCTTGCCGCTTGAGCAGGTGTTGGATGTTTGGTATCCCAATAACCTCAGTTATGCTGGGAAGCTTGAACATTGGGGGCACCAAGTTGGTAAATTTTTGCGTGATGATCCGCGAGAAGCTAATACTGAAGGCGGTGTTTTTCCCGCTATTTTTGGCACTGTCTTTATGGTGATGCTAATGAGCGTGATTGTGACGCCGTTGGGGGTGATGGCGGCGATTTATCTTCACGAATACGCAGGCAAAAATGCG
The DNA here is from genome assembly GCF_050337045.1 of Photobacterium kagoshimensis. NCBI lineage: Bacteria > Pseudomonadati > Pseudomonadota > Gammaproteobacteria > Vibrionales > Vibrionaceae > Photobacterium > Photobacterium kagoshimensis. The sequence continues at coordinate 212,681 of NZ_JAKJSO010000011.1, read as the reverse complement.
CTCACTAAAATTATTCGAGTCGCAGTGATCAACCTCGCGGGTGTGCCGTCGATTGTGTACGGCGTGTTTGGTTTGGGGTTCTTTGTTTACATGGTGGGTGGCACCATTGATGATGTGTTCTTCTCTGCCCAATTACCCGCCCCTACATTTGGTACGCCTGGCGTGCTGTGGTCAGCCTTGACCTTGGCGATCTTGACCTTGCCTGTGGTGATAGTCTCGACCGAAGAGGGCTTAGCCCGTATTCCTAACTCAGTGCGTCATGGCTCGTTAGCATTAGGCGCCACGCAAGCAGAAACACTGTGGCGGATTGTATTACCTATGGCCAGTCCTGCTATTATGACGGGCTTAATTTTGGCGGTTGCCCGTGCAGCTGGCGAGGTTGCACCTTTGATGTTAGTCGGGGTGGTGAAAATGGCACCGACATTGCCGATTGACGGTAACTTCCCGTACGTACACTTAGATCGTAAGTTCATGCACCTTGGCTATCATATTTATGATGTGGGTTTTCAAAGCCCGAATGTTGAAGCGGCGAGACCCTTGGTTTATGCCACCTCCTTTTTGTTAGTCACAGTGATCATTGGCTTGAACTTAACAGCGATTGGTATCCGTAATCACCTGCGTGAGAAATTCCGCTCTTTGGAGCAATAGCGAGAGAGATATGTTGTCAGTAAATCCAAGCATAGGCTTATTTGAGCCACTCGATTTAGCCTCGTTACCTGAAGAGCAAACAGCGCTATCGATTGAAAATCTTGACTTATACTATGGTCAAACGCAGGCGCTATTTAATATCAATATGCGGATTGCGAAAGGGCAAGTCACTGCCTTTATCGGCCCTTCTGGCTGCGGCAAGTCCACGTTATTGCGCTGTATTAATCGCATGAACGAGCTGGTGGAAGGCTGTCGTGTTGATGGGAAAGTGATCCTGCACAACCACAATATTTATGATAGCCGTGTCGATGTCGCTTCACTTCGTCGTCGTGTTGGTATGGTTTTCCAACGGCCAAACCCGTTCCCAAAATCCATCTATGAAAATGTGATTTATGGGCTGCGCCTACAAGGCATTAAAGATCGTCGGGTATTAGATGATGCGGTTGAAAATTCATTGCGTGGCGCCGCGTTATGGGATGAGGTGAAAGATCGCTTGCATGAAAATGCTTTTGGTTTATCGGGCGGTCAGCAACAACGACTCGTGATTGCGCGTGCGATTGCGATAGAGCCAGAAGTCTTGCTATTAGATGAACCTACCTCGGCGCTGGATCCAATTTCGACCCTGACAATTGAAGAGCTGATCAACGATCTAAAAACCAAATATACCGTTATTATCGTGACCCATAACATGCAACAAGCAGCGCGTGTTTCTGATCAGACCGCTTTTATGCACATGGGAGAGTTGGTGGAATACGCCAATACCAACGATATTTTTACAACACCAAAAGAAAAAAGTACCGAAGACTACATCACTGGACGCTACGGTTAAGGATCAATAAATGTTAGATAATTTTAGCCTTGGCCGTCATATTTCAGGCCAGTTTAATGCTGAGCTTGAGAGCATTCGCACCCATGTATTAGCCATGGGCGGCTTAGTTGAACAACAACTTGCCGATTCACTTAAGGCGCTGCACAAGCAAGATGTGGAATTAGCCAAGCGCGTGATCCGCGATGATCACAAAGTGAACTCTATGGAGGTGGCGATTGATGAAGCCTGTACCCGCATTATTGCCAAACGTCAGCCAACCGCTAGTGATTTACGTTTGGTGATCGCAATTATCAAAACCATTACCGATCTTGAGCGCATTGGTGATGTTGCTGAAAGCATTGCGAAGGTTGCGCTTGAGAACTTCACTAACAAACAATATAACCTGTTGGTATCGTTAGAAGCCTTGGGGCTGCATGCGGTGCGTATGCTGCACGAAGTACTCGATGCATTTGCACGAATGGATGTGAAAGCGGCGATTAAAGTGTATCAAGATGATGACCGTATTGATCGCGAATACGAAGCGGTAGTGCGCCAGTTGATGACCTATATGATGGAAGATCCTCGATCGATCCCTAACGTACTAAAAGTGATGTGGTCAGCCCGCTCTATCGAACGGGTCGGCGATCGCTGCCAGAATATTTGTGAGTACATTATTTACTTTGTAAAAGGCAAAGATGTGCGTCATACCTCGCCAGAAGAAATCGAAGATATTCTTAAGCTAGATTAGGCTAGTGTTAACGCTTATCTGCCCCTAAGTTGATTCTATTCTTAGGGGCTGCTAATTAAAATGTTTTTATCTAACTTATTGATTAAATTAATATTGATGGTTTAAAATTTATAGTTGGCACCAAAGTACATTGTACCTAGATCAGTTTTGTAGCCAAGTAAATCTGCCGTTGCAGCTTTAAGGCCTGTTCGTAGTGTGACATTGTTAGTGATGTCATAACCTACTTCAGTACCAAGTTGAAAAGCGTTATCTTTATCTTTTCCCCCCAGCTCTCTATTGCCAAGTTGCCACTTTTCTTCGTAGCTATAGCGATGAAAGCCAATGCTAGCGGCACCATAAAAATTTTCAGTGAAGTAGTACTTTGGTTTGATATTTAGGCCATAAGAAGAAGCTGATATTTCAGCACCAAGATGGATTCCAGCACTGGCATCAGAGGCACTATCATGGCCTAAATTTCGATATTCCCCTTCAACGCCGATAACAATATTTGGTGAGACTTGAAAATCGTAACCAGCGACGATACCAATGTTGCTATCAAGGTACATCGAACCAATAAAATTTGAGCCTATGTCGGCACCAATATACCCGCCTTGCTTAGAGGCATAAGCAGAAGATGAAAATAGAGTAATAAGAGATAGAGCAAAGATTGATTTTTTCATTTTTAACTCGCTGCAAAGATAGGTGATATGTATTGCTGAGCTATCCTTGCCAGCGAGTTAAATATTACTGGACAATGTTTTATTCGACTAATTAGTTTAGCTGATATCGGTTATTAGCCATCTTTATCACGCTGGTACTCAGGTAGTATTCTGTGTTTAAAGCCGTTGTTAGCTTTTATTTGGCAACCGTTCTTCGAGTAGTTCATTAATCATGGTCACAATCCACATGGTTAAGGGATCTTTGCTGTTTTTGTTCGGATAAAAAGCGATAAGTTTGTATTGGTTGGTGTAGTTATCAAGTTTGACTGAGATTTTTCTAAAGGCTGGATGAGAATTCGTAAAGAGATCATTCACACAGGGAAATAGCATGTTGGTTTCTTTAATAACCTCAAGTACAGTTTGCGCGGATGTTGAGCGAAAGCAAATATTCGCGGTTAAGCCATAAATCGAAAAGATTTTTTCGACATCGGTAATTTGCTCTGTTCTATCAGGGATGATGAGGCAAGCAAAACCATATTTTGTCGCTTCCTTAGGGGTAATAACTTTGCCGCTATAAGGGTGCTCTTTCCGTACAAAAACCAGCGCTTCTCCCTTCATGAGTTCTTTTCTGACTAACTCTTTACTCGTATTTTCGATATCGTAATTTATACCGAGTAGCGTTTCCCCTTGGTGAATATCTGATAATGTGGTTGTTGACCAGTTAATTATCTCAACCTGTAAGTTCGGCGCAGCATTATGAATTTTCAAAAAAAGTTCACTGCCAATAGAGGCGAGAAATTGTGGGGCGAGTGCAATACGTATTTTTCCATCAAGATCTGCAGGGGTGAACTCTAGGGTCGTATTCAGTGCTTTGGAGAGGCTGTCCATTGCAGGCAATAAGTGATGATAAAGCTCTTCTGCGTAGGGTGTTGCGGTTAACCCCTGCTTGGTTTTAAGAAAAAGCTGATCATCAAAATGGTTTCGCAGCCGTTGCAGTGCATGGCTAACAGCGGGTTGGGTGACAAACAGGCGCTCAGCCGCCTTACGCAAGTTTTGCTCTTGAGCAATAATAATGAAAGTGCGCAGTAGGTTTAAATCTAAATTAGCTGACAGATCCTTTGCCATGTTTTTCCTAACTATTCAGATGTGTTATTTCAAATTATCACAGTGGCTTAGGAATGCTAGCGTTATGGCTTGACGCTTTATTTTTTAAAGCGATCAGGCACAAAGGTTTGCTGATCGAGCGGGGCACGGACGTAACCGTCTTTGTTTACTTCGGGTAGGTCAATATCGGGGTAGGTCAGGGTTTGATACGGAATATGTGCTAAAAGGTGGGATATACAGTTGATACGGGCTTTCTTTTTACTGTCGGCATCTACCACCCACCATGGGCACTGTTTGGTATCTGTGTAGGCAAACATGCGATCTTTTGCTGCGGAATATTCGGCCCAGCGATTGCGTGATTCTAAATCCATAGGGCTGAACTTCCAGCGCTTAATTGGCGTATTGATGCGCTCTAGAAAACGTTTTTCTTGTTCTTCATCTGACACTGAAAACCAGTATTTCAGCAAAATAATCCCAGAACGTTGCAACATGCGTTCAAATTCAGGGCATGACCGTAAGAACTCCTCGTATTCCTCTTCGCTACAAAACCCCATGACTTTTTCAACCCCCGCGCGGTTGTACCAACTGCGATCAAATAGGGCGATTTCACCCGCAGCAGGAAGATGAGCAACATAGCGTTGAAAGTACCATTGGGTTTTTTCTTTTTCGGTTGGTTGAGGTAAAGCAACGACACGACAAATTCGAGGATTCAGCTTCTCGGTAATGCGTTTAATGACGCCACCTTTGCCAGCGGCATCTCTTCCCTCAAAAATAACCACCACCTTCATGCCTGAATGCTTGATCCATTCTTGAAGTTTGACCAGCTCAATCTGAAGCCGTTCGAGCTCAGTTGCGTAGTCTTTCTTTTTTAATTTATCAGCAGAATCGAGGAGAGCTGGGGTCATACATCTTTCCTTGGTCGCAACAGTAGGTGGCCTTATTTAGCTTAGCGCAATACTAACCTTTTGATGGGTTAAGCTTTTTGGATCTGCGCTACCACGGCTTGTATTTTTTCAGCTGAGGTAACGGGAATCACGAAATCATCTATATTGACGTTTCCCATATGTGCAGAGGCATCAATATGTTGCATTAAGCTTGGGCGGGTGCTTTTTCCCGATAGGTGAATTTCACGCACGCCCGTTTGTTTGATGATTGAGGCTGCGTTATCGGCGGTTACACCAGCGCCTGGCATGATACTGAATCGCTCACCAGCACAGTGATCGACCATGCGTTTTATCATGGTGATACCTTCAGGCGCACTGGGTGCCAGCCCTGAGGTAAGTACACGCTCACAGCCTGCTTGCATGACGGTATCAAGTGCGGCAAAGGGATCGGCACATTGGTCGATGGCGCGGTGGAAAGTGACGCCCAGCGTCCCTGCTTGCTTCATTAAGGCATTAAGAATATCGCGATCAACATGGCCATTAGCGGTTAACGCGCCCACCACAATGCCTTGTAGTTGCGCGTGCTTAGCGGCATGAATGTCGGCTAGCATGATTTCTACGTCATCGCTTGAGAATAGAAAATCCCCTTGGCGTGGGCGGATCATGGCATAGACAGGAATTGTGGCATGTTTCGCGGCGAGGTGCATGAATCCAGCACTGGGGGTTAACCCGCCAAGCGCGAGTGATGAGCAAAGTTCAATACGAGTAGCGCCACCTTGTTGGGCGTAGTGTAGGGATTCTAAATTATCAATACAGACTTCGAGTTGCATAGTGATCTATCAGCAAAGGATGGAGGACACTAGAGTCTAATATAAATAGTGTACGTAAGCTGAATTTGTGGGTGTTTTTGCGGAGCTAGAAACGAAAAAGGGCCCGGTGTGTCCGGGCCTCATTCTATTTTTGCCTATTGGCTGACTTTGGCTTTACGCTATTGCGTTTGTTGCCTAATTAACACCGTGAGCGTGGTGTTAAGTGGTAATTACTTACCTAGGTCTGCAGTGTGCTCAGATAGGTAATCTGCAACACCTTTTGGTGATGCGTCCATACCTGCTTTGCCTTCTTCCCACTGTGCTGGACAAACTTCACCGTTCTTCTGGTGGAAGTTTAGTGCATCAACCATACGTAGCATTTCGTCGATGTTACGGCCTAGTGGAAGGTCGTTAACGACTTGGTGACGTACTGCACCGTCTTCGTCGATTAGGAAAGAACCACGGAAAGCAACGCCTGCTTCTGGGTGCTCTACGTCGTACGCTTTACAGATTTCGTGCTTAACGTCAGCAACTAGTGGGTATTTAACTTGACCGATACCGCCGTCTTCAACAGCAGTGTTACGCCATGCGTTGTGAGAGAATTGAGAATCGATTGAAACACCGATTACTTCAACGCCTTTCGCTTGGAAATCTTCAAAACGCTTATCGAATGCGATTAGTTCTGATGGGCAAACAAAAGTGAAGTCTAGTGGGTAGAAGAAAACTACCGCTTTTTTACCTTTGGTAAATTCTGCGAAGTTGAAGTTATCAACGATTTCACCGTTACCTAGAACAGCTGCAGCAGTAAAATCTGGTGCTTGACGACCTACTAGTACCATTTTGGTGCTCCTAATAAAATTCAATGCGGTGCTACTCTTTGAAGCAGCTCCCTGTTTGGACGAGACAAACTATAACGAAACTGGTAGATTCAAAAAAGCGGAATAAATAGATTGATGTAATCGAAAAATACGATGAACAAGTTTCCTTCCTTAAAACAACTTAACTATATAGTCACATTGTCAGAAACGCGTCACTTCGGCGATGCGGCCAAACTATGCTTTGTGAGTCAGTCAACTTTAAGTTCAGGTATCCAGAATCTAGAAGAGTTAATTGGTTGCCAGTTAATTGAACGTGATAATAAAAACAAATCGTTAGTTTTTACCTCTATGGGCGAAGAGGTGGTCACTCGAGCTCGGGAGTTATTAGCGCGTTCGCGTGATTTAATGGAACTATCTAACTGCACCGGGGATGGTATGGAAGGGCAGCTGCGAATTGGCTGTATTCCGACTATTGCGCCTTTTTTACTGTGTGATTTAGTCCAAGAGGTGAATTTACGGTTCCCGAAACTTGATTTACTTTTGCGTGAAGATACTACGGCTAACTTACTAACCGCGTTGCGGAACGGTGAGATGGATGTGCTTATTTTGGCATTGCCGATGGAAATCAACGGTATGCAAAGTAAAATTGTTGGTCGCGATGCCTTTAAAATGGTGATCAGTAAAAAACAAGCGAACACTGTGCGAGTACCGATCCGTTATGATGATTTGCCTGATGCTTCGGTGTTCTTACTTGAGCGAGAGCACTGTTTGACGGACCATGCCGTGTCGGCATGTCAGCTTACCACCAAAGATAAGATTAACCCGTTTTCAGCAACCAGTTTGCACACCTTAGTTCAAATGGTGGCAAATGGTATGGGGATGACCTTTATTCCTCAAATGGCCATCGACCATGGACTGCTTGATAACCAAAATCTTGTGGTGGTTGAACCACCTGGCCATGAAGCTTACCGTGAAATTGGTCTCGTCTGGCGTCCGACTTCCAGCCGAGTGCATACCTTTGACCAATTGGCTGATGTTGTGAAAGGGCTTCTTTAACGGCTGTGACTTCCTAATTTGGCTGCAAATTCCCATCTTTTTCACATTATCTTTATAGCGCTGGCATAAAAATCAATATGTCAGCACATTCCTCTAGTTTTGTCCTGAAATTCAGATATAACGCCATTAATGCTTTAGTAGTAACTCACTGCTATTTGTAGGTTTATTATGTTTCGCTTTAGAAATAAATGAAACTAAGTGAGTATTTTCATATGCGGTCAGCGTATGAAAATGGTGCCGATGGTGCACTTATCTGTATGTTATTTAACCACATATCCATCTCTTACTTCTCTTGCTCTGTTTAAAACGCTTTTCATTATTAATATATTTGCAATTATTTATGTAATTCAATTACGTAATTAAATCCAAAAGTGACATTTTTTAAGTCTTAGATTAAGAACCGAATTTTTAACTGGAAAATGTTTTAATTTAGTGTTTTGAGTTTTAACTCTATTTTGCACAACTCTTTGAAATAAAAGGAAACAACGTGATTTTCATTGGCGGCTTTAGAAATGGATAACTTGCAATTGTACGTTTGTTAATGCAACGTAAATAGGGCGTTAAGCAGTTTGGGTTGCAACAGCGCCTTATCAGTCATCATTGATAAAAGTGGTGATAAAGTTACAAATGGAATTGTAGGAGATAGCCATGTCCACCGATAACATTCTTTCTTCCCATCATGTAAAGCTATCGCTTCAAAAAGCGCTATCTCCAGAGCAGCAAGAGATTGTCAGTGATGAAGCATTGGCTTTTTTAGAGCGTTTGGTTGAACGTTTTGCTGACCGAGTACCAAGTTTACTCAGCGCGAGGGATGAACGACAACAGCGTATTGATGCAGGTGAATTGCCTGACTTCTTAACTGAAACCGCCAATATTCGCGAAGGGAACTGGTCGATTCAAAATATTCCCGCTGATTTACAAGATCGCCGAGTTGAGATCACGGGCCCTGTCGAACGTAAGATGGTCATCAATGCGTTAAATGCCAACGTAAAAGTGTTCATGGCTGACTTTGAAGATTCTTTTTCACCAGCCTGGGATGAAGTGGTTGCTGGACAGCGTAACTTGCGTGATGCGGTGAATGGTACTATCAGCTATACCAATCCAAATAACGGCAAGCAATATCACCTTAACGATGATCCCGCGGTATTAATCTGTCGTGTGCGCGGTCTTCACCTGCCAGAGAAGCATTTACTATGGCAAGGCGTACCGATTCCTGGTGCTTTGTTTGATTTTGCTTTGTATTTTTTCCACAACTACAAGCAGCTACTTGCAAAAGGCAGTGGCCCATATTTTTACTTGCCTAAACTGCAAGCGCACCAAGAAGCGGCATGGTGGAGTGATGTCTTTAGCTTTGCAGAAGATGAAATGGGGTTATCACGCGGCACTATTAAAGCGACAGTCTTGATAGAAACCCTACCCGCTGTGTTTGAGATGGATGAAATCCTCTACAGCTTGCAAGAGCACATTGTGGGTTTGAACTGCGGCCGCTGGGACTACATCTTTAGTTATATTAAAACCCTACGTAATTACCCAGATCGCATTTTGCCCGATCGCCAAGTTGTTACCATGGAGAAGCCTTTCCTAAATGCTTACTCGCGATTGCTGGTACGTACCTGTCACCGCCGTGGCGCTTTCGCCATGGGAGGCATGGCAGCCTTCATTCCATCGAAAGATGCCGAGCAAAATGCTTGGGTACTCAATAAGATCCAAACCGATAAATCACTAGAGGCTAACAATGGCCACGATGGCACTTGGGTTGCTCATCCTGGTTTGGCTGATACGGCCTGCGCGGTTTTCAATGAAACATTGGGTAGCCGTCATAACCAACTTGATGTGAGCCGCAGTGAGGATGCACCAATTACCGCCGCAGAGTTGCTTGCGCCGTGTGATGGTGAGCGAACCGAAGAGGGGATGCGTCATAACATTCGTGTCGCGGTGCAATACATTGAAGCGTGGATCACCGGCAATGGTTGCGTACCGATTTACGGTTTGATGGAAGATGCAGCAACGGCCGAAATTTCACGAGCGTCGATTTGGCAATGGATTAAGCACGGTAAAGAGTTGAGTAATGGCAAAGTAGTCACTGCTGCTTTGTTTGAACAGATGCTTGCAGAAGAAATGCAGGTGTTAGCGCAAGAATTGGGAAGTGAAGTGTTCGCTGCTGGGCAATACCAAGAAGCCGCTGAATTAATGGCGCGATTAACCACTAGCGATGAGCTAATGAATTTCTTAACGGTGCCAGGGTACGAGTACTTACCATAGTACCAAACTTAAATATCAAGTAACTGGATGAAAAGTAAAGAATTACAGACTAAAGCGGATTAACAATGACGTTATACCGATTATCGCCAAATGAACGAGGGACATCATTATGACACTGACTCGCCAACAACAAATTGAAGCAATTGAGAAAGATTGGGCTGAGAACCCACGTTGGAAACACGTCAAACGTACTTACACTGCAGAAGAAGTGATTAATCTACGTGGTTCGTTTGCTCCCGCGAATACGATTGCCCAACGCGGTGCCGACAAACTGTGGGATCTTGTGAATGGTTCGGCGAAAAAAGGATACGTCAATTGTCTTGGTGCGCTAACGGGTGGGCAAGCGGTACAGCAAGCTAAGGCCGGTATTGAAGCGGTTTATCTGTCTGGTTGGCAGGTGGCGGCGGATAACAATACTGCCTCAACCATGTACCCAGATCAGTCGCTTTATCCGGTTGACTCGGTGCCTGCGGTGGTAACGCGCATTAATAATTCATTCCGTCGTGCCGACCAAATCCAATGGGCGAATGGCAGTAACCCAGAAGAAGGGATTGATTACTTCCTACCGATTGTTGCTGATGCCGAAGCGGGTTTTGGTGGCGTACTCAATGCGTACGAGTTAATGCGCAATATGATTGATGCAGGCGCGGCAGGTGTGCACTTTGAAGATCAGCTAGCCTCAGTGAAAAAATGTGGTCACATGGGCGGTAAAGTTTTAGTGCCGACTCAAGAAGCGGTGCAAAAACTGGTCGCGGCACGTTTAGCGGCTGATGTGGCGGGCACAACAACCTTGGTGATCGCCCGTACCGATGCTAACGCAGCCGATCTGTTGACGTCTGATTGCGACCCATATGATCGTGACTTCATTGAAGGCGAACGTACTCAAGAAGGCTTCTACAAAGTACGTGCGGGTATCGACCAAGCCATTTCTCGTGGTCTGGCTTATGCGCCATATGCGGATCTTATTTGGTGTGAAACCGCGAAACCATGCTTAGAAGAAGCGCGTAAATTTGCCGAAGCGATTCATGCACAATACCCAGATCAGCTTCTGGCGTATAACTGTTCGCCATCGTTTAACTGGGAGAAAAACCTAGATTCAGAGACGATTGCGAAATTCCAGCAAGAGTTGTCAGACATGGGCTATAAGTACCAGTTTATTACCTTAGCGGGTATTCATAACATGTGGTTTAACATGTTTGAATTGGCACACTCTTACGCACAAGGCGAAGGTATGCGCCATTATGTTGAGAAAGTACAGCGTCCTGAGTTTGCTGCAGCTGAAAAAGGTTATACCTTCGTGGCACACCAACAAGAAGTGGGTACAGGCTACTTTGATAAGATGACTAACACGATTCAAGGTGGTAATTCATCGGTCACTGCACTGACGGGGTCTACCGAAGAAGATCAATTCTAGCAAAACAATCGCGCTATCTATCAGGCTGGTGATATACCAGCCTGAGATGAGCTGAGCTGTAATATCCCCCAATCCTAGTAATGGCTGTTAAAAGCCACATTTGTAACATGTAAACCTTGTTATCGCCGGAGCACTTTGAGTGCTCCTTTTTTTGTTTTTGACAAAGGTGGTTGGTGTTACCAGCTATGAATCTTTAGCTTGCTGCTGGCGATAGCCTAACGCGGCTTGTTGGATCTGCGGGTAAATCGCGTGAAATGTGGTTTCGAGTTGTTGGTAGTGGGTGAAAATGTCTGTCGGAGTATTGGCCAGTTGATGCAGCTTAGGACGGCGGATAGCCATACGAATGAGGGCGATTTCTAGCGTTGAAGCTTCTTGATACTGAATGAGCCACTGTTGCTGCCACATACGGGCGCTCATTTGCTGGTAGCTTTGAGGTAAGTTGTATTGGTAGCGTTCAACGTCTTGTTGGGCTTGGCTGACAAACTCGAGCAGAGGGCGTGAGTGATAGCTGAGCCAATGCTTGGCTAAGAAATGATCCCAAGTAAGGTCTAGGGCGATACCACTGACACGACGCGTCTCTGGTCTAAACAAACGCTGACATTGTTTAACCTGTGGCATGGCATCGATATACCCATCAATAAAGCGATGTAGTTTGATACCGTCAGCTGCCGCTTTGGTATGTTGCTTGTAGGGATCGCCTCGGACAAAATCAGCCAGCAAGTTGCCTGCCAAATGACTTTGGCAAAAATCAGCGAGATCCAAGTGCGCTAAAAAATTCACGAATCCCTTTACAGGCTATGCTTCGATTTCCGTTGGATCAATTTCATCTTGTATTTCCAGCAAGGTAATGGCGATAGAGACAAAATCGCTATCGGTAATAATCCCGACTAAGACTTTCTCTTCAACCACGGGTAAGCAGCCAATTTTATGCTTTTGCATATACAGCGCGGCTTCTTTTAAGCCTGCATGACAATCCACACTCATTAAAGAGCGATTCATACATTTATTTAACTGAATGTCGAGTGCTGACATAAAGTTACTTTGGGTGATCATCTCTAAGCTTGACTCTTGCGCTGACAGTACATCGCGCTGGGTGACTAAGCCGAGCAGGTGGTGGTTTTCATCAATAACAGGAACGTGGCGAATCGAGTGTTTTTCCATTAAATCTTTCGCATCAGCCAAGGTGCTAAAAGGGCCTAAAGCGTATGGGTTTTGAGTCATCATATCTGCGACAGTGAACATACTTGCCTCCATTAACGGGGTAACAAATCCCTGTCTCTTGAATGTAGCGAATATATAGCTAACTACCTATGACCACAGTCAAAAATTTACAAAATTATCTATAGCCCTTTTCTCGTGCTTTTTCGGGTAAAGCCTTGGATGTGGCATATACTAAATAAATCAATATGCTTATTTGGTATTAAAAATAGATTAAATATTCATATTGATTGTCAAATCAATAAGAATAGGTAGAGTTATGGCTAGGTATATTGTTCTACTGCTGTTGTGCTGCATAAGCTTACCTGTATTGGCATCATCCCCTGTTGCTTCTCCTCGCATTATTGGCGGTGTGACTAGTCAAAATGAAGAGCTCCCTTGGCAAGTCTATCTCAATATTTCTTTTACGGATGGCACCTATGTCTGTGGTGGTGTGCTGGTGGCGCAAGATGTTGTGCTAACGGCGGCTCACTGTTTACAAAATGGTGGTTTAACGGCGGCAGCGGCTGACATTAAAGTTTGGGCGGGGATCTCAAGCATATTTAGTGCGACATCGCGTAATGCATTATCTGTCAGAAGTCGCACCATTAATGCTAACTACAACCCATCTCGCTTTTCCAATGATATTGCAGTGCTCAAGTTGACTTCTTCTGCACCTGATAGCGCTAAGCCGATAATCATGGCCAACCAAGAGCAAAGAGACCGTGCTAATACCGCTTTCGAGACCCGTTATACCCAAGGTGGAAATAACCCTGCAAATTTACTGGTGTCTGGATGGGGAAGTACCAGCGTGAATGGTTCTTCTGGCTCGACAGATTTACAGCAAACCTTGCTGACAGGTGTGCCTGATAATACGTGTAATAACCAATGGGGGTCAGGGGTAACGAGTAGTGAGGCGAATATTTTTGTTTGTGCCATTTCTCCTTCCTCATCAGTGGTGCGCGATAGTTGCTTTGGTGACTCAGGAGGGCCCTTAGTGTGGCAAGATCCTCTTCGTGTTAATGATGCCGATTTTGGTTTGCGTTTATTAGGGTTGGTGAGCTTTGGTGATGGCTGTGCCAGTGCCTTACCTGGGGTATATACCGAAGTGGTTAACTTTTTTGGCTGGATTAATGGTTTAACGGGTAATAGCTTATTATTTGTGAATACGCCAAAGCTAAGTGTGAACCCGTTTACGAGAGACTACAGTAACGCTGGAACTGATATTGCAGTGCCCAGTGTCGACAATGTAACAGGAGGGGATAGCGGCGGGGGCAACATAGGTATTGTGGTGCTTTTATGTTTATTAGGGGTTGCTGCGAAGCGTCCATAATCACGCACTTCACATCGCATCATCTCGAACTTTCCTTGATATTGCAGTTTGGCAGCCTATACTAGCTGCCTCTGTTTTTTGAGGCGCGACAAAATGCAAGTTTCTGATTTTCACTTTGACCTACCTGATGAGCTAATTGCTCGTTACCCACAACCTGAGCGTACTGCTAGTCGACTACTTCAGTTGACGGGAAACACTGGCGAACTACAGCATAAAGGCTTTAAAGATATGCTGGACTTGGTTGAGCCGGGTGATTTACTCGTGTTCAACAATACCCGAGTGATCCCTGCTCGTGTATTTGGCCGTAAAGAGTCAGGTGGCAAAATTGAAGTGTTAGTAGAACGTATGCTGGATGATAAAAGCATCCTTGCTCATGTTCGTGCTTCTAAATCACCAAAACCGGGTAATGTTCTGTTTTTAGGTGATAACGATGAACACCAAGCTGAAATGGTGGCACGTCACGATACCTTATTTGAAATCCGCTTTACGGGTGACAAAACGGTACTAGAAGTATTGGAAGAAGTGGGTCACATGCCGCTGCCACCATACATAGATCGCCCAGACGAAGATGCAGATAAAGAGCGTTACCAAACGGTTTACAATGCCAAACCGGGCGCGGTTGCAGCACCAACCGCAGGGCTTCATTTTGATGATGAACTGCTGGCTGCAATTAAAGCGAAAGGCGCTGACTTTGCGTTTGTCACTTTGCACGTAGGTGCGGGTACTTTCCAACCTGTTCGTGTAGATGATATTAACGATCACCACATGCACTCTGAATATGTTGAAGTGCCACAAGAGGTGGTTGATGCGGTGCTTGCCACTAAGGCCAATGGCGGTCGTGTGATTGCAGTGGGTACAACATCAGTACGTTCACTTGAGTCAGCGGCGCAAGATGCACTGAAAAACGGTACAGAATTAGTCCCTTTCTTTGGTGATACCGATATCTTCATCTACCCAGGTGGCTATGAATTCCAACTGGTTGATGCGTTGGTGACAAACTTCCACTTGCCTGAATCTACCTTGATCATGCTAGTGAGCACGTTTGCAGGTTACGACCATACTATGCATGCTTATCAAGTGGCGGTTGAAAACCAATATCGCTTCTTTAGTTACGGTGATGCGATGTTTATTACGCGTCGTACCCAAGGCTAAGGGTGTTTTCGCTGACAAGTGTATTTGTTGATTTTCGTTGTAGGAATGAACAAATGCATAGAGAGACAGGTCTAATTAGCGACTTACTCAGCTAAGTCAGTGTCATGTAAGGCTGCATTTGATAAAATTGCAGCCTTTCTTGCGCTAAGCGCACCAGAATTTGGTCGTTATGGTTATCATAATGGCCTGTATTGGCGATAAACCGCCGATATCGTCGCTAAAATACATTAGGTATTCCGCCATTTGTATTTGCTCTGATAGATGGGGTGATTATTCACCGTTATAACTATCAGGTTGTTATGTCAGATTGTTTCTCTGGCTTTTGGAGGTTGTGTGAAATTTGAATTAGATAAAACGCAGGGTCGTGCTCGTCGCGGTCGTTTGCAGTTCGAACGTGGTACGGTTGAAACCCCTGCGTTCATGCCAGTAGGTACTTACGGTACTGTTAAAGGTATGACACCTGAAGAAGTAAAAGACACAGGTGCACAAATCCTATTGGGTAATACGTTCCACCTATGGTTGCGCCCTGGTCAAGAAGTAATGAAGTTGCACGGTGACTTGCATGACTTCATGCAATGGCAAGGTCCGATCCTGACCGATTCAGGCGGCTTCCAAGTATTCAGTCTTGGCGCAATGCGTAAAATCACTGAAGAGGGTGTTCACTTCCGTAACCCTGTAAACGGTGACAAAATTTTCATGGACGCTGAAAAGTCGATGGAAATTCAATACGATTTAGGTTCTGACATCGTAATGATCTTCGACGAGTGTACGCCATACCCAGCGACACACGACGAAGCGAAAAAATCGATGGAAATGTCGCTACGTTGGGCACAACGCAGCCGTAACCATTTCGACAAACAAGAAAACCCGAATGCACTCTTTGGTATTGTGCAGGGTGGTGTGTATGAAGATCTGCGTGATGTCTCGGTTGAAGGTCTAACAAACATTGGCTTCGACGGTTACGCAGTAGGCGGCCTTGCAGTCGGTGAGCCGAAAGAAGACATGCACCGCATTCTTGAGCATACGTGTCCACAATTACCTCAAGATAAGCCGCGTTACCTAATGGGCGTAGGCAAACCAGAAGATTTAGTAGAAGGTGTTCGTCGCGGTATCGATATGTTCGACTGTGTAATGCCTACTCGAAATGCCCGAAATGGCCACCTATTTGTGACCGGCGGTGTGATCAAGATCCGTAATGCGAAACATAAAACAGACACAACGCCTCTAGATCCGCATTGTGACTGTTACACTTGTCGTAATTACTCTAAGGCGTATTTATACCACTTAGATAAATGTAACGAGATTCTTGGTTCACGTCTGAATACAATTCATAACTTGCGTTACTACCAACGTTTGATGGAAAGTATTCGTAAGGCGATTGACGAAGATCGTTTCGATGCGTTTGTAGAAGAATTCTATGCGCGTCGTGACCGTGAAGTTCCACCACTAAAAAATGCTTAACAATTAACGAGGACGTTATTAAATGAGTCTTTTCATTTCTCAGGCACATGCCGCAGCTGAAGGTGCACCACAAGGCGGTAGCATGCAGCTTTTCATCATGCTTGGTCTGTTTGCTGTAATTTTTTACTTCATGATTTATCGTCCACAGGCGAAACGTGCGAAAGAGCATAAAGATCTAATGTCTTCGATGGGCAAAGGTGATGAAGTGCTAACAAACGGCGGCCTACTAGGTAAGATCTCTAAAGTATCTGAAGAGAACGACTACATTGTTATCGCGCTTAACGACAGCACTGAAGTAACTATCAAGAAAGACTTCGTGACTGCTGTTCTGCCAAAAGGCACGATGAAGTCTCTATAATTATTCGCTTTGAAGGATCATAGCAGTGCTAAACCGTTACCCTTTGTGGAAGAACCTGATGGTAGTGTTCGCACTACTCATCGGTTTGCTTTATGCACTTCCCAACATATACGGTGAAGATCCAGCGATTCAAATCTCCGGGGCGCGTGGCGCCTCGGTAGATATGTCTGCTCTGGATGTTGTCACCGAAGACCTAGAAAAAAGTAAAATCTCCTACAAATCTGTCGCGTTCGAAAACGGTGCTGTCCTGGTCCGCTTCAATGACACTGATACGCAAATCAGTGCTCGCGATATTCTCAACGATGAACTCGGTGAAGACTACGTTGTAGCCTTAAACCTTGCACCTGCCACCCCTAGCTGGCTTGAATCAATTGGTGCTTCACCGATGAAACTCGGCCTCGATCTACGCGGTGGTGTTCACTTCTTAATGGAAGTGGATATGGACGCAGCAATGGAAAAACTGCTGGGTCAGCAAGAAGAGACATTCCGTACCGAACTACGAGAAGCCAAGATTCGCTATCGTGCGATCAGTAAAACGGATACTGCGGTCGAAGTGCGCTTACGTGATGCAGAGCAAATGGCTCAAGCAGAACGTGAACTTGCTAAACTTCACCCAGATATGATCTTTAGCGATAGCACCAATAATGGTCGCTTCGTGGTTAGTGCTGCATTCTCTGAAGAGCGCTTAAAAGAGATCCGTAACTATGCGGTAGACCAAAACATCACCATTCTTCGTAACCGTGTGAATGAGCTAGGTGTTGCTGAACCTTTGGTACAGCGTCAAGGTGCTAACCGTATCGTTGTTGAATTACCGGGTGTTCAAGACACTGCGCGCGCTAAAGAAATTTTAGGTGCGACAGCCACACTTGAATTCCGTGAAGTGGATAGCAGTGCTGATTTAGCGGCAGCAATGGCGGGTCGTGTACCTGCTGGCAGTGAAGTGAAAACAACACGTGATGGCCGCCCTGCGGTTCTGAAAAAACGTGTCATCCTAACGGGTTCTCACATCACAGATGCAAGCTCAAGTGCTGATGAATACGGTCGTCCGCAAGTTAACATCTCGCTTGATAGCGAAGGTGGTAGCAAGATGACAGCCTTCTCACGTAATAACGTTGGTAAGCTTATGGCTACCATGTTCACTGAATACAAAGACAGTGGCGAGCGTGATGAAAATGGCAAAGTGATCCTTGAGAAGCACGAAGAAGTCATCAACCAAGCAACGATCCAAACTGCGCTTGGCCGTAACTTCCGTATTACAGGCATCGATTCTGCGGCTGAAGCGCACAACCTTGCCTTGCTACTACGTGCGGGTGCATTGATTGCGCCTATCTCTATCGTTGAAGAGCGTACGATCGGTCCATCAATGGGTCAGCAAAACATCGACATGGGTATTCAGGCGTGTCTATGGGGTATGCTAGCCGTAATGTTATTTACGCTATTGTATTACCGTAAGTTTGGCTTGATTGCCAACATGGCACTGATGATGAACCTAGTGATGATTATCGGCATCATGTCGATGATCCCTGGTGCAACCATGACCTTACCGGGTATTGCCGGTATCGTATTAACCGTAGGTATGGCTGTTGATGCCAACGTGCTGATATTCGAACGTATTCGTGAAGAACTACGTGAAGGTCGAAGCCCACAACATGCTATCCAGCAAGGTTATGCGAACGCATTCAGTACCATTGCCGATGCGAACATTACCACGCTGATCACTGCAATCATCTTGTTTGCTGTGGGTACAGGTGCGATTAAAGGTTTCGCTGTAACGCTATCGATTGGTATTTTGACCTCGATGTTCACAGCTATCGTGGGTACGCGTGCTGTAGTTAACTTTGTCTACGGCGGTAAGCGCGTAGATAAGCTATCGATCTAAGGGGACGCTAGAATGTATCAATTAATGCAAACGGGTAAAGCCATTGACTTTATGCGTTGGTCAAAAGTGGCCTTCTTTGTATCACTGGTGATGATTGCAGTAGCAATTGGCACGGTTGCGACTAAGAAGCTTAACTGGGGCCTTGATTTCACTGGCGGTACCTTGATTGAAGTGGGCTTTGAACAGCCTGCTGATTTAGGTTTGATCCGTGAGTCGCTTGAAAAAGCGGGCTTTGGTGATGCGATTGTTCAAAACTTCGGTACAGCACGTGATGTACTTGTACGTCTTCAGCCTCGTGAAACCTTAAAAGGTGAGAAGCTGGGTCTACAAATCATTGATGCGCTGAAAGTGGGAACAGAGCAAAACGTAGAAATGCGTCGTATTGAGTTCGTTGGTCCAAATGTGGGTGATGAGCTAGCAGAAGCGGGCGGCCTAGCCATTATCGCTTCATTGCTTTGTATCTTACTGTACGTTTCTATGCGTTTTGAATGGCGTCTGGCAGCGGGTGCGGTACTTGCACTGGCGCACGATATCATCATCACTATTGGTATCTTTTCGTTCTTACAAATTGAAGTGGATTTAACCATAGTTGCAGCCTTGCTGACTGTGGTCGGTTACTCGCTCAACGATACCATCGTTGTCTTTGACCGAATCCGTGAAAACTTCCGTAAGATGCGTAAAGGTGATTCTGCTGATGTTATGAATAACTCGATCACTCAAACACTCAGTCGTACCTTGATTACCTCAGGTACTACTTTGTTTGTGGTTATCGCGCTATTCCTGCAAGGCGGTACTATGATCCACGGCTTTGCGACAGCATTGCTGATTGGTATCGTGGTAGGTACTTACTCGTCTATTTACGTGGCTTCTGCACTTGCTCTGAAACTAGGTATTGTTCGTGAACACCTAATGCCACCGCAAGTTGAGAAAGAAGGTGAAGAGTTTGAATCCATGCCTTAGTGGTGTGTGATGCTGACTGATAAAAACGGTGCCCAGGTGGCACCGTTTTTTTTGTCTGTATGACAATGTAGATATGACTTAGCTTAGTTAGCCCACTCACTGGCAGGGCGTTGCTTGCCACCATTCATTTTATTCCCTTGTTCAATTAAGGTCGTTAGTTTGGTGTTGTGGCTGAGATCTAATTCAGTGAGTTCATTGTCCATCACATTCAGTAGTTCAAGTTCGGTCGCTGTGCTTAAATCCAAAGTTGTGAGCTCGTTGGAGGGTAGCGCAAGGCGTGTTAAACGACTTTTTTTACTCAACACGACACGCTCTAAGTGATTATTGCCTGCCAGTAATTTTTCTAACTTAGGGTTAGCGCTAATATCGAGCGTTTCTAGTTCGTTTTCTGTGATAACCAGACGGCGTAAGTTTTCATTTTCACTCAGATCTAATGTTTGAATTTCATTATCCGCTAGGTTTACTACACGTAATTCTGGGTTGTTGCTTAGGTTGACAGCCGTTAGCTGGTTATCTTTCAGTGAGAGTACACGTAAGTTTTCGAAGTACTTCAGCTCATCGACAGATTTAATATCGCTGTTATCACAATCAAGCTCGGTAATATCCTCGGAATACTGTTCGTCGGCTTCTAATACACAGCTACGGAAGTGTTGATCAGCAAAAGGAATTGCATCTACGGTTTCGTAATGTTTATCGCAGCCGCTTAATAGTGAAGTGCAAATAATAGCGATAGAAGAAAGGGGCAGGGTGCGCGAGAAAAGTGATGGCATAACAGTAACCTACAGAAACATGAAATAAGCGCATATTCTACATAATCAGTATGATGTTTTATAAGTGCTAGATCAGGTTATCTATAGTGTCGTTACTGTAATTGTTCAATTAAGAGCAAAAAAAAGCCCCGCACAATGTGCAGGGCTTCGAATTTTGTGAGTAATCAAAGATTACTTAGTCAGTGCATCGCTACCGTGTTCACGGATTTTAGCAAGCATTGGCTTAACTACACGTGCGTTACCAGCAACGATGTTGCCAGACGTGATGTAGTTAGTGTTACCAGTGAAGTCTGTACAGATAGCACCAGATTCGCGAGCGATTAGTTCGCCAGCAGCAATTTCCCAAGGCTTAAGGCCTAGTTTGAAAACGCCATCAACACGGCCAGCAGCTAGGTAACATAGATCTAGAGCACTTGAACCCATTTGACGCATATCGTCACACTCAACGAATAGAGCGCTTTGGATTTTCAGGTAGCTTTCAGAATGTTGCTTAGCAGCAAACGGTAGACCAGTTGCAAGGATAGTACCTGCAAGGTTACGCGGTTGAGTTGCACGTAGACGTTGGCTGTTCAATTGAGCGCCAGAACCACGTGTAGCTGTGAATAGTTCGTTACGAGCTGGGTCGTAAACGGCAGCTACTTCAGTACGGCCACGCATGCGTAGTGCTACTGAGATAGCGAAGTGAGGCAAACCTCGTGCGAAGTTTTTGGTGCCATCCACTGGGTCAATGATCCACTGACATTCTTTGTCACGGCCTTCTTTAGTACCAGTCTCTGCACCAATGATGCAGTGATCAGGGTAAGACTTAAGAATTGTTTCGATGATGAGAGCTTCAGCTTCAAGATCGATATTGGTAACTACGTCATTACCTTTTTCAGCAACCTCAATTGATTGAGGCTTCTCTAGTGATTTCATGACATGGTCACCGGCCTTTCGTGCAGCACGAATGGCGATGTTTAGCATCGGATGCATAGGATCTTCCCAACGGATGTTAAAGAACTAAAAAGCGGCGGCGAGTATAACAGAGCCGTGCGAAAATGGAAGTGGTTATTTTTTATTCGGTCTATGTGCGTGCTAAAAGCAGAAAAGGAATATAGCAGCAGGGATTAATGCATAATTCTGATAATAATGTTGATTGAATCTACATGTTTTCCCCACTTTCAAAATGGCTGTGCTAAAATCCCTCGGCTTTAACAAAACGTCGGAAAATTGCTACGCCATGTTAGATAAAATCAGCGTTGTTTTAATTGGTACATCCCACCCTGGAAATATTGGTTCTGCTGCCAGAGCGATGAAGGTGATGGGCTTAACAAATCTTGTCCTTGTCGATCCTGCTTGTGAGATCGATGAGAAGTCTATTGCCCTTGCTGCAGGGGCGGCGGATATTGTTGAGAACGCCAGAATCGTCAACACCCTTGATGAAGCAATCGCCGATTGTGGTTTAGTGATTGGCTCAAGTGCTCGCTCACGTACATTGGAATGGCCTCAGCTAGATCCACGTGAGTGTGGTATCAAGACGATTGAAGAAACGAATTCACACCCTGTTGCTATTCTATTTGGCCGTGAACGTACCGGCCTGACCAACGAAGAACTTCAGAAATGTCACTGTCATGTCTACATTCCTGCAAATCCTGAATACAGCTCACTGAATTTAGCGATGGCGGTGCAGACAATTAGCTACGAGGTTCGCATGGCGCACCTAGAAGCTGAAAAATACAAAGGTGAAACGCAAGAGGTTGAATACCCTCGTGCGAAAGAACTCGAAATGTTCTATGAACACCTTGAAAAAGTGACTCGTCAAACTCGATTTATCAATAAAAACCATCCTGGTATGGTGATGAATAAATTACGCCGTTTATTTAACCGTGCTCGCCCTGAGCAGCAAGAGTTAAATATCCTGCGTGGTATCCTTTCTTCAGTTGAGAAATCGTTAGCTTCTCGCGAAAAGTAGACCTACATAGCAAAGGGTTAAATACCTGACTGAATTGGTCGGGTATATACTTGACTGTTTTAGTCAGGTATGCAAAACTGCTCCCATATACATGAGTGGGTAGCGGTGTGTTATGAGATTGACTTCAAAAGGAAGATATGCAGTAACAGCGATGCTTGATGTCGCCTTGCATTCCCAAGATAGCCCAGTGCCTTTGGCTGATATTTCAGAGCGCCAAGGTATCTCGCTGTCATATTTAGAACAGCTTTTTTCACGGTTGCGTAAAGCCGGTTTAGTCGCAAGTGTTCGTGGTCCCGGTGGTGGTTACCGCCTTGGTGAAGAAGCGAACAACATTGCTATCGGTATGGTTATCGCGGCTGTTGATGAGTCAGTAGATGCGACTAAGTGTCACGGTAAAGGTGGCTGTCAGGGCGGAGCCCGCTGTTTAACCCACACGTTATGGCACGATTTAAGTTCACGCATTAGTGGCTTTTTAAACAACATCACGCTCGGTGAGCTGATGAAAGACAACGATGTTCAAGCTATCTCTGACCGTCAAGATCAGTATTTACAAAACACCGTTGCGAAGTCGAATTTAGTAAATAAAAAACAACACGATAACGCCACCATTGGTGTCGATGTCCGCTCCTAGAGACTAGCTGTCCGTGTTTTCGGAGATGAAAATGAAATTGCCTATATATTTAGATTATTCCGCTACTTGTCCTGTTGATCCACGTGTTGCCGAAAAGATGGTGCAGTGCATGACAATGGACGGCTGCTTTGGTAACCCAGCTTCGCGCTCTCACCGTTACGGTTGGCAGGCAGAAGAAGCGGTAGACAACGCGCGTGAACAAATTGCGGATCTTCTAAATGCTGACCCTCGTGAAATTGTTATCACGTCGGGTGCAACTGAGTCTGATAACTTAGCAATTAAAGGTGTTGCGCACTTTTATCATAAAAAAGGCAAGCACATCATTACGTGTAAAACAGAGCACAAAGCTGTTTTAGATCCATGTCGCCAACTAGAGCGTGAAGGTTTTGAGGTGACATACCTTGAGCCGGAAGAAAACGGCCTGATCGACATGGCGAAATTGCGTGATGCACTGCGTGAAGACACCATCCTAGTGTCTATCATGCACGTGAATAACGAAATTGGTGTGATCCAAGACATCACAGCAATTGGCGAATTATGTCGCGAACGTAAAATTGTCTTCCACGTTGATGCAGCACAATCTGCGGGTAAATTGCCAATCGACGTGCAAGAAATGAAAGTTGATTTAATTTCGATGTCTGCGCACAAATTGTACGGCCCTAAGGGGATTGGTGCATTGTACGTACGTCGTAAGCCGCGTATTCGCCTAGAAGCGCAAATGCACGGTGGCGGCCATGAACGTGGTATGCGTTCAGGTACGCTAGCAACGCATCAAATCGTGGGTATGGGTGAAGCATGCCGTATTGCAAAAGAAGAGATGGAGCAGGATCGTGCTCACGCTGCTGCAATGCGTCAACGCTTACTTGATGGCATCAAAGACATCGAAGCAACAACAATTAATGGTGACTTAGAGCAACGCGTTGCAAACAACTTAAACGTAAGTTTTGCATTCGTTGAAGGTGAATCACTGCTAATGGCGCTAAAAGACCTAGCGGTATCATCGGGTTCTGCATGTACATCTGCAAGCCTAGAGCCTTCGTACGTACTACGTGCACTTGGCTTGAACGATGAGTTAGCTCACAGCTCAATCCGTTTCTCTTTTGGTCGTTTCACGACAGCAGAAGAAATTGATTACGCAGTAAATCAAATCAGCACTGCAGTTGAAAAACTGCGTGAGATGTCGCCTCTTTGGGACATGTACAAAGAAGGTGTAGATTTAGATACTGTTGAGTGGGCACACCACTAATCTTTGCGGTCATATAGCATTCGAGGAAATTATCATGGCATATAGTGAAAAAGTCATCGATCATTATGAGAACCCGCGTAACGTGGGCTCATTTGATAAAAACGATAAAAGCGTTGGTAGCGGCATGGTGGGTGCACCAGCTTGTGGCGACGTAATGAAGCTACAAATTAAAGTTACTGATGAAGGCATCATCGAAGATGCGAAGTTCAAAACATACGGTTGTGGCTCTGCAATTGCTTCTAGCTCACTGATTACTGAGTGGGTTAAAGGTAAAACACTAGACGAAGCTGCATCAATCAAGAACTCAGCGATTGCTGAAGAACTTGAGTTACCGCCTGTAAAAGTTCACTGCTCAATTCTTGCAGAAGATGCAATTAAAGCAGCTGTAACTGATTACAAAAAGAAACACGAAGAAAATTAATTCCGTTGAGGGTTGTTGTACATGGCCATTACTATTACTGAAGCGGCAGCAAGTCGCGTAGCTACTTTCTTAGAAAACCGTGGTAAAGGCATTGGCCTTCGTCTCGGCGTCCGAACTTCAGGATGTTCAGGAATGGCCTATGTGCTCGAATTCGTTGATGAACTCGATGAAGGCGATCAAGTGTTTGAACAGCAAGGGGTTAAAGTGATCATCGATCCTAAGAGCCTTGTTTACCTTGATGGTACTGAGCTAGATTTTGCCAAAGAAGGCTTAAATGAAGGCTTCCAGTTCAACAACCCGAACGTATCGAGCGAATGCGGTTGTGGCGAGAGTTTCAACGTATAATCGCCTTTTCTATGCGTAGTACAAAGTGTGAATCATCCCACTTTTTACTGCGCATTTTACTGATACTAGATGCGATATGAATCATTTCGAATTATTTGGGCTACCTTTCCAGTTTGACTTGGATGGTAGCCTTCTTTCACACCAGTTCCGCGAACTACAGCGTCGTTTCCATCCTGATAACTTTGCTACGGCTTCAGAGCGCGATCGCCTGATGTCAGTACAAAAAGCCGCTCAAATTAACGATGCATTCCAAACACTCAAGCAACCAATTTCTCGTGCAGAGTACATGCTTTCCGAGCGCGGTGTCGATATCCGTGGCGAGCATAAAACCTTGCAAGATCCCACGTTTCTAATGCAGCAAATGGAACTGCGTGAAGAGCTTGAAGAGATCCCAGAGGCCAGCAACCCTATTGATGCTTTATTTGATTTTGAGCAGCAGACTAAAAAGCTCTATAAAGCACAGTTGGCCCAACTGGAGACGTTATTGTCTGAGAGTAATTGGAATGACGCGGCGGATGCCGTGCGAAAGCTTAAGTTTATTGATAAGCTTCGTGATGAAGTTGAGCGTCTGGAAGAGACGTTACTAGATTAAAAACAGGAATCACCATGGCACTGTTACAGATTGCTGAACCAGGTCAAAGCGCTGCACCGCATCAACACCGTCTTGCGGTGGGTATTGATCTGGGTACGACAAATTCATTAGTTGCTGCGGTTCGCAGCGGTGAACCCACAACACTTGTGGATGAAAACGGCCGAGCATTACTGCCGTCAATTGTTCATTACGCAGAGCAAGCAGCATTAGTGGGTCATGAAGCGAAAGCATTCGCTCAACAAGATCCAGAGAACACTATCATTTCGGTAAAACGCATGATGGGTCGTTCTTTGGCGGATATTGAGCAACGTTACCCACATTTACCTTATCAGTTCACTGCAACTGATAACGGTTTACCACAGTTGGTAACGCGTCATGGTGTGGTTAACCCAATTCAGGTTTCTGCTGAAATTCTTAAGACACTAACCGAGCGTGCAAAACAAACACTTGGCGGTGATCTTGAAGGCGTGGTGATCACTGTACCTGCTTATTTTGATGATGCGCAACGAGCGGGCACCAAAGATGCAGCGCAACTGGCGGGTTTGAATGTATTACGCTTACTGAACGAGCCAACAGCCGCTGCGATTGCGTACGGCTTAGATTCTGGCCAAGAAGGCGTGATTGCTGTTTATGACTTAGGTGGTGGTACTTTTGATATTTCGATCTTACGCCTATCAAAAGGTGTGTTTGAAGTATTAGCCACAGGCGGTGACTCGGCACTCGGTGGTGATGATTTTGATCACCTATTGGCAGAGTGGATTGTTACTCAAGCAAACTTGGGTGAAGACCTAACTGCACAGCAACGTCGTATCTTGCAAGATGCAGCTACTGACGCCAAGATTGCATTATCAGCGAGCGATAGCGTTGCGATTGATGTCCTTGGTTGGCAGGGTGAAATCTCACGCGAGCAGTTTGATGAGCTTATTCGACCATTAGTGAAAAAGACCCTAATGGCTTGCCGCCGTGCACTGCGTGATGCCGACGTTGAAAGTGAAGACGTGATTGAAACGGTAATGGTTGGCGGGTCTACTCGTGTGCCATTGGTGCGTGACATGGTGGGTGACTACTTTGGTAAAACACCACTGACAACCATTGACCCTGATAAAGTGGTTGCGATTGGTGCCTCTATTCAAGCTGATATTTTAGCGGGTAATAAGCCTGACACTGAAATGCTGTTATTGGATGTGATCCCACTGTCGCTGGGTATTGAAACCATGGGCGGTATGGTTGAAAAAATCATCCCTCGTAATACAACAATCCCTGTGGCACGTGCGCAAGAATTTACCACGTTCAAAGATGGTCAGACAGCGATGTCAGTGCATACCGTACAAGGTGAACGTGAAATGGTGAGCGATTGCCGTTCATTAGCACGTTTTACATTACGTGGTATTCCTGCAATGGCGGCTGGTGCTGCTCATATCCGTGTGACGTACCAAGTAGATGCTGATGGCTTACTGTCAGTCACTGCGATGGAAAAGAGCAGCGGTGTACAATCTTCTATTCAAGTTAAGCCGTCTTACGGTTTAAGTGATGATGAAATCGCGACTATGATTCGTGATTCAATGACCTACGCACAAGACGATAAAGATGCACGAGCGCTCGCGGAACAACAAGTTGAAGCGGATCGTGTATTAGAAGGACTTATCGCAGCCTTGGCTCAAGACGGTGATACGTTACTGTCGAAGGAAGAGCGTGATGCGTTGGAAGCTGTGATGATGGAATTGGTTCAATTGCGCCAAGGTACTGATGTACGTGCAATTGAAAATGGTATTAAGAAAACAGACAAAGCTAGCCAAGAATTTGCTTCACGCCGAATGGACCAATCTATTCGTCAGGCATTGGCTGGTCAATCTATTGATGAGGTTTAGGCATGCCTAAAATTGTTGTATTACCCCACGAAGATCTTTGCCCTGAAGGCGCAGTACTGGAAGCTGAAGAAGGCCAAACGGTACTGGATGTAGCACTGAAGAACGGTATTGCAATTGAGCATGCGTGTGAAAAGTCATGTGCATGTACAACTTGCCACGTGATTGTGCGTGAAGGCTTTGATTCGTTGGATGAAAGTGATGAACTAGAAGATGACATGCTAGATAAAGCATGGGGTCTTGAGCCTGAATCACGCTTAGGCTGCCAAGCGAAAGTTGCCCAAGAAGACTTGGTTGTGGAAATTCCGAAATACACGCTAAACCTAGCATCGGAACAACACTAATCACAAAATCTGCTTTAGCAGACAAAGTGACAATGAATATAGCCCTCCTGTTAACTGTTGCACAGCAATAGTCTGATAGGGGGGCTATATTTTTATCTAGCGTAGTCATACCTATCTAACCTGCGTAATAACCTCAATACTGACTTATCCAGATTGGTATAAAGAAACAAGGAGTGAAGATGAGTTTGAAATGGATAGATTCGCTTGAAATTGCGATTGCACTTTGTGAACAATACCCAGAGCAAGACCCCCATACGGTACGTTTTACTGACTTGTGCGAGTGGATCATGGCACTTGATGAGTTCGATGATGATCCTAGCCATTGCAATGAACGCGTATTAGAAGCGGTCCAAATGTATTGGATTGAAGAAGCAGATTAACCTTACTTATCTGAAGTTTAACAAGTCGATCTTGCTCTTAGTTTCATGGCTCTAACTTGTTTATCTTCAGTAGACAGGGCAAAGTATCGACAAATTTGATAGAAAGCGGGCCTTTGGTCCGCTTTGTTGTATCTAAATATTTTTTCATCTTGCAAACCTGCGCTAACAGCCCCATAACATACGTAATGACGTTACCGCGCTGAATCTATTGCGCTATCTACTAGATTGGAACAGAACCCAAGGAGTTTTACATGTCTGCCAATATGCTTGTTTTCTTATCTCAAGAGCCCGCTGATGCAAAGTGGGGGGGTAACGCTCTAGTATCATTTGATGCTGAAGGGACCACCATACATGTACCAGACGATAACCAACTGGCAGCAGTACAACGTGCTGGCCGTAAGCTTGATGGGCAAGGGATCAAACAAGTAACCCTTTCTGGCGAAGGCTGGGAACTAGAAAGCATTTGGGCGTTTGTTCAAGGTCACCGTAACTCTAAATCGACTAGCGAAGTGCAATGGCCGACGTTAGAACAAGCTGATGAGGCTGAACTGCAAGCCCGTATTCAAGCGACTAACTGGGTACGCGAAGTGATTAACCAGTCTGCGGAAGTGGTACGTCCATCTCAATTAGCATCACGCGCTGGTGAGTTCATTAAATCATTGGCACCAGATCACGTGACTTACAAAATCGTGAAAGGCAACGATTTGATTGATGAAGGCTGGATGGGTACTTACACCGTAGGCCGTGGTTCCGAACGTTCACCTGCGATGCTTCGTCTCGACTACAACCCAACCGGTGATGCAGACGCACCTGTTCATACCTGCATTGTGGGTAAAGGCATTACATTTGATTCAGGCGGTTACAGCTTGAAACCATCGGGCGGCATGTCTGCAATGAAAGCCGATATGGGTGGGGCGGCAATGGCGACAGGTGGCTTAGCACTTGCGATTGCGCGTGGTACCAACAAGCGTATTAAACTGATCCTATGTTGTGCTGAAAATATGATCTCAGGTCGTGCTTTTAAATTGGGCGATGTGATCACTTACAAAAATGGCAAAACAGTCGAGATTCTAAATACCGATGCGGAAGGTCGCTTAGTGTTGGCAGATGGCCTTATCTATGCGAGCTCACAAAAACCTGAAATGATCATCGACTGTGCAACCCTAACGGGTGCAGCGAAAAACGCACTGGGCAATGATTACCACGCACTATTTAGTTTTGACCATGATCTGGCTCAGCGTGCACTTATGGCAGCAAGCGAAGAAATGGAAGGCCTATGGCCACTGCCATTGGCTGAAATGCACCGTAACATGATGCCATCTAACTTTGCTGACTTGTCGAATATCTCACAAGGTGATTTCTTGCCTGGTGCAAGTACAGCTGCGGCATTCTTATCTTACTTTGTTGAAGATTACCAAAACGGTTGGATGCACATTGACTGTAGCGGTACTTACCGTAAGAGCGCGAACGACAAGTGGTCTGCGGGCGCAACGGGTATGGGTGTACGTACACTGGCTAACATCTTAGGTGATGACGAGCGAGTAGAACAAACGGCAGAATAATCGCCGCTATAAAATACACATTGTGGGGCTGTACAGTCATGACGGTATATTGCTGTACAGCCTAAAACGCAAGCCGCTACCCAGTGTAGAAATAGAAAGTAGAGACAGCACATTATGTTAAGGATTACATTATCATCTGATACCTATTCAGGTGCTTGGGGTGACAACGCGCTTGTTGCCTTTCAAAGCGAAGGTGCCGCGATTCACTTCGCAGGCGATTACCCTCTTCGTCGCATTCAACAAGCCGGTCGTACTTTACAAGCGCAAGGGGCAACCCAAGTGGCACTTGAAGGTGAAGGCTGGAGCTACGAGCGGCAATGGGCATTTTACTGTGGCTTTGCAGCAACCTCTAAGCCTATTGAGCTGAAATGGGCCTCGGTTGATGAAGACGAACTTGAATTATTGAATGCGCGTCGTCGCAGTGCGGATTGGGTACGTCAGGTTGTAAACGCAACCCCAGAAGATATGTACCCAGAGAAACTGGCCAATGATGCGATTGAATTCCTGAATCAGATCGATGGCGATAACATTAGCCATCAGCTTGTCGTTGGTGATGAGCTGCTTGAAAAAGGCTGGATTGGCACCCACAGTGTTGGTCGTGCAAGTAGCCGTCCACCTGTGATGCTAACGCTAGATTTCAACCCAACGGGTAACCCAGATGCACCTGTATCTGCATGCTTAGTGGGTAAAGGCATTACCTTTGATTCAGGTGGTTACAGTATCAAGCCGAGCGCGGGTATGGTTGCCATGAAGTGCGACATGGGCGGTGCTGCAACAGTGACAGCGGCATTAGGGTATGCGATTGAGCAAGGTTTGAGTCAACGTGTGAAGTTGATCTTATGTTGCGCCGAAAACTTAATTGCAGGCGATGCCTATAAGCTTGGTGATGTGTTAACGTACAAGAACGGCGTAACCGTTGAAGTAGTGAATACTGATGCAGAAGGACGTTTGGTTCTTGCAGATGGTTTGATTGCTGCCAATGAAACCAAAGCGCCATTAGTGATTGATGCGGCTACCTTAACCGGCGCAGCTATGATGGCTGTTGGCAGTGATTACAATGCAATTTTCGGTTTAGATAAATCACTACTGGCGAAAGCTCAGCAGCTTTCGGAGTTGGTTAACGAGCCTGCATGGCCTCTGCCTCTGGAGAAATGGCATCAAAGTCAGTGCCCATCTCACTATGCTGATACGGCGAACAGTCGGGTACAAAAAGGTGGTGGTATGGGCGGCGCATCGAATGCCGCAGGTTTCTTATCTCGTTTTGTTGATAACGAGAATACAAGCTGGATCCACTTCGACTTAGCAGCCTGCTTCAACGACAGTCCGAATGCCCGCTGGGCCGCAGGTGCGACAGGATTAGGGGTTGCGAATATCGCAGCATTACTGTTGTAGTACGACAACAGGATTAAGTAGTTTCAAAAGGAAGAATAATAATGACAATTCAAAGAACATTCTCAATCGTAAAGCCAGATGCAGTTAAGCGTAACTTAATTGGCGCAATCTATAATCGTATTGAAAAAGCGGGTTTTAAGATTGTTGCTGCTAAAATGTTGCACCTAACAGAAGAGCAAGCTCAAGGCTTTTATGCCGAGCATCAAGAAAAACCTTTCTTTGCTGATCTTGTCGCCTTTATGACATCAGGCCCTGTCATGGTACAGGTGCTTGAAGGTGAGCAAGCTGTTGAACGTTACCGTGAATTGATGGGTAAAACCAACCCAGAAGAAGCTGCTTGCGGTACTATTCGTGCGGACTACGCACTTAGCCTACGCCACAACTCGATTCATGGCGCTGATAGCCCTGAATCAGCAGCGCGTGAGATTGCTTATTTCTTCGCGGAAGATGAGGTTTACCCTCGCAGCTAACAGCATAGTTAATGTGATTGGAAAAACGGGAGGCTATTTTAGCCTCCCGTTTTCTTTTTACGCTTATCCTTAAAATAGGGAGCCATAGAAGGGGCAAGAGCAGCAGGGTGTGAAAGCTATTAAGTGGAAACCCAGTAATAAAGCCTGTACAATTTCGCGCCTTAAACAATGTCCT
This sequence comes from Photobacterium kagoshimensis, assembly GCF_050337045.1. Taxonomy (NCBI): domain Bacteria; kingdom Pseudomonadati; phylum Pseudomonadota; class Gammaproteobacteria; order Vibrionales; family Vibrionaceae; genus Photobacterium; species Photobacterium kagoshimensis. Next base: position 181,008 of record NZ_JAKJSO010000011.1, on the reverse strand, counting down.
GTCGCACACTACTGATATTTTATTTTTAAGTGGGTGCTCAAGGCGCAGAATTCGTCATGAATTATATGAGGCAACAACCGATGACAACTGTTAAAACTAATCTACTGGATTTCGATCGCAAAGGTCTGCGTAAATATTTTGCTGAAGAGCTTGGCGAAAAAGCATTCCGTGCAGATCAAGTAATGAAGTGGATGTACCATTTCGGTTGTGATGACTTCGACGATATGACGAACATCAACAAGAAGCTACGTGAGAAGTTAAAGGCGCGAGCTGAAGTGCGTGCCCCTGTGGTTTCTGAAGCGCAACATTCAAGCGATGGCACCATTAAATGGGCGATGCGTGTTGGTGATCAAGACGTTGAAACGGTTTATATCCCAGATGAAGATCGTGCAACGCTATGTGTTTCTTCTCAAGTGGGTTGTGCATTGGAATGCAAATTCTGTTCAACGGCACAGCAAGGTTTCAACCGTAACTTACGCGTATCTGAAATTATTGGTCAGGTATGGCGTGCAGCGAAAGAAATCGGTATCGAGAAAGAAACCGGCCGTCGCCCAATTACCAACATCGTAATGATGGGTATGGGTGAGCCGTTGTTGAACATGAAAAACCTGATCCCAGCATTAGAAATCATGCTAGATGATTTAGGCTTTGGTCTGTCTAAGCGCCGTGTCACCGTATCGACATCGGGTGTTGTGTCCGGTCTTGATCAAATGACGGGTAACATTGATGTTGCATTGGCAATTTCTTTGCACGCGCCGACTGATGAACTACGTTCAAGCATCATGCCAATCAACGATCGTTACAATATTGAAACCTTCCTTGAGTCGGTTCACCGCTACATTGAATCATCCAATGCAAACCGTGGCCGTGTGACTATCGAATACGTATTGCTTGATCATGTTAATGATGACATGGATCACGCACGTCAGTTGGGCGAGTTACTGAAAAATACCCCATCAAAGATTAACCTGATCCCATTTAACCCATACCCAGGTTCACCTTACAAAAAGCCGAGCAATTCTCGTATTGATCGCTTTATGAAAACGCTAATGGAATACGGCTTTACGGTTACTGTGCGTAAAACGCGTGGTGACGATATCGACGCAGCATGTGGTCAGCTTGTTGGTGATGTGATTGACCGCACAAAACGTACCCAAGGTAAAGCGCAAAAAGGTGAACAAATTCCAGTAAAAGCAGTCTAAAACTGTAATCTAATGTGTTTATCGAGCTAAGTCAGATACCATCACCTGACAACAGTTATCGCCTGATACTATTGGCCTTTTTTCGTTATTGATAGACTTAAAGGGCCATTAGTGGACACAGAGTACCCTGCTTGTGTGCCAACTGTTCTCAACATGGACGTGAGTAGGATGATATTATGGCTCGATTAACATTAGCACTTGTATTGTGTGGTTTTCTTGTTGGCTGCGTTACCGTTGATCCGAAGAAAAGCTCTGGCGAAAAAGCGTTTGATAGCATTGAAGCATCAGAAGCACGGATCGCACTAGGGTTAAGCTATCTAGAGGTAGGCCAGTGGCAGCGAGCTCGAAAAAATCTTGAGCAAGCGTTAACCTATGCCCCTAAGTATTACCGCGCGCAGAATGCGATGGCGTATTACTATCAAAAAGTGGATGAAGGTGACAAAGCTGAAGCCATGTACAAGCGAGCCCTCAAAGATTCACCAAAAAATGGCGATGTCCGTAATAACTATGGTGTATTCTTGTGTGGACAAGGGCGTTATGATGAAGCCATTGATGCATTTGAACGTGCAATCAAACAGCCTTATTATTATTTAACGTCAGCAAGTTACGAAAATGCGGGTTTGTGTCGCCTGAAACAAGGTGAAGATGAAAAAGCGAGGTTTTACTTTGAACGCGCTTTAGCACACGACCCACAACGAGCCAGATCATTACTACAGCTTGCGCAATTGAATATTGCATCGAAGAATTACAAAGATGCGCGAGTGTTGTTATTTACGTTTAACAAGAGATATGGGTACAAAGCCGATAGCTTATCGTTACTCATTCAGCTAGAGCAACAGTCGGGAAGGCTGACTCAAGCTGAAAAATATGCCGATTTGCTACAAGAGCAGTTTCCAGACTCTCAGCAATATCAGAACTATCTAGCCAATGAAGACTGAACAGAACGAAACGCAAAAAAATGAAGAAGTAATGCGTCCAGGGGATGTACTGCGTCAGGCTCGTGAGGAGCAAGGCTACTCACAAAAAGATATTGCCAGTCGCTTACGTTTACGCCAGACGGTTATCGATGATATCGAGAACAACAACTTTGAAGCTGCACAATCGGCCACGTTTACACGTGGCTATGTTCGTTCATACGCGAAATTTGTGGGCTTAAACGAAGATGAATTACTGGGCCAGCTTGATAAGCTGGGCCACGCGCAACCGAAAGAGCAAGAAATGCAAAGTTTTTCACGTCGCACTAAACGTGAGAAGCATGATAACCGCATCATGAGCCTAACATGGGTGCTGGGCACCGTATTTGTTGGGCTAACAGCATGGTGGTGGTGGCAAAGCCAACAAATCAGCCAAGAAGCTGAGATTGTATCGGTGACTTCTACAGCACAACCGCTGGATGAGTCGCTGGCTAATGCGAATACACTCATGCCGCCAGCTAATTCAACGCCAGCATCTGATGCCTCTGCGGCCAATAATTCAGCTTTATTGCCTGAAACCAGCCAAGCAACTACGGTTCAAACGACAGCTGCGTCATCATTACCGTCTTCTGTTACTGAGCCTGCAACCCTCCCTGAGCTTAAAGCGACGTTCTCGCCAGAACCTGTGATTGCACAAGCCCCAGACATGGCAGAAGAAGTATTAGAAGAAGTGACGCTTGAGGATGATGCAACATCACAAGTGGCGCCAGATACTGATCTCGCCCTAACATTCAGTGGGGATTGCTGGATTGATATTCGTGATGCCAAAGGTAAGCGTTTAGAGACTGGCATTAAAAAGGCGGGTGAAACCCTGAATTTGAATGGCACAGCCCCGTATAAGATAGTGCTAGGTGCGCCTGGTGTTGTTAAAATGCACTATAAAGGCGAGCAGGTAGATTTAAGTATTTATCCTGCTGGTAAAGTCGCACGATTGAAACTGCCGCAGTAATAGAGTAAGAGCAATGCATAACGAATCTCCGATTAAACGTCGTCAGTCCACACGTATTTATGTGGGCGACGTACCCATTGGTGACGGTGCTCCAATCGCCGTTCAATCGATGACAAACACCCGTACTACCGATGTAGACGCGACCGTTGCACAAATTAAAGCACTTGAAAAGGTGGGTGCAGACATCGTTCGTGTGTCTGTTCCGACGATGGATGCGGCTGAAGCATTCAAGTTGATTAAACAGCAAGTGAATGTTCCTCTAGTGGCCGATATTCACTTTGATTACCGTATCGCGCTTCAAGTTGCAGAGTACGGTGTGGATTGTCTTCGTATTAACCCAGGTAATATCGGTAATGAAAGCCGAATTCGTTCTGTGGTTGATTGTGCGCGTGATAAAAACATTCCAATTCGAATCGGTATTAATGGTGGCTCGTTAGAGAAAGAGATCCAACAGAAATACCGAGAGCCAACACCTGATGCGCTGGTCGAATCTGCGATGCGTCATGTTGATATTCTTGACCGCCTTAACTTTGATCAATTCAAAGTCAGTGTGAAAGCCTCTGATGTTTTCCTCGCGGTAGACTCTTACCGTAAATTAGCCGCTCAAATTCAGCAGCCTCTTCACTTAGGCATTACTGAAGCGGGTGGTGCGCGAGCCGGTTCCGTCAAATCAGCTGTCGGCCTTGGCATGCTATTGTCTGAAGGTATTGGCGATACATTACGTATTTCGCTTGCAGCCGATCCAGTGGAAGAAATCAAAGTCGGCTTTGATATCTTAAAATCATTGCGTATCCGTTCTCGCGGCATTAACTTCATTGCTTGTCCAACCTGTTCACGTCAAGAGTTTGATGTGATTGGTACAGTGAATGAACTTGAGCAGCGCTTAGAAGACATCACCATTCCTATGGATGTGTCTGTGATTGGTTGTGTGGTTAACGGCCCAGGTGAAGCAGAAGTGTCTCACCTTGGGGTTGCGGGTAGTAATCGTAAGAGTGCTTTTTATGAAGACGGCCTTCGTCAAAAAGAGCGTTTTGATAACGACAATATCATCGACCAGCTAGAAAATAAGATCCGTGCAAAAGCAGCAATTTTAGACGTTAATAACCGTATTAACGTTCAAGAAGTCGAGAAATAAGCTAAAACGCCTGCTGTAATGCGGCAGGCGGTTCACTATTTCCTTCAATACCTATATATTCGATTCAATTCCCCATCGGTTAACGAGAATAAACGTGGCGAAACAAATTCAAGCAATTCGAGGCATGAACGACTGCCTACCTACACAATCTCCACTTTGGCACAAAGTGGAAGATACGATTAAACGCGTAGTAAGTGCATACGGTTACAACGAAATCCGCATGCCTATCGTAGAATCGACGCATCTATTTAAGCGTGCTATCGGTGAAGTGACCGATGTTGTTGAAAAAGAGATGTACACTTTTGACGACCGCAATGGCGATAGCCTGACACTGCGCCCTGAAGGTACAGCGGGTTGTGTACGTGCAGGCATTCAAAATGGCCTGCTATACAACCAAGAACAGCGTCTGTGGTACACAGGCCCAATGTTCCGCCATGAGCGTCCACAAAAAGGTCGCTACCGCCAATTCCACCAATTTGGTGTTGAAGTGTTTGGCCTAAACGGCCCAGACATTGACGCAGAATTGATCATGATGATGGCGCGTTTCTGGCGTGAGCTAGGTATTTTTGAACATGTACGTCTAGAACTGAACTCGATTGGTTCCCTACAAGATCGTGCTGAATACCGCACGGCATTAGTGGCATTCCTAGAACAGCATATTGATGTTCTTGATGATGACTGTAAGCGTCGCATGCACACTAACCCACTACGTGTGCTAGACACTAAAAACCCAGACGTTCAAGCGATCTTGGTAGACGCACCTAAGCTATCTGAATACTTAGGTGAAGAATCTAAAGAACATTTTGCTGGTTTGTGTGAACTATTAGACGCTGCTGGCATCGAATACCAAGTAAATGAGCGACTTGTACGTGGTTTAGATTATTATAACCGTACTGTATTTGAGTGGGTGACTGAAAGCCTAGGTGCACAAGGCACTGTGTGTGCTGGTGGTCGCTACGACGGTCTGGTTGAACAGTTAGGTGGTAAAGCTACCCCTGCTGTTGGTTTTGCTATGGGTATTGAGCGCCTTGTTCTACTAATGGAAACACTTGAGCTGACAGATGTTCGTCGTTCAGTGGATGCTTATGTAGTAACTATGGGCGACGGTGCTCGTATGGCTGGTATGAAGCTAGCTGAACAATTACGCGAAGAAGTGCACGGCCTACGAGTGATGACTCACTTTGGTGGCGGTAACTTTAAGAAGCAATTTAAACGTGCCGATAATGTCGGTGCAGCTGTTGCGCTTGTGCTGGGCGAAAATGAAATGACCAGCAACACGGTTGTAGTCAAAGATCTACGCGGTGGCGAGCAAGTAACAATGGCACAGAATGAAGTCGCTGCGAAGCTTGCAGAATTGATTTAAGAGAGGACAGGAAGTGGACGTCTACGAGACCGAGGAACAACAGGTTGAAGCGATTAAATCGTGGTGGAAAGAAAACGGTAAAGCCGTTGTTCTAGGTGCTGTGATTGGTCTGGGTGGTCTTTACGGCTGGCGTTTTTACCAAGGTGAAATCCAAGCAGGTAAAGAGCAAGCCTCTGATGCGTATACGCAAGCGATGACAGCGCTAGAAAGTGGTAACGATTCAGCCGTTGCTGACGTTAAAGCTTTCATTGCGGGTCACGAAAGTAGCCAATATTCAGTACTGGCTTCGTTACAGCTAGCAAAAGCTCAAGTTCAAAAAGGTGAGCTTGATGCCGCAGCAGAACAGCTAAACTGGGCTATCGCACAAACGTCAGATGAAGCTATTCTTCCTCTAGCGCAAACTCGTCTTGCTCGCATTTATGCTGAGCAGCAAAAATTTGCTCAAGCGATGGCAGAGCTAGATAAAGTCACAGCAGAAAGCTGGAAAGCGAAAGTTGAAGAGCTTCGCGGTGACATTCTTTTACAACAAGGTGACTCTGCTGCTGCGCGTGAAGCGTATGTTCAAGCACAGCAATTGGGTACATCACCTGTTGTACAAATGAAGCTAGACGATTTAGCGCAGTAAAGGCGGAATTGTATGCAGAAGGTGTTCAAGCAAGCAGTTACCATCGCACTGACGTTAGGTGTGCTTGCGGGCTGTGCAGGTGAAGAAGAATCGATTCAAAAGGCACCGCTTCCTGTTGTCGAAAGCAATTTCACCCCAGTGAAAGTATGGGGACATAAAGTGGGTAGTGGCGTTGGTCAGTACTTTTCTAAATTGTCACCTGCGGTGGGCTACGGCAAAATTTTTGTTGCAGATCGAGACGGTATTGTCCAAGCACTTGAGCCTGATACAGGCAAAGTGATTTGGTCACAAGATCTTGAATCTGACATTACAGCGAAAATTTCAGGTGGTATCACGGTATCGTACAGCAAAGTCTTCCTTGGTACTGAAAACGCAGAAGTGATTGCGTTAGATGAAGAGACCGGTGAAGAGCTTTGGCGTACCAGTGTTGAAGGCGAAGTACTTGCTGCTCCGTTAGTTGATGAAGGTCTTGTCATTGTTAACACGAGCCGTGGTGTCCTTGAAGCGCTAGATGCTGATACCGGTGAAGACAAGTGGCGTTTAAGTGGTGAAGTACCAACGCTAACGCTACGTGGTGACAGCGCGCCTGTTGCTATTTCTGGTGGTGTTTTCTGGGGCCAAGCAAACGGACGTTTAGCGGGCGCACTCATGGGCACGGGCCAAATGTTATGGCAACAACCGATTGGTTCGCCAAAAGGTTCGACTGAAATCGATCGCCTAGTGGATGTTGACGCATCACCTGTTATTGCTGGCGAACGCCTGTTTGCCGTTGGCTATAATGGCAACTTGGTATCTATCGATTTGCGTACAGGTCAGCCAGCGTGGAAACGCAGCTATTCATCGGCGAACAACTTTATTGTTGCGGGTAATCAGGTTTACCTGATCACCGACAAAGATCATGTTGTTGCTGTGGATGCACGAAGTGGTACCGAGATTTGGCAAAACAAAGATCTGGAATATCGCTTGCTGAGTTCACCTGTTGTGATTGATGGCAGTGTCGTTGTAGGTGATAGCGAAGGCTACCTGCATTGGCTTGACCCATACACGGGTGAGTTTACTGCGCAGCAAAAAGTTGATGACAGTGGTATTGCTATTCCACCAGTAAAAGTCAGTGATGGCTACTTGGTGGTAACAAGAGACGGTCAGATCAATAAAATGCAAATGCCGTAAGCTCTGCTATAATACCGCGTAATATTAAGTCGGCTCCTGCTGTTTTAGACAGTCAGGAGCCGTTATTTATAGTAATTTAGCGTAAACTAATAGATAAGAAACGTTAGTTTCAAGCTGGATTCCGTTCCTAGATTATTGTCGTGAAGAGATAAAAATATAGGAATTAGCATGATTAAGACTATGAAAAGTAAGAGGTACTTATGATTCCTGTTGTTGCCCTTGTCGGGCGCCCTAACGTGGGTAAATCGACGTTATTCAACCGTCTTACCCGCACAAGGGATGCGCTGGTAGCTGATTTTCCTGGCCTAACAAGGGATCGTAAATACGGTAGAGCTCAGTTAGAAGAGCACGAATTTATTGTTATCGATACCGGCGGTATTGATGGCACAGAAGAAGGCGTAGAAACAAAAATGGCTGAACAATCGCTAGCCGCGATTGAAGAAGCTGATGTTGTTTTATTCATGGTTGATGGCCGTGCGGGTCTAACTTCATCTGATGAAGCGATTGCTGCGCACCTTCGTAGCCGTGAAAAACCAACCTTCTTGGTAGTAAATAAAATTGATGGTATCGATGCAGATAGCGCATGTGCTGACTTCTGGAAGCTTGGCGTTGATGCAATGTACCAAATCGCAGCGGCACAAAACCGTGGCGTAACGGCCTTGATGGAGCGTGCGTTAGCACCGTTTGCTGATTCTTTGAATGAGAGCGAAGGCGAAGATGGCGAGTTAGTTGATCTAACCGAGCTGAACTCTGCTGAAGAGATCGAAAAAGCGAACCTATCTGAAGAAGATGCAGAAGCTGCGTACAAGCGCCTTCAAGAACAACCGATTAAGATGGCGATCATTGGCCGTCCTAACGTTGGTAAATCAACACTGACTAACCGTATTCTTGGTGAAGAGCGTGTGGTTGTTTACGATATGCCGGGAACAACACGTGACTCTATCTACATTCCAATGGAACGTGATGGTCAAGAATACGTATTGATTGATACCGCAGGTGTTCGTCGTCGTAAGAACATGAGCATGGCGGTTGAGAAGTTCTCAGTGATTCAAACGCTTAAAGCGATTGAAGATGCTAACGTTGTGTTGCTGATTATCGATGCGCGTGAAAACATCTCAGATCAAGATTTAAGCTTGCTTGGTTTTGCACTGAACTCTGGTCGTTCGCTAGTGATTGCTGTGAACAAGTGGGATGGTTTGGATAACGACGTAAAAGATCGTGTTAAATCTGAATTAGACCGCCGTTTAGGTTTCGTTGATTTCGCACGTATTCACTTCATCTCTGCACTACACGGCACAGGTGTTGGTCACTTATACGAATCTGTTATTGAAGCTTACCAGTCTGCAACTAAGCGTATCAGCACGTCATTGCTGACACGTATTATGCAAATGGCGCAAGATGATCACCAGCCACCAATGATCCGTGGCCGTCGTGTGAAACTAAAATATGCGCACGCTGGTGGTTATAACCCTCCAATCGTGGTTATTCACGGTAACCAAGTCAATGAACTCCCGGGTTCGTACAAACGTTACTTGATGAACTACTACCGTAAGTCTTTAGAATTAATGGGTACACCAATTCGTATTCTATTCCAAAGCAGCGATAACCCATTTGAAGGTAAAACGCAGAAACTGACGATCTCGCAAGAGCGTCAACGTAAGCGCCTAACTTCAGCTTTGAAGAACCGTGATCGTGACTAATCACAGTGAGAAAGCATAAAATGAAACCCAGCCCTCGTGCTGGGTTTTTTTTATTCAAATATTTATAACAGGAACAGCATGACTTTAATTCACCCGACTGTAGTTGTTTTTCCGCAAAAACAGACTCAGCTAAACGCATTAGTACAACTCTGTCTGCCAGCAACACCATCAGGCACTTGGCTGGTTACGGATCAAACCCCGTTTCATCCAGTGAGCCATATTTGGCCAGATCATCCAGCGGATCGTGGCACGGTTACAGTTAATGACACCAACCATGAAGTAATAGCTTGTCAGGTTGGCGCAGTTGAATTAGCGACTAATCAGTTGTTTGTAGGGCAGGATATTCCCGTAAAGCGTGATACTGAAGGCTGGGCATTTGTTGTCGTGCATTGTCTTGCGAATATTGTCGCACTAGAGCAAGGTTGTGTGGTTGAGTTAACTGTTGATGCGGATCATCAGCAGGCTCTTAGCCGTGGTCACAGTGCTGGTCACCTATCATCACTGGCAATCAATAAAGTACTGCACCATGATTTCTGGCGCAAAGAACCCACGCGTTGTGACGAATTGGGCTATTTTGATTTTCACAGCTACGCGCAAACTAAAAGTATTGTGTCACCAGATTGCAGTACTGATACGTACCGTCTTGGCAAAACGCTACGCAAACGCGGTTTAAATAGCGCAGACTTTGTTAACCAGCTCGATGAGGTGGCAGAGAAAGTGAATCAGCAACTGGAACTATGGCGTGTAAATGGCCCTGCTGTCGTGATGCGTAAAGAAGGTGAAGCACTTACTGATTCACGCTACTGGCAGTGTGACTTAGGTGAAGAAGCTGGCTTAATTGAAATTCCGTGTGGTGGTACGCATATCAATTCGCTATCTGAGTATGCTCAGCTCACTGTGAGTTTTGAACTCGTGTCGGATCAAGAACTGGTGATGGTGACATCTGTTGTCCCAGCAAAATAACTAGCGATACATACTGTCTTTGAAGGACAGAGAATGTCGTAATAGATGCAGAGAATACTCGTTTTTTATCGCACTATATTGGAATTAGAACGAGATTATCGTACCGCATAAGCCAAGATCTGTATTTGGTATCTATTGGATCCTCTATTACATTTGCATCTCTGCAGTATTATATGTCGTGTGAAATCCAAAAACAGCACATGTAACTTATGCTTTCGGGAAGTGTATTGATAAATGTTCTTTTGGTGGGTGATCGCTGATCAAGATGGCTTTTGGTTGTGATCACCATAAAGATCCTTGATCATGTCGCTTGATCTCATCGGATATTGCCCGTTTTGTATTCAGTTGATTATTTGGGGTGGTTAAATTGGATGCGTTTTCTCGGAAGCATGAAAACAATATGGCTTAATTACGGTGTTGAAGGCGGAAACGTTGCGCTATAGCGCTGGCGTCATGCTTGTTATAGAAGCTTTGTGATAGATCAAGCCAGTGCAGGATCGATTTAGCCACAGTAAGTAAAGTATTGATATCATGAGCAGGTTAAAAGGAGATAACCGATGACAACTGAAAATGTATGCCCAACTTGCCATAACGAACTCGCTTGGCAAGCCAATCAATATAGCTGCGAATCATGCCAGATAACTCTGGTGAAACAGGCGTTTTGTCCCGATTGTGATGCTGAGTTAGAAAAGCTACAAGCCTGTGGTTCTGCCAGCTACTTCTGTAATACGTGCAATGAGTTAAAATCGAAATCTCGAGTACGTATCGCTTTTACTCCGACGGAGTAATCGTTGTACTACCCCCATTAATTATCTCCATGGCAACGCTGCCATGGATTTACTTCATCCTGCCTATTCACTAGCGAAAAGCATACTTAGAGTACGGCTTTCGCTATATTTTCGAGTGCAAGTTCCCAAACGAATAGATTTTTAGACTGGAGCTTTATTCTTACTTGTGATAATAATTATCAATTGCAATTATTGTTACTGATAAGGATATTAGTATGGCTGTGCAGCATCCATTGTTAGAAGTAAGTGATCTTTCTGTCTCCTTTAAGATGGAAGATGAATGTTTTGATGCCGTTAAGAATATTTCATTCACGCTAGAAAAAGGCCAAACATTGGCACTGGTGGGTGAATCGGGATCTGGCAAGTCGGTATCATCGAGTAGCATCATGGGGCTATTGCCTAACAATGCACGCATTGGCGAGCAAAGTGCTATTCGTTTTCAAGGACAGAATTTGCTCGGCATAGATGAAAAGGCATTTCGCAATATTCGAGGTGATCGTATTGCAATGATCTTCCAAGAGCCGATGACCTCTCTGAATCCGTATATGCCTGTGGGCGAGCAAGTCGCCGAAGCCATTATTCATCATCGTGGTGTCTCAAAACGCGAAGCGATGGAACAAACGCTGGCATTATTTGAAAAAGTCCACCTTCCCGAGCCGAGTAAAAGGCTTAACCATTATCCTCACGAATTTTCTGGCGGTCAGCTGCAACGCATTATGATTGCGATGGCGCTCGCTAATACCCCTGATATTTTGGTTGCCGATGAACCAACCACTGCACTTGATGTGACCGTACAGGCTGAAGTACTGAATCTGCTAAAAGAAATCCAAGCTGAAATGGGTATGGCTATTTTGTTTATTACCCATGATCTGGGTGTGGTGCGCCATTTTGCTGATGATGTGGTGGTGATGTGTAAAGGTGAGGTGGTAGAAACAGGTACAGTCGAAGGGGTATTTACAGCACCAAAGCACGACTATACCAAAATGCTGTTAGATGCAGAGCCTAAGCCAGGTATGCATGAGACGGATCTTTCCTCGCCCAATATCCTCGAAGTGCGGGATTTAAGAGTGAACTATGTGCTTAAAAATAACTGGCTAGGTCAACCTACAGAGCTGCTCCAAGCGGTCAAAGGTATCGACTTAACATTAAAACAAGGTCAAACCGTTGGGATTGTTGGGGAGTCAGGTTCAGGTAAGTCCACCATGGGCCGCGCCATTATGCAGCTGCTGGACTCACAAGGTGATATTACTTTTCAAGGAAAACGCTTTAGTGATATGACCAATCAGCAACGCTTTGAGCTAAAACGCAATATGCAGATGGTATTCCAAGATCCGTTTGGGTCTTTATCACCCCGTATGACAGTCGGTGAGATAATCACGGAACCATTGACGGTTTTTACTGATTTAAATCATCAAGAGCGGTTAGCAAAAGCTAAAAAAGCGTTGGAAGAAGTACGCTTGGATCCTACGAGCATTAACCGTTATCCCCATGAGTTTTCAGGTGGGCAACGTCAACGTATCGCGATTGCGCGTGCTCTTATCTTAGAGCCTCAGTTTATTCTACTTGATGAGCCAACATCAGCGCTTGATCGTTCGGTACAGCTGACAGTCCTAGAGTTGCTGAAAGATATTCAGCAGCGTCGCAACATAGCTTATTTGTTTATTAGCCATGATTTGTCGGTAGTACGAGCGATTTCAGACGAAGTGATTGTGATGCAAAAAGGTGCAGTGGTAGAGCGAGGGACACCAGAGCAGATCTTTGATAACCCACAAGAAGCTTATACTAAGAGCTTGATCAGTGCCTGTATGCTGATTGATGAAGGTGCTGCCGCGTAATACCGATATCGTGACATAGATTAAAAAAGAGCGATGATTCGCTCTTTTTATTGTTCTCAAAATTATTTTTCAAAACACTCTTTTCAAAAATAGTTCTCTAAATCCAGCTATCTAACAACCTCAGATCTAGTGACTAGCAGCTTGCTAGAGTGGCTGTTTTAGCGCCTTGATAAAGGTATCGATATCTTCACGTGTAACGTTTAGGTGAGTCACTAAACGCATTGGACTATAACTAGGTGAAAATAAGATTCCTTGTGATTTCAAACGTGTCGCAATAGCTGCAAGGTCGATTTTTCTATCAACATTGGCGTAGACAATATTGGTTTGAGTTGGAAAGTCTGCGGTATTAAAGCCGTCGAGCTGGCCTAACTGCTGTGCTAAATAACGAGCATTAGCATGATCATCTGCCAGCCTAGCTACATTTTCTGTCAGAGCAATTTTGCCTGCCGCAGCTAAAATACCTGCTTGCCGCATGCCACCGCCGACCATCTTTCTGAGCCTTCTCGCGCGCTCAATATAGGCTTTTGAGCCTAACAGTAGCGAACCAATCGGTGCACCTAACCCTTTTGATAAGCAAATGGTCATTGAATCAAAGTATTGACTGATTTCGGTAACATCGACGTTGAGTGCGACGGCTGCGTTGTATACGCGTGCGCCATCAAGGTGTAGCAGTAAGTTATGTTGGTCGACGAACTTACGGGCTTTAGCCAGATAATCCAGAGGAAGAACTTTACCACCTATGGTGTTTTCTAAACTTAATAATTTGGTTTGAGCAAAGTGAATGTCATCAGGCTTGATGGCTGCAGCTAGCTTTTCAAAACACAAGGTGCCATCAGGATTGTTTTCGATAGGTTGCGGTTGTACCGAGCCTAAAATCGCCGCACCGCCGGCTTCGTATTTATAATTATGGGCTTGCTGACCACATAAATATTCATCGCCACGTTGGCAGTGGGCAAGAATACCCAATAGGTTGGCTTGGGTACCAGAAGAGGTGAATAGGGCGGCTTCAAAACCATGACGCTGGGCGGTCCATGCTTCAAGCTCATTCACGGTAGGATCGTCACCATAAACATCATCACCTACAGGTGCCTTTGCCATGGCTTCACGCATGTAGGGGCTAGGCTGTGTGACTGTGTCAGATCGAAAATCTATCATTCCTTGGTTTCCTCTTCCTGCTGAATGTACCTTGTATCTGTCTATTTGCTCGACTTATACCAATCTAACTAAGTAACTGATCATCCTTGCTGGTTAAAATCAATGATAACTGCGTTATAGATTTTGTAGATAGAACAACTAGCTATCTGCAATCTACGCCTTGTTTTCAGTGCTTTTTCCTGCGCAATCACCTGAACATTTACTTACCCAGATTGGTATTAGCTATTAGAGAGACTACTCCGCATTCGGTATGAGAAAAACCATTATTTGGAAGATTTAGTTATATTTTGAAGATAGTCATGCACTCGTTTATACGAGTGCATGGAAGCAGAAAATGAGTTGGGGCTATTGGTGGTTTTTTGAAACGACCGATTGGATTTCACCGTTGGCCACTTTGGTCGTGATGGTATCACCATGACTTACTTGGTCAGTATCACGGATCACCTTGCCTTTACTGTCGCGGGTAATTGAATAACCACGGCCAAGCGTCGCAAGTGGGCTGACTGTTTCCAGTTTTTCCGCTGCCATTGCAAGCTGATGGCGTGCGGTGAGTAAGCGTCTATCCATGGCATCATGTAAGCGGCTCTCAACACGTTCTAAACGGTTTGCTTGTTGTTTTAGCGTTTGCACGGGTGAGTGCAGAGCCAGCTTGTGCTCGTTGCGGTTAAGGTGTTGGCGATGTTGAACAATATAGTTGTTCATCGCGCGTTCTAAACGGCTGCTGACATCATCAAGTCGCTGACTTTGTTGGTTTAACCTCAGCTGTGGGTGTTGACGCTCTAATCTGTGTTGCAACTGGGTTAAGTGACGACGACGATCAGACAAATACTGACGAACGCTGTGGGTCAGTTGCTGGGTTTTTTGACTAATTTTTTGCGTTTGGTGGCTGTTATCACGGCTTACCAATTCTGCTGCGGCTGAAGGTGTTGGCGCGCGCATATCAGCGACGAAATCGGCAATCGTTACATCCACTTCGTGGCCAACCGCACTGATAATCGGGATCTGGCTGGCGGCAATCGTACGGGCAACGATTTCTTCGTTAAATGCCCACAGATCTTCAAGCGAACCACCGCCACGACCGACAATCAATACATCACATTCTTGGCGTGCGTTGGCGCGGCCAATGGCTTGGGCAATTGAAATAGCAGAACCTTCGCCCTGTACCATGGTTGGGTAAATCACTACTGGTAGGCTAGGGTCGCGACGCTGTAAAACGTTCAAAATATCGTGCAGCGCAGCCCCTGTTTTTGAGGTGATGATACCGACACGTTTAGGTTGCTCTGGCAGCGGTTTTTTCAGTGACTGAGCAAACAAGCCTTCAGCCGCCAAATTCATTTTAAGTTGTTCAAATTGCTGCTGTAAGCGACCATCACCTTCCGGCTGCATGCTTTCGATGATCAGCTGATAATCACCACGAGGCTCGTACAGTGATAAGCGTGCTTTGACCAAGACTTGCGTGCCATTGGCTGGCTTAAAGGTTACCCGACGGTTGTTGCCACGAAACATGGCACACTTTACTTGGGCACGTGAATCTTTGAGCGTGAAATACCAATGCCCTGAGACTGGCATGGATAAGTTCGACAGTTCACCCACAAGCCAGACAATGCCCATTTCATTTTCGAGCAATAAGCGAACTTCTGCGTTGAGGCTTGAAACAGTAAAGATACGATCGTTGGATTGAGTTTGAGCGAATAGAGTCACGAGGTGAGGCACCTGTTATCGAAGGCTAGGTAATGTGCGGAAAGAGTAAAAAACATACAGGCAGATCTATAGACAGATCTTGGCCTTACATGCGAGACCGCAGCACCGGAAACTTAACCGAAATATATTACGTATCAAGCAAAAAGAGTCAATAAAAAAATATAATTTTTTTGTAGCCAAACGATTGCATCATACGTATAATTCGTTCGCAATATTTTATCCTCCTTTAAACCTTAACTCGGTGTGAGATATTGCAATGTTACGTATCAAACAAGAAGCTTTAACTTTTGATGATGTTCTGCTGGTTCCAGCACACTCTACGGTTCTCCCTAACACTGCCGATCTGCGCACCCAACTAACGAAAAAGATTTCGCTAAACGTTCCAATGGTTTCTGCTGCAATGGACACAGTTACCGAGGGCCGCTTTGCTATCGCGTTAGCTCAAGAAGGTGGTATTGGCTTCATTCACAAAAACATGTCTATCGAACAACAAGCTAACCAAGTTCGTATGGTTAAGAAGTTCGAAGCGGGTGTTGTGTCTGAACCTGTGACAGTAAAACCATCAGCAACGATTGCTGATGTTAAAGACCTTACCATTGAAAATGGCTTTGCTGGTTACCCAGTAGTGACTGATAACAACGAACTTGTTGGTATCATCACAGGTCGTGACGTTCGTTTTGTTACCGACCTTTCAATGAAAGTTGAAGACGTGATGACGCCAAAAACAAAATTGGCGGCAGCAAAAGAAGGCGCTTCTCGTGAAGAAGTTGAAGCTATCATGCAAGAGCACCGTGTAGAAAAAGTGCTACTGGTAAATGATGACTTCCAACTGAAAGGCATGATCACCGCAAAAGATTTCCAAAAAGCAGAACGTAAACCTAATGCATGTAAAGACGAACGTGGTCGTCTACGTGTAGGTGCGGCGGTTGGTGCTGGTGCTGGTAACGAAGAGCGTGTTAAAGCGCTAGTTGAAGCTGGTGTTGATGTGCTACTTATCGATTCTTCTCACGGCCACTCTGAAGGCGTGCTACAACGTATTCGTGAAACCCGTGCAGCATTCCCTGAACTACAAATTGTTGGTGGTAACGTTGCAACGGCTGAAGGTGCACGTGCACTTATCGAAGCGGGCGTTGATGCAGTTAAAGTGGGTATCGGCCCTGGTTCAATTTGTACGACTCGTATCGTAACAGGCGTGGGTGTTCCTCAACTTACCGCTATTTCTAATGCTGCAGACGCAGCAGCAGAATTTGGTGTACCAGTTATTGCCGATGGCGGTATCCGCTTCTCTGGTGACATGTGTAAAGCGATTGTGGCTGGCGCATCGTGTGTAATGGTGGGCTCTATGTTCGCTGGTACTGAAGAAGCACCGGGTGAAGTTGAGCTTTACCAAGGCCGTGCATACAAATCTTACCGTGGCATGGGCTCCTTAGGCGCGATGTCTCAAGGTTCTTCTGACCGTTACTTCCAAACCGATAACGCAGCAGACAAATTAGTGCCAGAAGGCATTGAAGGTCGCGTTGCTTACAAAGGTCACATCAAAGAAATCGTTCATCAACAGATGGGTGGCTTGCGTTCAAGCATGGGCCTAACCGGTTCAGCAACGATTGAAGATCTACGTACTAAAGCTGAGTTTGTTCGTATCTCTGGTGCGGGTATTAAAGAGTCACACGTTCATGATGTGACCATTACAAAAGAAGCACCAAACTACCGTCTAGGTTAATTTGACCTAACGTGTATTGATTAGGCGAAAACGTTTGCCTAATGATGAAACTTCTATAAGATCGGGGGCGCTTTAAAGCCCCCCACTATTATTCAATTATTTTTGAGACTTCTCGATAATGACTACATCTACAAATATTCATGACCAGCGCATCCTTATTTTGGATTTTGGTTCTCAATATACTCAGCTAATTGCTCGTCGTATTCGTGAAATCGGTGTTTACTGTGAGTTATGGAGCTGGGATGTCGATGAAGCCGACATTCGTGACTTCAACCCGAACGGCATTATTCTTTCTGGTGGCCCAGAAAGTGTTACGGAAGCGGGTTCTCCACGTGCACCACAGTACGTATTTGAAGCTGGCGTACCTGTATTTGGTGTATGTTACGGCATGCAAACCATGTCAGAGCAGCTTGGCGGTAAAGTAGCTGGCTCAAATGAGCGTGAATTTGGCTACGCACAAGTTAAAGTTGTTGAGCCAACAGGTTTATTCAAAAATATTGAAGATGCTATCGCAGAAGACGGTGCACCATTACTTGACGTATGGATGAGCCACGGCGATAAAGTTGTTGAAATTCCATCTGATTTCGTAAAAGTAGCCGAGACAGAAACTTGTCCGTTTGCTGCAATGGCGAATGAAGAAAAACGTTTTTACGGTGTACAGTTCCACCCAGAAGTAACACACACGCGCCAAGGCATGCGTATGATCGAGAACTTTGTTCTTGAAGTGTGTGGCTGTGAGAAACTGTGGACCTCTGCCAACATCATTGAAGATGCAGTTGCAAACATAAAGGCACAAGTGGGTGACGACGAAGTTATCCTTGGCCTATCTGGCGGTGTGGATTCATCGGTTGTAGCTATGCTTATTCACCGTGCGATTGGTGACAAGCTAACATGTGTATTTGTTGATAACGGTTTACTTCGTTTAAACGAAGGTGAGCAGGTTATGGACATGTTCGGCGACCACTTCGGTCTGAACATTGTGCACGTTAAAGCGGAAGACCGTTTCCTTTCTGCATTAGCTGGTGAGAACGATCCTGAAGCTAAGCGTAAGATCATCGGTCACGTATTTATCGATGTATTCGATGAAGAATCGAAGAAGCTGAAAAATGCAAAATGGTTAGCGCAAGGTACAATTTACCCTGATGTTATCGAATCGGCAGCATCGAAGAACGGTAAAGCACACGTTATTAAATCTCACCACAATGTGGGTGGCCTTCCTGATGATATGGAAATGGGTCTTGTAGAGCCGTTGCGTGAGCTATTCAAAGATGAAGTACGTAAGATTGGCCTAGAGCTTGGCCTGCCTTACAACATGCTTTACCGTCACCCGTTCCCTGGGCCTGGTCTTGGTGTACGTGTTCTTGGTGAAATCAAGAAAGAGTACTGTGACTTACTTCGCCGTGCCGATGCCATCTTTATTGAAGAACTGCACAAAGCGGATCTTTACAATAAAGTATCGCAAGCATTTACGGTTTTCCTACCAGTACGCTCAGTTGGCGTTATGGGTGATGGTCGTAAATACGATTGGGTTGTCTCGCTACGTGCGGTAGAAACCATCGACTTTATGACAGCGCATTGGGCACACCTTCCATACGACTTTCTGGGTAAGGTTTCTAACCGTATCATCAACGAAGTGGATGGCATCTCACGTGTTGTTTACGATATTTCTGGTAAACCACCAGCAACGATCGAGTGGGAATAATACCTGCTAGGTATCGCTAATTTGCACGATTAAAAAGACACCTTCGGGTGTCTTTTTTTCGTTTAGAAGGATGGCTAAGGAGAGGCTTGTTGGCTAAGACGGCTCAATCAAGTTATCAGTTTGAGTGGATTTGGTGCTTTATTTGTTAGGGGAATGTTTTCTGTTAATCTCTATTTACAATATTAATAAGTACAACTTGTCTGTTCCTTGGTCTAACGCGCTTTTTTAGGCGGCATTTACATTACAATTTCTTGAAATTTTTCTCCTAGTTTGAGAAAAACGATGACCAACGGGCGTATAAGAAGTACAGCAAAATAATTCGCCGCAAACCAACACTACACATCCATGGAGTTCCCATGAGTAATCAAGCAGTAAAAACAGCACCGGAAGCGTCATCTGGTGGTATGAATAAGTTCTTAAACTTTATCGAACGAGCAGGAAACAAGATCCCAGATCCTGCATTGTTATTCTTCTGGGGACTACTGATTGTATGGGCATTATCAGCATTGCTATCGCAAGTTGATTTCGGCTTTATTCATCCAGTAACGGGACAAGCCGTTGAAGTGAAAAACCTGCTAACAGGTGAGTCTTTCGCAAGCTTCTTAGCGAACATGGTGAAAAACTTCACTGGTTTTGCACCACTAGGTATTGTACTGGTTGCTATGTTGGGTGTGGGTGTTGCTGAAGCGTCTGGCTTTATTAATACCGGCCTGAAGAAGATGCTTAACTTCACGCCAGCAAAACTACTGACACCGATGCTGATTTTGGTGGCGATTGTCTCGCACACAGCAGCAGATGCAGGCTACGTACTGGTTATTCCACTGGGCGGTATTATCTTCCACGCCGCAGGCCGTCACCCTCTTGCGGGTATTGCAGCCGCTTTTGCTGGTGTCTCTGGTGGTTTCTCTGCCAACTTTATTCCTTCAGGTATCGATCCACTTCTTGCTGGCTTTACGCAATCAGCAGCACAAATTTTAGATCCTGAATACATTGTTAACCCTCTGTCTAACTTAATGTTCACTGGCCTATCGTCAATCCTAGTGATTGCTATTGGTTGGTATGTAACAGAGAAGATCATCGAGCCACGCCTTGCGAATACGCCGATTGATGAAGATGCTGAAGAAGCTCCGGATATGGGGTCGTTCACTGAGATCGAAAGTAAAGCTTTCTCACGTGCTGGCTGGGCAATGATTGCAGGTATTGTGGTACTGGTTGCTTCAGTATTCCCTGAAACATCACCGCTTCGCTCACCTGATGGTGAAATCACTGCGTTCTCTGCACCTCTGATGCAGTCGATTGTACCGCTGATCTTTATCCTGTTTGTTATTCCAGGTGTGGTTTACGGTAAAGTGGCAGGCACATTTAAAGCTAGCGATGATGTGATTAAAGCAATGTCAGCGACCATGAGTAGCATGGGTAGCTTTATGGTAATGGCGTTCTTTATTGCTCAATTCCTTGTTGCTTTCACCCAATCTAACCTAGGTACGCTACTGGCGCTATCTGGTGCCGAATTGCTACATGCAATGAATTTACCGGGTCAGGTAACGATTGTTGGTATGATCCTGCTGACCGCATTCGTTAACTTGTTAGTCGGCTCTGCATCGGCGAAGTGGGCACTTATTGGTCCAATTCTGGTGCCTATGCTAATGGCTGTGGGCATTTCGCCTGAGCTGACTCAAGCGGCTTACCGTGTGGGTGATTCCGTTTCTAATATTATCTCACCGATGATGGTGTTCTTCCCGCTGGTAGTTGTTTACATGCAGCGTTACGTGAAAACATCGGGCATTGGTTCTCTGGCGTCTATGATGATGCCTTACTCAATTGCTATGCTGATTGGTTGGACTATCTTCCTACTAGCATACTGGGCATTGGGTATCCCTCTAGGTATTCAAGCGCCATACACATACACAATGTAATGCCTAATAGCTCTTAAGCTAGTTCATTATGCTAAAGCCTCGCAATTGCGAGGCTTTTTTATGGCTGAAATATAACTTCAGTACATTGTGTTGCAGCTATGTTTTATCGGACTTAAATAGTAAGCGGTTGCTTATGTAATAAGAGGGGGTTGCAGTTTATTGATAAGAATAAAGACTATAACCACATGATAAAAAAGCCGTTATGTTAATGTTTTGGGTCGAATTTATATCATATATCGATAATTGTAAAAAAACTGAAATTATATGCTAAAGATTTTAATGCTAATTGATTCTAATTAATTAGTGAAATGGTCTAATACCTAGTTGCGCTGTGGCGCGATTACCTTTTGAGACTTGCTGTTATGGATATTAAAGCTAAGAAAGCTCATTTAACCCTGTTTTACTCTATAAAGTGGCTTTGCTAGGGTGTTTTGCACAACATCATAGATAACTCGATCGATAAAATAGGAAGTACGATAATGAGTGAAGCGTTTAGCCCCCCTCCGAGGCAGTCGGGCCTGATTGGATTTATTGAACGTGCGGGCAAAAAGATCCCGGATCCAATTATTATTTTCATGTTTCTTTTTACTTTTTCCCTTTTCTTAACGGCGGCGATTGGCGGCCTGACCTTCCAAACGGTAGGCGCAGGCGGTGAAGCGGTCGATTACACCTTAAAGAACATGTTAGCTACGGATAATGTTCGCTGGATCTTTGATAATGCACTATTGAAAAACTGGTTATCATTCGGCCACGGTGTATTAGGTATTATCCTGATCGTGATGCTGGGTGTGGGTATTGCTGAGAACTCAGGTTTACTGACGGCGGTAATAAAAAAAGTTGGTTTAAGTATCAGCGACCGCTGGTTACCACTTTTGGTTGTTTTCCTTGGCATCATGAGTTCGATTGCAACCGATGCAGGTTACTTGGTACTTATTCCCCTTGCTGGTTTACTGTATGCCGGATTGGGTAAAAACCCATTAATTGGAATGGCGGCGGCGTTTGCTGGCGTATCGGCAGGTTTTAGCGCTAACTTGATCCCCGCGACACCAGTGGATGTGGTACTGGGTGCCAATGCACGTATCTTCGCTGAAGCACAGGGTGTACCTTTTGAGACAGCAAAAGGTGAAGAGCTTAACCCTGCGACCATGCACTACTTCTTCATTTTTGTATCGACTTTCTTGCTGGCAGGTTTAGGTGCGTGGGTAACCAAACGCTTTGTGGCACCACGTTTAGATAAAATGTCGTATGTGATCCCTGAAGACATGAACTTGGATGATTTCCAAGTGAGCGATAAAGAACAAAAAGGACTGCGCTGGGCGGGGCTCGGTCTCATTGTTGCTTTGTTGGCGGTATATGGGTTAGCGGTTGGTCCGCTTGCGACATACACCAATGATGCTGGACGCGAAGTAACACCTTATCTTGATAATGTGATCTTATTGATTGCGATGGTCTTTGCGATTGTCGGTATCAGCTTTGGTTACGCCACAGGTAAATTCAAGAAAGTGCAAGATGTTGTAAAAGCCATGGTGACACAGATGAACACCATGGGTTACATCCTAGTGTTGACCTTCTTCTGTTATAACTTCTTGGCGCTACTGAGTTACTCAGGTTTAGGGACTTATATTACTTACCTAGGTGCAACGTTGCTTGAGTCTATGCACCTGCAAAATTACCCAATTGCATTGATCATTGGCTTTGTCCTAACAACCGCGTTAATTAACCTGTTTGTCGGTGGCTTAACCTCTAAGTGGATGCTATTAGGTCCGATCTTCGTGCCGATGCTGTACCAAGTAAACCCGAACATGACACCCGATTTGGTCGCCGCGGCATACCGTATTGCGGATTCATCTACCAATATCATCACCCCTATGATGAGTTACGCAGGTGTTATTCTTGCCTTCATGCGTAAGTATAAGCCAGAGCTCACTTTTGGTGATGTGATCGCAATGATGGTGCCATACTCGCTAGCTTTCTTATCAGTATGGACAACCGTACTGGTCTGTTTCTTTGCGTTTGAGATCCCACTGGGTTTCTAAGCAAAAAGGCATGACCGATTAAGCCGAGATAGATACAAAATAGCCCAGCATTTGCTGGGCTATTTTTTTTGCATAGGGCGCTACGGGCTATAAACCTAGGTGTTTCGCGTGGAAACGTAGGTGATCATCAATAAAACTCGAGATAAAGTAATAGCTGTGATCAAAACCTTCTTGTAAGCGTAGCTCTAGTGGGTAATCCACTTGTTCTGCGGCATCTAGCAAGGCTTGTGGTTTTAATTGCTCTGCTAAGAAATTATCTTGTGTGCCTTGATCCACCAAAGCGGGTAGGTGCACTTGACTGGTCTTCATTAGCTCAGTGGTGTCGTATTGTGCCCAATCTTCTTGGCTGGTACCCAAGTAGCCAGTAAAGGCTTTTTGTCCCCAAGGGCAGTTGATTGGATTAGTGATAGGGCTAAACGCAGAGATAGAAGAATAACGTTCTGGGTTTTTCAAGCCGATCATTAATGCCCCGTGTCCACCCATAGAGTGACCACTGATTGCACGTTGGCTTGTCACTGGGAAATTAGCTTCAATAAGCGCAGGCAGCTCAGAGACCACATATTCATACATGCGGTAATGGCGGTGCCACGGTGCTTTTGTTGCGTTGACATAAAACCCAGCACCTAAGCCAAAATCGTAGCTGCCATCAGCATCATCAGGTACCCCTTCACCGCGTGGGCTGGTGTCTGGTGCCACAATGGCCATACCTAATTCAGCGGCGAGACGTTGTGCGCCTGCTTTTTGCATGAAGTTTTCATCGGTACAGGTTAAGCCTGATAGCCAGTAGAGGACTGGAACTTGCTGACCTTGTGCAATTTGTGGTGGCAAGAAAATAGCAAAACGCATATCACAGTTTAGCGCCGTTGAGCGGTGAGTATATTGCTTGTGCCAGCCGCCAAAGCTTTTATTGGCACTGATGTTTTCTAATGTCATGGTCGGCTCTCAATGTTGAAGTGCTGATACGAAAAATAAAAAGAAATAAGTGGTTAAACTAAATATAAAGAACAAACAGCACTGCAATAGCAGTGCTGGATGAATATCGGGAACGAGGAGGAGCGGTTACTTATCGTAGTGGATAACGCTACGAATACTCTTACCTTCGTGCATTAGGTCAAAGGCATGGTTGATGTCTTCAAGGCCCATAGTGTGAGTGATGAAATCATTCAATGCGAATTCACCAGCCATGTAACGTTCAACAATCTCAGGCAGTTCAGAGCGGCCTTTAACACCACCGAATGCAGAACCACGCCATACGCGACCAGTTACTAATTGGAATGGACGCGTAGAGATCTCTTGGCCTGCACCTGCAACACCGATGATCACTGATTCGCCCCAGCCTTTATGGCAACACTCTAGTGCAGAGCGCATAACGTTAACGTTACCAATACACTCGAACGAGAAGTCTACACCGCCGTCTGTCATCTCAACGATCACTTCTTGGATTGGCTTGTCGTAGTCGTTCGGGTTGATGCAATCTGTTGCGCCAAGTTTCTTCGCAAGCTCATATTTACTTTCGTTGATATCAACGCCAATGATGCGGCTAGCGCCAGACATGGTTGCACCAATAATGGCAGATAGACCAATACCACCAAGGCCGAAGATAGCTACAGTATCGCCTTTTTGTACTTTAGCCGTTTTAAGGACTGCACCCATGCCTGTTGTGACACCACAACCAAGTAGGCACACTTCTTCTAGTGGTGCTTCTTTGCTGACTTTAGCCAGTGAAATTTCAGGCAGTACAGTGTACTCAGAGAAAGTTGAACAGCCCATGTAGTGGTAAATTGGCTGACCATCTTTGTAGAAACGTGTTGTACCGTCAGGCATTAGGCCCTTACCTTGTGTTTCGCGTACTGCGCCACAAAGGTTGGTTTTACCTGATTTACAGAATTTACATTCGCCACATTCAGCGGTGTAAAGTGGGATAACATGATCGCCCACTTGCACGCTTGTTACGCCTTCACCGACTTGTTCAACAATACCGCCACCTTCATGGCCTAGTACTGCTGGGAAAATACCTTCAGGATCGTCACCTGAAAGGGTGAATGCATCGGTATGGCAAACACCTGTTGCGATGATACGTACCAGTACTTCACCAGCACGTGGCAACATCACGTCAATTTCTTCAACAGATAATGGTTGGTTAGGGCCCCAAGCAATGGCTGCTTTTGATTTAATAAATTGGTCAGACATTTTCATTCTCTCTTTAAGACGCTAGGTCTGTTGTTATGAGTCACACTCAGCTTCGTACTAATAGACAGTAGAAGATAAAAGTGAGAACAACGAAGGTTTTAATCACTATTCGTGAAAGCGCTATCGTTTGTTTTGATGAGGCTATTGTATTTATTTCTACATGAATGATAATTACCCTAATTATCAAATTACTTTTACTCAGGTGTAATAATGTTTCTGTGGGAAGGTGTAATGGAGTTTGTGGCCGTTGCTGAGCGTGAAAGCTTTACCAGTGCCGCTAAGCAGCTTGGTATTTCAACGGCCCAAGTGAGTCGTCAGATCAGCGCACTCGAAGGCCGGCTTAGTACTAAGTTGTTTTATCGCACCACGCGTAAAGTATCGTTAACGGAAGAAGGGGCGATTTATTATCGTCATTGTCGTCAAGTGTTAGATGGCTTGGAAGAAGCGGAGCGGGCGATCACTAGCCTGCGAGACAAGCCCCAAGGGCTGGTTAAACTCACGGCTCCAGTTACTTACGGCGAACAATTTATCATGCCGCTGATTAATGACTTTCAGCAGCTTTATCCTGATGTTTCCATTAATGTGGATTTAACCAACCAGCAAATCGATTTGGTGGAAGCAGGCTACGACTTGGCGATTCGCCTTGGCCGATTATCCAGTTCGACTATGATGGCGAAACGCCTAACTACACGGACTCAGTTTGTGTGTGGCTCACCGGACTATTTAGCGAAGTACGGTATACCGCACTCGTTATCTGAATTGCACCAGCATAACTGTTTAGTGGGGAATCACGATCATTGGCGTTTTCAAGATCAAGGTAAAGAGAAGTCGATCAAAGTGGATGGTAGCCTACGGTGTAATAGTGGTTATGGCTTGTTAGATGCTGTGTGCAAAGGGCTCGGGCTTACCCAACTACCTGATTATTACGTGAGTGATGATCTAGCTAAAGGCAATTTAGTGGCGGTACTGACGCAGTACCAAGAGCCCGAAGAAGGAATCTGGGCACTCTATCCACATAACCGTCACCTTTCACCGAAAGTACGGATGTTAGTGGATTACCTCGCGCAACAGCTGGGTTAATTATATAATCCTGCTCCCCAAATGATGCTTGTAAGATGAGAGAGACAGTGACTGAGCAAGAACCTAACCAGCCCCCGATTCAGGATGAATTAGACGAGCAGTACATGCGTCGCGCTATTGAACTTGCAGGTAACGCTGAAGCCGAAGGGGAAGTGCCTGTTGGGGCGGTGGTTGTGCTCGATGGTCAGGTGATTGGCGAAGGCTGGAATCGATCTATCGGCCAGCATGATGCGACAGCCCATGCTGAGATCATGGCATTGCGTCAAGCCGGCAAAGTTGTACAAAACTACCGTCTGCTCGATGCAGTTATGTATGTCACCTTAGAGCCGTGCCCTATGTGTGCAGGCGCGATGGTGCATTGCAGAATTGGTAAGGTGGTGTACGGCGCCCCCGATCTTAAAACTGGCGCTGCGGGTAGTATTATGAATTTACTGAGCTACGAGCAAGTCAATCATCATGTAATGTGTGAATCGGGTTTGTTAGAGCAAGAATGCCGAGCGCAGTTACAAGCTTTTTTTAAGCGTCGTCGTGCGGAAAAGAAAGCAGAAAAACAAGCGCGTCGCGCATTAGATGCAGATAAAAAACTGTTATAACAAGTGATTGGTACTGGCTATCAATGCGCTATCATTAAGCTCAGTTTGATCATCAAACTGAGCTTTTTTTTAATACTGGTTTCGATACTGTGCATTACAGTTGTGGTTAACTTAGGTGATTTCAGTCACCCCATAAAGACACGCCTGTGATTACATTACTTCGCCTAATTGAACTAATGAGTAACTACGCTGGCGCCATAACACTTTGCGACGCACATTAATACTAAGGCGTTTACGGCGCGTCGCTGCAGAGGTGATCTTTTTCTGTAATGCAGAGTTGGCTGATTTCCGTTTAAATAATTTCATTTTGTCTCCCTATGCCGCGCATATCGTATCTTGTTTAATTTTACTCTGTCGTACGTAACAAGAGACGATAAGGATCGAAAAGCCTAGTGTTAGCTCTCATTATTTATCACACTGAGTGTGAGGTTGCTGCTAAATTGAGCGATGTGTTTTGAAAGAAAATGGCGCTTATTATCTTGGTTGCAATAAAAAAGCCTGTTGGTCTAACAGGCTTTTGGCGATCGTGGATTTAGTATGATTTATCCGCTACTGGGTAGGAGTGCCGCTAGTTGTTGGCGACTCTGAAGCTGTATTTTCATTTAGCACCCCTGCTTGTTTCTGGGGCACTTGAATGATTTGTAAACCATCGACATTTGCAACACCTTTACCTTGCACGGGTTGGCTGTGTGCTTGTTCGTAACCAATGATACTTTGGTAGTAACGACGAATGTTTTCAACATAGTTGAGCGCTTCATCACCACGAGCATAACCATAGCGTGTTTGGCTGTAGTATTTGCGTTGACGCAGCAGTGGCAGGCGTTGCTTCACATCACTCCATGCATCAGGGTTACCGCCTTGCTTTTTGGTTAAGCGGCGAGCATCCATCATATGGCCAAAACCGACATTGTATGAGGCAAGGGCAAACCACACTTTCTCATGCTCTTCGATGCTGTCAGGGACACGGGCAATCATCTTGCGCAAATAGGCACTGCCACCGCGAATGCTCTGTTCTGGATCTAAGCGATTATTAACCCCAACCGATTTGGCCGTTGGCAGTGTTAACATCATCATGCCGCGAACACCGGTTGGTGATACTGCACGTGGATTCCAGTGTGATTCCTGGTAAGACAGTGCCGCTAACAAGCGCCAATCAAACTCGTTGGCATATTGCTTAAATAACGCTTCCCACCGTGGCAGTTTCTTCTCAATCGCCCGTAAAAATGCACGGGTGTCGACATAATCAAAAGAATCAACATGGCCGAAGTATTTCTCTTCTAGGTTGGCCAATTCGCCGCTTTGTTGGATCTCGCCAAAAAACTCAATCAACAGTGCATATAGGTTGTCGTTAGGCGATTGATTGACAAACCAAGCAATGGGTTCATCTTCGGTTAGCTCCATTGCAATCGCGATATCAGGGTGAATGCGCTGAAGTAAAGCGACATCAACAGAGTCAGCGACCGTAAAGTTCAACTCCCCCGTTGCAACTAATCGCAGCAGTTCATCACTGTCGGTATCATCAGAGGCTTCCCAGGTTAAATCGGGGTAGAGCTCTTTTAATTGCAGTAAGCGTTTTTCGTGGCTAGAGCCTGCAACAATTTTTAAGCTGCCTTTATTGAGTGCCAGATCGCTGGGTTTACGTGGGCGCCAATTGCCTTTTTTGTACACCACGACTTGACTTGCAAAGTAATAAGCTGGCGCTGATTTGAATGCCTCGATACGATCGGGTGTGATAGTGAGTCCAGCCGCGATGATATCAACATCATGACGCTTTAAAGCAGGGAAAAGCCCAGAGAGGGTGAACATAGGTTGCATTTCAAGCTTAACCCCCAGCTTTTTGGCAAAGCGCTGGGCGAGTTCGTAATCAAGGCCTGTCGGGCCATCACTACCTATATAGTAAGAAAGCTGATTATTCAGCGTGCCAACACGAAGAACACCACTTTCGCGGATGCGTTCTAAATCGTCCTGAGGTTGGCTTTGCCATTTACATCCGCTGAGTCCGAGGCAGGCTAGGGTAATTAGCAGCAAGGTCTTAAAGCGGATATTGAATGAATGACTGTTCAAATATACATGCTCATCGTTATAGTTTGGTGTTCTTTATACCAAATGACGGCGGATCCTCAAAGTAACCTGATAGTAATCATGTGCTCAATATAGCAATTGAGCTAATCAACAAAGTGTATATTGCTGGTCAGTTTTGTGGCAATAATGCTATGGAAGTGATCGAAAAATGCTGTTTTTATGCTGAAACTGAGGATGATTGAAAAAAAAACACGCAAACGGTTGCGTCAAGTGTTACGTCGCCAAACAATTTCCCTTATACTACGGCCAATACATGAGCCATACACCTTGAAACTGAAGTCGTGTAAGTGCTGAAAAAGGTGACATTGATGTGGTTATTGCGCCAATAGGGCTGAAATAACTAGATCAATATCACCTTCATTCAACTGCTAATCGAGAGTCGTTCGCACATGGAAATTTTGCGTGGTTCACCCGCACTATCTGAGTTTCGCGTTAATAAGCTATTAGAGCGTTGTCGCGAATTAGGTCTGCCTGTGACTGGCATCTATGCCGAGTTCATGCACTTCGCTGATTTATCAGCGCCTCTTACTGCTGACGAGCAAAGCAAGCTTGCGAGCCTGCTGACCTACGGTCCAACGATTGCCGAGCATGAGCCAGTTGGCACCTTGCTGCTGGTAACGCCACGCCCTGGCACTATCTCGCCATGGTCTTCTAAATCTACCGATATCGCCCGCAACTGTGGCTTAACACATGTTAAGCGTTTAGAGCGTGGTACGGCATATTACGTAGAAGCCACTGCAACATTAACCGATGAACACCTTGCAGAGCTAAAAGGCTTGATCCACGACCGTATGATGGAAGTGGTTTTCGGTGAGTTTGAAGCCGCACAAGCTTTATTTGTTCAAGCTGAACCTGCGCCTGTAAAATCTGTTGATATCCTTGCTGGTGGCCGCAAAGCCCTAGAAGAAGCCAACGTAACGCTAGGCTTGGCATTAGCAGAAGACGAAATTGACTACTTAGTGGAAAACTTCACTAAGTTAGGTCGTAACCCAAATGACATTGAACTGATGATGTTTGCTCAAGCGAACTCAGAGCACTGTCGTCATAAAATCTTTAATGCTGACTGGACGATTGACGGTGTCGATCAAGAAAAGTCATTGTTTAAGATGATCAAAAACACTTACGAGAAGAACCACGAGCACGTGCTGTCTGCTTACAAAGATAATGCAGCGGTAATGGAAGGCTCGGAAGTGGGGCGTTTCTTCCCGAATCCAGAATCTCGTCAATATAACTACCATCAAGAAGCGGCACACATCTTGATGAAAGTCGAAACGCATAACCACCCAACGGCTATTTCACCTTGGCCGGGCGCATCAACAGGTTCAGGCGGCGAAATCCGTGATGAAGGTGCAACGGGGATTGGTGGTAAACCTAAAGCGGGTCTGGTTGGCTTTACCGTTTCTAACTTGCGTGTTCCTGGCTTTGAACAGCCTTGGGAAACCGATTTTGGTAAGCCTGGCCGTATCGTTAATGCGTTAGATATTATGCTAGAAGGCCCGCTAGGTGGCGCGGCATTCAATAACGAATTTGGTCGTCCAAACCTATTGGGTTACTTCCGTACTTACGAAGAAAAAGTGACGTCACACAACGGTGAAGAAGTACGTGGTTACCACAAACCAATCATGATTGCGGGCGGTATGGGTAATATCCGTGCCGAGCATGTTCAGAAGAAAGAGATCCCTGTTGGTGCGAAGCTTATCGTACTGGGCGGTCCTGCAATGAACATCGGTTTGGGTGGCGGTGCGGCTTCATCAATGGCATCGGGCCAGTCGGCTGAAGATTTAGACTTTGCTTCAGTACAACGTGAAAACCCAGAAATGGAACGTCGTTGTCAGGAAGTGATCGACCGTTGTTGGCAGATGGGGGAAAACAACCCAATCGCCTTTATCCACGATGTGGGTGCAGGTGGTATCTCAAATGCATTGCCTGAACTGGTTGATGATGGTGAGCGTGGCGGTAAATTCCAGCTACGTGATGTGCCTAATGACGAACCAGGCATGAGCCCACTAGAGATCTGGTGTAACGAATCGCAAGAGCGCTATGTGATGGCCATCGCGCCCGAAAACATGGCTGCTTTCGATGCAATTTGTAAGCGTGAGCGCGCGCCGTACGCCGTAGTTGGTGAAGCGACGGAAGAGCGTCACCTAACGCTAGAAGATAGCCATTTCGACGATACGCCAATTGATATGCCAATGGATATCCTATTGGGCAAAGCGCCGAAAATGCACCGTGATGTGAAAACGCAAAAAGTGCAAGGCCAAGCTATTGACCGCTCAGGTATTGATTTAGAAGAAGCGACTCAACGCGTACTTCGTCTACCTGCTGTAGCCGAGAAAACATTCCTTATTACCATTGGTGACCGTACTGTTACTGGCCTAGTGGCTCGTGACCAAATGGTGGGTCCATGGCAGGTACCTGTTGCTAACTGTGCAGTAACAGCGGCAAGTTACGATACTTACCATGGTGAAGCGATGTCGATGGGTGAGCGTACTCCTGTTGCATTGCTTGATTTTGGTGCATCAGCGCGTTTAGCGGTAGGTGAAGCGATTACTAACATCGCAAGTGCCGATATTGGCGACATGAAGCGCATTAACCTATCAGCTAACTGGATGTCACCAGCGGGCCACCCAGGTGAAGATGCAGGTCTGTACGAAGCGGTGAAAGCGATTGGTGAAGAGCTGTGTCCTGCACTTGGCTTAACCATTCCTGTGGGTAAAGACTCGATGTCGATGAAAACCCAGTGGGAACAAGACGGTGAGCACAAAGAAGTGACGTCACCGCTATCGCTAGTGATTACTGCTTTTGGTCGTGTTGAAGATGTACGTAAAACAGTTACGCCTCAGCTGCGTACCGATAAAGGCGATTCAAGCCTAGTGCTTATCGATTTAGGTTGTGGTCAAAACCGCCTAGGTGCGACAGCACTGGCGCAAGTTTACAAGCAGCTTGGTGATAAGCCAGCAGACGTTGATAGCCCTGAATTACTGAAAGGCTTCTTCACTGCTGTTCAACAACTAGTACGTGATGAGCAAGTGTTGGCTTACCATGACCGTGGTGATGGTGGTTTATACGTGACGCTAGCAGAAATGGCGTTTGCGGGTCACACTGGTGTTGAAGTTGATTTGAACACCACAGACGGTGATGCGTGTGAAGATGTGCTAGCAACCTTATTCAACGAAGAGTTGGGTGCGGTGCTACAGGTTCGCACTGAAGATCTAGAAGCAGTACTCGCTGTGTTGGCTGCAAATGGCTTAGAAGCATGTAGCCACATCATAGGTACTGTGGTTGATGAAGACATTGTTCGTATTTGGAACGGTAACGACCAAGTGCTAGAGCAAAGCCGTACTGAACTTCGTACTATTTGGGCTGAAACAACGTACCAAATGCAAGCGATGCGTGATAATCCAGCAGGAGCATTGCAAGAGTTTGAAGCGAAGAAAGACAACAGCGACCCAGGTCTAAACACCAAGCTAACATTTGACATTAACGAAGATGTGGCTGCACCGTTTATTGCGCCTGCTATTAACCTGGGCGCGAAACCACAAATGGCTATTTTGCGTGAGCAGGGTGTCAACTCACACGTTGAAATGGCTGCTGCGTTTGACCGTGCTGGCTTTGAAGCAAAAGACGTTCACATGAGCGATATCTTATCGGGTGATGTGAAGCTCGATGGTTTCAATGGCCTAGTTGCATGTGGTGGTTTCTCGTACGGTGATGTCTTGGGTGCGGGTGAAGGTTGGGCGAAGTCTATCTTGTTCAACAACATGGCACGTGACCAATTTGAAGCCTTCTTCCATCGTAACGACACCCTAGCCTTAGGTGTGTGTAACGGTTGTCAGATGATGTCAAACCTACGTGATTTGATCCCTGGCGCAGAGCTATGGCCACGTTTCGTACGCAATGAGTCTGAGCGTTTTGAAGCGCGCTTTAGCTTAGTTGAAGTGCAGAAGAGTGATTCTTTGTTCTTCAATGAAATGACGGGTTCTCGTATGCCGATTGCTGTCTCCCATGGTGAAGGTCGTGTTGAAGTTCGTAATGCTGAGCACCTTGCTGCGATTGAACAATCAGGCACAGTGGCACTGCGTTACCTTGATAACTTTGGTAATGTGACGCAAAACTACCCGGCTAACCCGAATGGTTCGCCAAACGGTATTACAGGCCTGACAACCCAAGATGGCCGCGTAACTATCATGATGCCGCACCCTGAGCGTGTATTCCGCACGGTTGCTAACTCATGGCACCCAGATGACTGGAGTGAAAACAGCCCGTGGATGCGTATGTTCCGTAACGCACGCGTTAACATTGGCTAATTAGCTGGTTATCACGAAACCAATAAAAACCGCAGCTTAGCTGCGGTTTTTTTGTTTTAAAGCAAAAAAAAGTGTGAGAATTATTGGAAAAGTTGAGCAGTTGCCCAAATTGTTGAGTTTGGTGTTGAGTCATTATTATGTTCCTCTTAAAATGCACGGCTTATCATTTAGCGTTATGTACACGGATCACAGTCTGTATCACATGGAGTTGGTGGTTTCAGGCTGCAGTTGTACTTTCAAGGATGAAATACGCATTGGATACCGTAAAACAATATACATCCACACTGGCACTACGTGTGTTGGGCTGCATTGTTACCGTTTGTTTGCTACGCAATATCGACGCGTTTATTTTGGCGTTTAGCTATAATCAATTGGGTATCGTACCTGTGGTAATTGCCGTCTTGGTACTGATGTCTGGCATTCTGGCCTGTGTTGGTTTATTGAATGGCCGTCATTGGGGCTTTTTGCCGCTGTATTTTTTTATACCCGCCGCGACCATGTTTTTTAGTATTAGCTTAGTGCCATTTGTGCCGTTATTCTTTCCTGTTGAAATAAGAGCTTATATCGTGCTTGCCCTTAATATCGGTATTTTGTTCTATGCTGTCTTTTTACTATTGAAAAAAATGGACTCACCGGTTGATCTTAACTCGCATTGACGGTGATCCTTTGTGATCTAAGTGCTTAAATACATTGAGGCACAGTAGGCGTTTCTGAGATAATCACTGTATTAGCCTCCGCTCAAAAAGGACGACGAGAAAATGAAAAAAATCGAAGCCATTATTAAGCCATTTAAGCTCGATGATGTACGTGAAGCTTTGGCCGAAGTTGGCATCACTGGGATGACAGTCTCTGAAGTGAAAGGTTTTGGGCGTCAAAAAGGCCACACCGAGCTTTACCGTGGTGCAGAATACATGGTCGACTTTCTACCGAAAGTGAAGCTTGAGATTGTTGTAGCAGATGAAGTGGCAGAGCAATGCATAGAAACTATTATCGAAATCGCCCAAACAGGCAAAATCGGTGACGGTAAGATCTTCATGTTTGATGTAGAGCGCGTTGTTCGTATTCGTACCGGTGAAGAGGACGAAGACGCGATCTAAATCTGGCGTCGTTGTTTCATCCTCTGGCTGTATCGGAAGTGCTCATTTATGCTTATAAACTCCGCGCTTCCTCTTTGCCAGAGAATGAAACACCTTATCCACAGGTGATTTGAACGCTATAAAACCCGCGCTCTTGAACGAAATCTTCCAACTATTTTCAAGAAGTGTTTCCAATCGAAAGTGATTGATAAAGGTGGCGGTTACACCACCTTATTATCATTGTCCTAATGTAGCTTTTAGTCTGGAAGACGCTTTTTGTTGTAAATAGTCTTTCATCAAAACTCTTGCCCCTTCATAACTCAAGTGATTGTTATCATTGTAGAGTGGGACGCCATCAAGCTTACTTTTACAAATATCACCATCACATAAGACTGATTGTGTGTTGATGATAATGATTTCAGGGTACTGTTTCGCTAATTGATTCAATATCTCTTTGTGTACTTTCTGTCTTTTATTGACATCTTCCTGAAGGATATTGCAATTTTCATGATTAAAAGAGTCGTATATCGATTTTTTTAACCAGCAATTACTTGGGTTAAAGTTGTATGCAGGAACTTGATCAAAAATGATCGGTACTTTCCCATTTTCAATCAGAAACTTAACCGTAGCTTCTAAACTCTTAGAGAATGTATGGCGACTATTTTCAATGCTTTCTGAATAGTCATCGCCCATACCTAGATATACACGAGCCCCTCTTTCCCCTACTGCTCGTGTTGTTTCGGTATACATCGACCAGCGCCCTGCGAGAAATACATATTTCACAGTTGATTGTGCGATGACTTTAGCTAATTCATCATTATTATCGGTACATAGTGTTTCTGGTCTTCCACCTTTTAATAAGCTAGCCCCCAGTAGAGGAGGGCATCCGCCGAGGCCACCATACAAGGCTGAAAAGCCATATTCTTTCCCCAGAATATCAACGGCACTTCTGAAGTGTCCGCCATGAGAGTCTCCCCAAAGAAAGGCATTTAAGTTTTGTTGTCCGTTAGATTGAGTACCAAGTAATGTTGGTTGAAAGGGGGCCTCACTCTCCAAAATTTTATATTCATCTTTGTGGAACTTAAATTCATCCAGTGATACTTGGTAAAATTCGACGACGTCATTGGGAAATCTATCGGCATAGCCTTTATTTCCAACGATATTTTTGGCGATAGAAATCGACAGGATGATAGGTAAAACTAAATAAAATAAGACTACCCAGCGTGACTGTATTTTTGTATGACGGAGTGGTTTTTCAACAAACTTCCAAGAGAGTAACGAAAGCACAATTATTAGAGTAATGCATAGCAACATGTCGCTATAGGTAAAAGAGTTATAAAAGTAACGATAAAAGGCCAGTACAGGCCAATGCCATAGATAAAGTGAGTAAGATAAAGTACCAACAAAAACCACTTTACGATGACTTAATAGCTGAAATACTCGACTATCCTGACGTTCGCCAGAGAAGATCACTAAGCAGGTAACTAATACAACCCAGAGAGCTGAAAACCCAGGGAAAATCATCCCTTTATGGTACGTAATAAACATCGCGATTATAGACGTAAAACCAATAATGCCGACGAGGTTGTGAGTGAATGGCGAAAAGTGAATATTACGCTCACGTTTTAATATGCTAGCTATGGCTAATATTGCACCACCAAGTAGCTCAAAGCCACGGCTTTGTAATAAATAATATGCTGATGAAGAGGACATCAGGGTTGAGTATTGCGAATAACAGACTAAGCCAATAAATGAGGCGACTAATATTTTTAACAGGTGCTGTTTAGGCAGGAGTTTTGTACAGCACAATAAGAGTATCGGCCATATAAAGTAAAACTGCTCTTCCAGTGATAAAGACCATATATGCAACAGTGGCAGTGAGTCGGAAGCAGGCGCAAAGTACCCTGATTGTTTTTCAAAGTAGATATTTGCGATGAATCCGCTCGCATACCTCATGCTATTAGCATAGTTTATGAGGTCATTTGGCAAGAAAAAAATATAGGCGATAACCAAGCTAGAAAAGACGACCAGGTAAAATAAAGGCAGTATTCTCTTAATTCTCTTGAGATAAAAATCAGAAAAAGAAAAAACATTGGAATCAATATTTGGGTATAGCGATGTCGTTATGATAAAGCCAGAGATAACAAAAAAGATATCGACACCAACAAACCCGCCAGGCAACCATGCTGGGTTTAAATGAAAGATAATAACGGCGATGACAGCGACAGCTCTCAACCCGTCGACATCTGCCCTATACTTAATAGGTTGCATACTTCAGTTCCAAAAAATACAGAAGCTGACGATTATAATGTTTTAACTATTAATTACACTCATAGATCGTAGTTAGTTGGTAGATTAAGATGGGTCAAGCAACCTCACTCAAGTGAGGCGTTGCTTATCGTATTATAAGGAAGCTTGATTTATTCTATAATACAATCACAAAAAAAGAGGTCGTGCGCAGCGACCTCTTTTTTACATTTCCGATTGTATAGCCCTGTAAACCAGAAGCGCTAAGATTAACTTGCTTGTGCTTTTAGCTCACTGCTATAGCGACCTGGCTTGTGGTTCATTGCTAATACTAAATTTAGCATGAAGGCGCCGACTACTGAGAACAGCAGGATCATTGGGCTAACAAGGAAGAAAGAGGCAACCAGTATGCTGAAATCAATACCCATTTGCAGTTTTCCTGCTGACCAGCCCATCTTTTCTTGTAGAAACAACACCAGCACATTAAAACCACCTAGGCTGGTTTTATGACGAAATAGGATTAACATCCCTAATCCCATTAACACGCCTCCGATCAAAGCACAGTAAAGCGGTTCAAGACGGCTGATTTCCAGTACATGGTGAAGGTTGTCGGTAATAATTGATACCAAGCCCCCAGATAACACACTCGTAATTGCAAAGCCGCGCCCCATACGGAACCAAGCCATTAAATAGAAAGGACAGTTCATCATAAAGTACAACTGGCCAAACGATAGGTCGATAAATTGGCTCGCTAGCAAGGCAAGACCCGTTGTACCACCTGTCAGTAAATCGGCTTGTTGAAGAAAGAATACGCCCTGGGCAACGACGAAAGTACCAGTAAGAATCGCAATGATGTTTTCTAAAATAGAATGCTTGTTACTGCTCAAAAATAGCTCCTTGGATCACCGTATTCAGTTGATGCTGATTAAGGCTTACTGCGCGGCAGGATAGGTGAAAATGTATGATGTATTGGGGCGCATCATATAGTCATTTATGACAAGAAAGAAGAGGGTGGCAGTAGGAGGTTTTTATGAGGTGTAACGATATTTATACGGAGTTGTAAATATTAATTTTGATGGCTTTCTTGATAAATCTCTTTCTTTGATATTGCTTCTTTTGACTTAAATTGTAACCAATATGAAAAGAATTCATGGTGACATTGAAAATAAACATGAAGAAATGCAATAAAAAGTAATTTGAAGGGTATCTGATTTAGATCAATTTATGTAAAATGTGGCATCAGTTACTGGTTAGACGAAAACGTTTGCGTCCGCATGGTTACTCGCTTTGCGTGAATCCAGTTTTTGTTAGAATTTTGTGGTTATACCTATCTGAGTCAGGAGATACAGATGCTAAAGCGCGACATGAATATTGCCGATTACGACGCTGAACTATTTGCAGCTATTCAGGAAGAAACTGCACGTCAAGAAGAGCACATCGAGTTGATTGCTTCTGAAAACTACACAAGCCCACGTGTAATGGAAGCACAAGGTTCTCAGCTAACTAACAAATATGCTGAAGGTTACCCTGGCAAGCGTTACTACGGCGGTTGTGAGTTCGTAGATAAAGCAGAGCAGCTTGCTATCGATCGTGCATGTCAGCTGTTTGGTGCAGAGTACGCAAACGTACAGCCTCACTCAGGTTCTCAAGCGAACAACGCTGTTTACATGGCACTGCTTAATGCTGGCGATACCGTTCTAGGCATGAGCCTTGCGCACGGTGGTCACCTCACCCACGGTTCACCTGTTAACTTCTCTGGTAAGCTTTACAACATTATCCCTTACGGTATTGATGAAGCGGGTCAGATTGATTACGAAGAAATGGAAGCTCTGGCTGTAGAGCATAAGCCAAAAATGATCATCGGTGGTTTCTCGGCATACTCTCAAGTGTGTGATTGGGCGCGTATGCGTGAAATCGCAGACAAAGTTGGCGCGTACTTCTTCGTTGATATGGCACACGTTGCTGGCCTAATTGCCGCGGGTGTTTACCCGAACCCAGTACCGCATGCGCACGTTGTTACAACAACAACCCACAAAACGCTTGCAGGTCCACGTGGTGGTCTTATTCTTTCTTCTGAAGGCGAAGACCTATACAAGAAACTGAACTCGGCAGTTTTCCCTGGTGGTCAAGGTGGCCCACTGATGCACGTTATTGCTGCAAAAGCGGTAGCGTTCAAAGAAGCCATGGAACCTGAGTTTAAAGAATACCAAGCGCGCGTTGTTGAAAATGCAAAAGTAATGGTTGGTGAGTTCTTAGAGCGTGGTTACAACATCGTTTCGGGTAGTACAGAGAATCACCTGTTCCTTGTTGATCTAATCGATAAGAACATCACAGGTAAAGAAGCTGATGCTGCACTAGGTGCTGCAAATATTACGGTGAACAAGAACAGCGTACCAAACGATCCACGTAGCCCGTTTGTTACATCGGGTATCCGTATCGGTACGCCTTCTATCACACGTCGCGGCTTCTCGGCTGAAGATACTAAACAACTTGCGGGTTGGATTTGTGACATTCTTGACGATATCGAGAACCCTGCCGTGATTGAAGCTACGAAAGCGAAAGTATTAGACATTTGTAAGCGTCTTCCTGTTTACGCTTAATTTCATATCTCGCGTATAAATAAACGGCACCTTTAAGGTGCCGTTTTGCGTTGAGGAATGATAAGGCAGTAAATAAGCATAAAAACCGCGGATATATACTCAATAAACGTTTGAAATGCGGTACACTGATTCGACGAAAATGAGGAGGCACGATGCACTGTCCTTTTTGTGGTGCGAATGACACCAAAGTAATCGATTCTCGCTTGGTTGCTGATGGCCACCAAGTACGTCGTCGTCGTCAATGTTTAGCTTGTAACGAACGTTATACAACGTTTGAAACGGCTGAGTTGGTGATGCCGCGTGTAATAAAAACTAACGGTAACCGTGATCCATTCAACGAAGATAAGTTGCGTGGTGGTATTCAACGTGCGTTAGAAAAACGCCCTGTAAGCGCCGATGATATTGAAAAAGCAATCAATACCATTAAGTCTCAACTGCGTGCGACAGGGGAGCGTGAAGTGCCGTCTGACATGATAGGTAATTTAGTCATGGAAGCGTTAAAGGAGCTTGATAAAGTGGCATATATTCGTTTTGCCTCTGTATATCGTAGCTTTGAAGATATTCGAGAGTTTGGCGAAGAAATCGCTAAATTAGAAAAGTAGCCACGCATGTTTTCTTCTCTAGATCATTCCATGATGTTACACGCTTTGCGCTTAGCAAAGCGTGGTCGTTTTACCACGGCCCCTAACCCCAATGTTGGCTGTGTGATTGCTCACGGTGATCGCATTGTTGGGCAAGGTTATCACTATCAAGCAGGGCAACCCCATGCTGAGGTCTTTGCACTTCGCGAGGCGGGTGAGCATGCCAAAGGTGCAACGGCTTATGTCACGCTTGAACCCTGTTCTCACTATGGTCGAACTCCACCTTGCGCTGAAGCATTAGTCAAAGCCAATGTTGCGCGGGTTGTCTGTGCCATGGTGGATCCTAACCCGAAAGTTGCAGGTAGAGGCATCGCCATTTTAGAAGCGGCGGGCATTGAAGTGCAAACAGGTCTGCTGGAAGCCGACGCTGCTGCTTTAAATCCTGGCTTCATCAAGCGGATGCAAACTGGGTTGCCGTTTGTGCAATTAAAGTTAGCGGCAAGCCTTGATGGACGAACAGCGTTAGCCAATGGTGAGAGTAAGTGGATCACCAGTCCGCATGCACGCGCTGATGTGCAAGCTTACCGCGCCCAAGCTGGCGCGATTTTATCAACCAGTGCGACAGTGCTTGCTGATGACCCATCACTGAATGTCCGTTGGTCAGAATTAAGCGCTGATATTCAAACGGATTATCCTCAAGCCAATTTGCGTCAACCGACGCGCATTATCATCGATAGCCAAAATCGCATTTCCCCAACTTGCCGCCTTGCTCAATTATCAGGGCAGACATTGATTGCGCGTCGTCAGCGTGACCAGCGCGTTTGGCCTGAATCTGTTTTGCAGATCATAGTGCCGAGCGCAGATACCGAGAGTAATGACACCACGAACACCGGCACCTCGAGTACAGGTTCCACCCAGATAGATCTTAATGCGCTGATGAAACAGCTAGTGCGTGACCATGACATCAATCATATTTGGGTTGAAGCAGGTGCAGGCTTGGCGGGGGCATTAATTAAAGCCAATTTGGTCGATGAGCTTATCTTGTATCAAGCCCCTAAACTTATGGGCTCTGATAGCCGTGGTCTCATTGATTTATTAGGCTTAACATCAATGGCCCAAGTGCCAGAATTAACGATTTCAGATGTACGTACCGTAGGCCCAGATATTCGCATAACAGCAGGCGTATCACGGCAGGTTTAACACCGTAATCTGCGGAAAGGAAAAATAGTTATGTTTACAGGTATTATTGAAGCAGTCGGCACCATTACGGCACTAACCCCGAAAGGCGAAGACATTTCGGTAACCGTTGCATCAGGTGACTTAGATTTAGGTGATGTAAAGTTAGGCGACAGTATTGCAACTAACGGTGTTTGCCTGACTGTGGTGCAGTTAACGGGTCATGGTTATGTTGCCGATTTATCGCTCGAAACATTAAAGCGCACTGCATTTGTCGATTATAAAGCTGGTCAAGTAGTTAACCTAGAGAAAGCCATGCTGCCAACAACACGTTTTGGTGGCCATATGGTTTCAGGCCATGTTGATAACGTTGGTGAGATCATCGAACGTCAGCATACCGGCCGTGCTATCGAGTTTTGGGTGAGCGCCCCTGATCATCTTGCGAAATATTTAGCTGAAAAAGGTTCAGTGGCGATTGATGGTATCAGTTTGACTATCAATGCTATTCGCGGCAATGAATTTAAGCTTACCATTGTGCCGCACACCGCGGCAGAAACAACAATGGAAGCTTTTAAAGTTGGCCGTAAGGTGAACTTAGAAGTAGATGTGATTGCTCGTTATCTTGAGCGTCTAATGTTAGGTGACAAAGCAGCAGATAAGCAGTCAGAAGTTACTATGGATCTGCTCGCGCGTAGCGGCTTTTTAGGTTAAGCGGCTTTCTAAGTTAAGGAGATTAAGATGGCTTTAAGCAGCGCAAAAGAAATTATTGATGACATTCGCCAAGGTAAAATGGTTATCTTGATGGATGATGAAGATCGCGAGAATGAAGGTGATCTGATTATTGCAGCGGAAAAAATCACCCCAGAAGCAATCAACTTCATGGCAACCAATGGCCGTGGCTTGATTTGTCTTACGCTTACTCAAGCGCGTTGTCAGCAGCTTAACTTGCCATTGATGGTTCAAGAGAATACAGAGCAATTTAGCACTAACTTCACAGTATCGATTGAAGCTGCGCAAGGCGTGACAACGGGGATCTCAGCCGCAGATCGCTCACGTACGGTTGAAGCGGCAGTAGCTGCCAATGCTTCTGCTGCTGATATTGTGATGCCTGGCCATATTTTCCCATTAATGGCGCAAGCGGGTGGCGTATTGTCACGTGCTGGCCATACCGAGGCGGGTTGCGATATCGCACGCCTTGCTGGCCTTGAACCATCGAGTGTGATCGTTGAAATTCTTAATGAAGATGGCACCATGGCGCGTCGCCCTCAACTTGAAGTGTTTGCTGAAAAGCACGGCTTAAAACTGGGCACGATTGCGGATCTGATTGAATACCGTAATAACAACGAAACCACCATTGAGCGTATTGCTGAGTGTAAGCTACCGACCGAATTCGGTGAGTTCGATATGATCACTTACCGTGATACTATCGATAACCAAGTACACTACGCATTGCGTAAAGGTGATGTACAAGCCGATCAACCAACAGTGGTTCGTGTTCACCTACAAGATACGTTTAAAGATATCCTTCACTCAGGTGCAACCCAATGGACGCTACCAAGTGCAATGCAACGTATTGCCAAAGAAGGTGGTGTTTTAGTGGTGCTGAGTAAGCAAGAAAGCCAAGAAGCTGTTATTGCGAAAGTGAAGAGTTTATCAGCCGACAGCGCAGGCCAACCAAAAGTGAAATTGAATCCAAAAGATCAATCTCGTCAGGTGGGGGTGGGTTCGCAGATTTTATCTGATCTAGGTGTATCTAAGATGCGTCTGCTATCATCAAGCACACAACGTTACCACTCGCTATCTGGCTTTGGCTTAGAAGCAGTCGAGTACATTTGTGAGTAACCTTCACCATTAAGGTTATGGCCTTATTGAGTAAATAATTGTTTTACTCAGTGAGGCCGTTAAGTTTATTGGTTCCTTTGTTTGTAGAGAACCAATAACAAATTTTCATCAATAATGAGATTCCACCGTTTGACCGTAGCGACCTTGCTACGAAGTGTGGTAGACTCCCGCGGTTTCTCAAACCGGAAAGACATAGTCACAGGAAGGCCCATGAAGGTAATTGAAGGCGCCATCGCGGCACCAAATGCAAAAGTTGCTATTGTAATCGCTCGCTTCAACAGCTTTATTAACGAAAGCCTACTTTCAGGCGCATTAGATGCACTGAAGCGTCAAGGTCAAGTTAGCGAAGACAATATCACTGTTGTTCGTTGCCCTGGTGCATACGAACTACCATTGGTTGCACAGCAAGTTGCTAAAAGCGATCGTTACGACGCGATTATCGCGTTAGGCTCTGTGATCCGTGGTGGAACCCCACACTTCGATTATGTTGCCGGTGAGTGTAATAAAGGTTTAGCGCAAGTCGCTCTTGAGTTTAATACTCCAGTTGCGTTTGGCGTTCTAACTGTCGATTCTATCGAACAAGCCATCGAGCGTGCCGGTACCAAGGCTGGTAATAAAGGGGCAGAGGCTGCACTTAGCGCGCTTGAAATGGTAAATGTTCTGTCCCAAATTGAATCCTAATGGGGGTTAATGTGAAACCAGCCGCACGTCGTAATGCACGTCAGTTTGCTGTGCAAGCTATTTATTCTTGGCAGATTACTAAAGGTAATGTTGCTGATATCGAACTTCATTTCCTATCTGGCGATAAGTTTGAAGAAGAAGAACATCAAGCAGAGGCGCCAGTACTTGCTGCACCACACAGTGATGTAGAATACTTCCGCGACCTACTAACAGGTGTTGTTCTTAACCATCAAGAACTTGATAGCAAAATGCGACCATACCTATCTCGTCCATTACAAGATTTGGACCAGATGGAACTCGCATTGCTTCGTCTATCTATGTACGAAATGGTTAAGCGTGAAGACGTACCTTTTAAAGTGGTTATCAACGAAGCTATCGAACTTGCAAAAATGTTTGGTGCTGAAGATAGCCATAAATTTGTGAACGGTGTACTTGATAAAGCGGCACCAAGCCTTCGCAAAAACAAATAATCGATTCTGATTATAAGAGGCCAGCTTAGCTGGCCTTTTTTCTTTCTAAGTGATTGTATTATGGCTGGAAATGAATTTGATTTGATCGCTCGTTATTTCGAGAAACAAGCGGTTGAGCGTCGTGACGTCGACCTTGCCATTGGCGATGATTGCGCGTTACTCACAGTGCCAGAAGGTTGCCAACTCGCCGTTAGCACCGATTCTTTAGTGGCAGGCACCCACTTTCTTGCTGGTGCAGATCCTAAATGGGTCGCTCATAAAGCATTAGCATCTAACCTGAGTGATTTAGCGGCAATGGGGGCTACCCCTGCTTGGGTGTCGTTGGCCCTGACTATGCCTGAGCCTGATGAAACTTGGCTCGATGGCTTTTGCCA
This sequence comes from Photobacterium kagoshimensis, assembly GCF_050337045.1. NCBI lineage: Bacteria > Pseudomonadati > Pseudomonadota > Gammaproteobacteria > Vibrionales > Vibrionaceae > Photobacterium > Photobacterium kagoshimensis. The sequence goes on along the minus strand of NZ_JAKJSO010000011.1, from coordinate 136,775 downwards.
AGGGTTCTTCGCGTTGGCTGAATATTTCAATGTTCAGTTGGTGGGCGGCGATACTACCAAAGGCCCACTGAGTATTACCCTAACCGTTCATGGTTTTATTCCCCAAGGCCAAGCTTTAACCCGTAGTGGTGCGAAAAGTGGTGACTGGGTATATGTGACGGGTAACTTGGGGGATAGTGCGGCAGGGCTGGCGTATATTCTCGGAGAGCGTGAAGATGCAGGTTCAGCATTAGCCGAGACTTTAATTGAGCGCCATTACTTGGCTCAACCCCGCGTTCTTGCTGGCCAAGCGTTGCGCGGTATTGCTTCGGCTGCACTCGATATTTCTGATGGGGTGGTGTCTGATTTAGGCCATATTCTTAAGCGCTCTGGCCTTGGGGCTATCATTAATGTTGAGCAACTGCCATTGTCTGATGCCTTGCTTCAATTTGAGCCCGACTTGGCGAAAGCTCAACAGTTAGCGTTAACCAGTGGCGAAGAGTATGAACTCTGTTTTACCGTACCAGAAGCCAATCGCGGTGCGGTGGATGTCGCACTTGCACATACTGGTGTTACAGCAACTTGCATTGGTCAGCTTTATACGGGACGTAATGTTACGTTACAATCAGCAGGTGAAGCCATTGATTGGCAGTTACACGGTTATGATCATTTTGCGGAGTAAAGTTTGACCAACCCAAAAGAACACATTCAGTTACGTAACCCGTGGCACTTACTAGCAACAGGTTTTGGCAGCGGCCTTTCACCTGTTGTGCCTGGTACTATGGGTACAGTCGCAGCGATCCCTTTTTATATGCTAATGACCCAGCTTCCTTTTGCGGTGTATTTAGCGATCACCTTTATCGCTGCGATTGTTGGTATTACGATTTGTCAGAAAACCTCAGACGATATGAAAGTCCACGATCATGGCAGTATTGTGTGGGATGAATTTGTGGGCTTTTGGATCACCATGGCAATCGCACCAGCATTAAGCTGGGAGTGGGTGTTGACGGGGTTTGTGCTATTTCGCTTTTTTGACATGATCAAGCCTTGGCCGATCAGCTGGTTGGATAAACATGTCCATGGCGGTTTTGGCATAATGGTTGATGATGTATTAGCTGGCTTTATGGCGATGATTTCGTTATGGGGCGTAGGGCATTGGCTCGGCTGGTAAGTATTCACAATACACACTATTTCAGAGGCCGCTTATTGTTGTAAGCGGCTTTTTTATTATTTACAACAGTATAAGTCATTGTTCGTCTAAGCTTAATTCTATGCCTGCCTTATTTTGAGCGAGGTGGGTGTTTTGATATAAGGCAGAGTGCAATGACGAAAAATGGGTTCGCGGTTGTAGTAAGTCTTGTCGGTTTAATAAGTGCAATTGCGCAGGCGCAAGTTTATCCCTCGACAGGCACCGGTTGGGTGTTACCTGGTAGCTGGGAAGCACCTTTAACTACATCAAAATTCGATACGCTTGCCGATGTGAAGCGCTGGGAAGCGCAGCATGCTGATATCGTGTTTGGCAGCATGCAAAATAAAACCATCAATCAACAGCTGATCAGTATGGGGTATATGTATAGCCAGAAGCTGGATTGTAAGCCGAGTAAGCCATCATCATGGCTCAGTCAGCATGCGCAACTGGCTGGGTTGGAGTTCGAAGACCTCTTTTTGCATTTCGCTGAAGACACGCAACTTGAAGCCACTTCAATTAGCCAAGGGCTAAATTATTTACTTGAGGGGCAAGCCTTTCATCTTATTCTTATTCGAAATGGCAATTATGCTACGGCGCGCTTACCGCTGAATTTGCAGCCTAATGATGAGCTGGTGGTGATCTCGTCATACCCTTCAAACTCGCTTGTCATTGAAGCTGATATCGCACCTAGAGTGGAGCAAGCCATTGCATTACCCAGTCCAAGTGAAGGGATCGCCCAGTGGCAAGCGGTTCATAGTGATTGGCAACGCGTACAAGGTACGTGGCTAGGCTCAGTTGAGGTTCAACACCCTTGGCAAAGTGCCTCGGCAAGGATTGAAGGGCGAGAACTGAATACCGGTAAAAAAGCCCTTAGCGGCGGTTTGCAAGTGTGGATGCTGAAACTGAACTGGCAAGCAGAGAGTAAGGTGGAGAAAGTTGCGTTTAAACCTTGGCTTGATTATCAAGATCAACGCTTGGTGATACCGGGCTGGGATGCAGAAAATGATCGTAACCAAGATGGGTTTGTCAGCGATCAAGAATTTTACTCACGTAAAAACTTTAAGGCCAGTGCGCGTTTTCGTCATCAAGCGCGCTTGATCCCTGCGGGACATATGTGGCCGGGCACTTGTTGGTATCGCGTGAATTTTGGCAATAAATTGCTCAATGATTTGCATGCTAAGTGGTATCGCTATGATTGGGAGCTGCAAGGTCTAAGCGGTGCTTATAATGACGATATGGCAAAGCTGCTGGGCAGTAATCAATTTACTGTCGATGCGGGGGGGCAGCTGCAAGAGTTACCATTCAAGGCGGGGAATGATGAAGCGTCGTTGTATTACGCCAAGCAAATGGCCGCTTTTTTAAAGCAGGTGAAAACCCTGACTCAAACCCATTGGTTAGCGGCAAATATCTCGGAGCTAAATTTATGGCATTACGATGGCTGGCCAAAAGAACTGCGTAATGTTGTTGATGTCTGGCTGCGAGAGCATTATTTAACGCCGGCGATGGGCTTAGATCGACTCTATCGCTATTGGGACAGTTTTGCTCTGGCTAAGCTTGGAGATAAAAGCCTAATCATGGCCTCGATGAAAGGTGGTCGAATTCAGATTGCGCCATTATTGCCCGCGGCTTGGCACCAAGATATCGAAACAGGCCTGGCGCTCTATTATCTTTTCAATATCCCTCAGCAGACTTACTATCACAGTTGGAATGCGGGTTTCTATTACGGTAGTGGTAATACCGATGATAAAAACTGGTATCGCCAAGGCGTGCCTAAAAATTGGGTTTATCAGCCAAGTGCGATGTTAGAGGTCGATATTGGTCAACCAAGCCTCGTACCGAAAGGCCACCGAGTTGTTTATTGGCGCAATAAGACCAAAGATATTGATATTAAGGCGAAAACATCCAGTGCTATGCTTGGCGATATTGGCGTAGTACCCGCTAACTGGTTTTGGTTATACCGCTCAGGCTGGGGTAGCAACTTTCCTCGTCATGGTGTGATTGCACGGCAATATACAAAAGGACTCGTGGTTTATCGTGCCATGGACGAGCCCAATAATTCTGCCTTTATGCAGACCGAGCCATTAAGGGTATCGTTGCCAGGGGATTATCGTCGCGTGATGTCTGATGGTACCTTAGGAGAGCCGATACGTTATATTGAACTTGGTGGTTATGAAGGGGCTGTGCTTAAAAAAGTAGAGTAATTTTATATAGCAGATATAAAAACGGACTTCAGCGAAGTCCGTTTTTTAATACTATGTAGCAAGCATGTGCATACCAGCTAGATAGCAAACTAGGCGATCAATTTGATGATCAAGCCATGTATTCACGAATTTGACGTTCTATGCCTTGGCCATCAATACCCAATAGTGCATGCAATTCATGCTGGGTACCTTGTTCGACAAAGCGATCGGGTAGGCCAATGTTTAATACAGGTTTCAAGCATTTTGCTTTCATCATGTACTCAAGCACACCGCTACCGGCACCGCCTGCAATAGCATTTTCTTCAACCGTCACAAGAACATCGTGAGTAGCTGCAAGCTCTTGAATTAAGGTTTCATCAAGGGGCTTAACAAAACGCATATCGGCAACGGTGGCATTTAAGTTTTCTGCCGCTTCTAGGGCATAGCTTAACGTGGTACCGAAGTTTAGAATTGCAATTTTCTCGCCTTGGCGACGAACAATCCCTTTACCAATTTCCAGTGCCGTCATCGCTTTTTCTGGAGCAATCCCCGTACCACTACCGCGAGGGTAGCGCACCGCACTTGGTCCTTGATGTAAGTGACCAGTGTAGAGCATTTGGCGACATTCATTTTCGTCACTTGGGGTCATGATGGTCATATTTGGAATACAACGCATGAAGCTCAAATCAAATGCACCTTGGTGAGTCTGACCATCGGCACCGACTAAACCGCCACGGTCGATAGCAAACATCACGGGAAGATCCATAATGGCCACATCGTGGATCAGTTGATCATAGCCACGCTGTAAGAAGGTCGAGTAGATTGCAACTACTGGATTATAGCCACCAATTGCCATGCCCGTAGCGAGCGTTACCGCATGTTGCTCAGCAATCGCCACATCAAAGTATTGGCTTGGGTACTCTTTCGAGAAGCGTACCATACCTGAACCTTCACGCATCGCAGGCGTAATCGCCATAAGCTTGTCATCTTGCTCTGCCATATCACACAGCCAGTCACCAAAGATATTGGAGAATGTCGGCTTAGCATTTTTGGCTTTTGGTAGCGGATTCTTAGTTAGATCAAACTTAGGCACGGCGTGATAGTTGATTGGATCCGCTTCCGCAGGTGCATAACCTTTGCCTTTTTTGGTCATAATATGAAGGAACTGCGGCCCTTTAAGGTTACGCATGTTTTTCAATGTTTTGACCAGCTCTTCGACATCGTGACCATCGATAGGGCCAATGTAGTTAAAGCCGAGCTCTTCAAATAAGGTGCCAGGAACAACCATGCCCTTGATGTGCTCTTCTGCGCGTTTCACCAATTCTTTAATCGGTGGCGCACCCGATAGCACTTTCTTTCCGCCTTCACGGATGGTGCTGTAAAGATTGCCAGACAGTACACGTGCCAGGTGATTGTTTAATGCACCTACGTTTTCTGAAATTGACATCTCATTGTCATTGAGTACCACTAGCATATCGGAATGCACATCACCGGCGTGGTTCATGGCTTCAAACGCCATACCTGCCGTAATAGCACCGTCACCAATAACGCTGACCACTTTGCGGCCTTGACCTTCTTTTTCAGCAGCAATTGCCATACCTAGGCCAGCGCTGATGGAGGTTGAAGAGTGACCGACAGACAAGACGTCGTATTCACTTTCTTCGCGCCATGGGAACGGGTGAACCCCACCTTTTTGGCGGATAGTCGACATTTGGTCACGGCGACCCGTCAAGATTTTGTGCGGGTATGCTTGGTGGCCCACATCCCAGATCAAGTGATCAAATGGGGTATTGTAGACATAGTGTAGGGCGACAGTCAGTTCAACTGCGCCAAGACCAGAAGCAAAGTGGCCGCTGGTTTGGCTTACTGAGTTCAGTAAGTAGGTGCGTAGTTCGTTACATACCGCAGGCAAGCTGTCTTGCGGTAATAAGCGAAGCTCATCGGGCGTGTTCGCTAGAGCCAGATGAGGGTATTTTGAAATATCCAGTGTCATAACAGTTCGGCGCTTTTACTGATTTTAGTTATTGCGCTCGATGACATATCGGGCAAAAACTTCTAATTGTTCTGTATTGTAGGGGATCGCGTCCAGCGCGTGTAGCGCTTCTTGATAAAGTTGTTGTGCTTTTTCTTGTGCACCAGCTAAACCAAGTAAAGCAGGATAAGTGCTTTTTTCCAGCTCAAGATCAGAACCTTGTGGTTTACCTAACGTTTCAGTATCACCAATTACATCAAGAATGTCGTCTTGTACTTGGAATGCTAACCCTACAGCTTCGGCGTATTTGTTCAGTTGTGGCAAAATAGCCACGCCTTTTTCACCCGCGGCCAATGCGCCTAGGCGAATGGCGCAGCGAATTAACGCACCAGTTTTCTTCTTGTGAATGGTCTCAAGTTGCGCTAAATCAACGCGTTGACCTTCGGCTTCAAGATCCAGCGACTGGCCCAAACACATACCTGCTGCGCCAGAAGCGCGCGCAAGTTCTTTGACCATAGTAATACGTTGTGGCTCTGCATTTGGATTTAATTGACCATCAGCCAAAATTTCAAAGGCCAAGGTTTGCAGTGCGTCGCCTGCTAAAATCGCAATGGCTTCGTCAAATTCGATATGACAGGTCGGCTGGCCACGACGGAGTTCATCATCGTCCATCGCGGGTAAATCGTCGTGGATCAATGAATAGGCGTGGATACATTCAACAGCCGCAGCTGGTGCATCAAGATCGTCAAGCGAAGTGCCAAGCATTTCCCCTGTCACATAGGTCAGGAAAGGGCGCGCGCGCTTTCCACCCAGTAACGTTCCATGTTTCATCGCTTTAAGGAGCGATTGATCTGAATGGGGTTGAGCCGCTAGCCACGAAGCTAGTTGCTGATTACTTCGTTCTTGAAAGAACGTCAGAGACTGTGACAGAGAAAAAGTGTTATTCATTATGGGTATCAAATTCGGTCAGAGGCGCTTCGTCATCAGCTTGAAGCAAAATATCGACACGTTGTTCTGCTTGAGTCAGTTTTTGTTGGCTATTACGGGCAAGGGCAATACCACGTTCAAACTTTTTTAGCGCATTTTCAAGTGAAATGTCGCCAGATTCGAGTTCAGCGACAATCGAATCAAGTTCATCAAGTGCGTCTTCAAACGCCATATTTTCGGGTTTTTTAGCTGCCATAAGAGTTTCACTATTTTGAAAGTGCAGGAAAAATAACGTAGTGACTGGGTAGCGTCAAATTATCGCACATCAATGTGTGTGTCAGAACAGTAATTTTCACCTTTTCACTTATCTGCGCTAAATCAATTTTGGAGGGTGCCGATACAGTAGTTGTTCGGTAGAATACATTGGTTTTTAGCAACGCGTCGTAAGTTGGAGAGTTTCTGGTGGATTTGGCAACCCTTATAGGCTTAATCGGGTCTTTTGCTTTTATTATAATGGCAATGGTACTCGGTGGCAGCATCGGTATGTTCATAGATACACAGTCAATTTTGATTGTTTTCTGTGGTTCTTTGTTCGTGGTATTGATGCAATACAGTATTGGACAATTTTTTGGGGCAACCAAGATTGCTGGCAAAGCCTTCATGTTCAAAACTGACGTGCCTGAAGATCTGATTGCTAAAATCGTTGAAATGGCGGATGCCGCCCGTAAAGGGGGATTCCTTGCATTAGAAGAAATGCAGGTCGAAAACTCTTTTTTACGTAAAGGGGTAGACTTGCTGGTGGATGGCCATGATGCCGACGTCGTGCGTTCTGCCCTGCAAAAAGACATAGTGCTTACCAATGAACGTCACGAACAAGGTATCGGCATCTTCAAAGCGCTAGGTGATGTTGCACCTGCGATGGGGATGATCGGTACACTGATCGGTCTGGTTGCCATGCTATCAAACATGGATGATCCCAAATCTATCGGTCCAGCGATGGCCGTTGCACTTTTGACAACGCTATACGGTGCGGTATTTGCCAACATGGTCAGCCTGCCTATTGCCGCCAAACTGACGTTGCGTAAAGACCAAGAAAAGCTAAATAAAATGTTAATTTTGGATGGCGTACTCGCGATCCAAGATGGCCAAAATCCACGTGTTATCGACGGTTACCTGAAAAACTACCTCAATGAGAAGAAACGCTCATTTGATCCTGAAGGGTAAAAGGGACGCAAGATGGAAGAAGAATGCAAATGTCCCCCCCCGGGGTTACCAGCATGGATGGGCACCTTCGCTGACTTGATGTCATTGTTGATGTGCTTCTTCGTACTGCTGCTGTCGTTCTCTGAAATGGATGTGCTGAAGTTCAAACAGATAGCGGGCTCAATGAAGTTCGCATTTGGTGTTCAGAACATGCTTGAAGTGAAAGACATCCCAAAAGGCACCAGTGTTATTGCCCAAGAGTTTCGTCCTGGTCGCCCCGAGCCAACACCGATTGAAGTGATCATGCAGCAAACCATAGACATGACGCAGCGCTCGCTTGATTTTCACGAAGGTGAATCTGATCGTGCGGGCGGTACTCAGCGTGATGCAGGTAAGCTGACCGGTGGTCAGACGGCTGAGAAAGCGACGCAAGATAACCAAAACAGTGAATCTGAAGAAAGCCCATCACAAGCGCAATTACTTGAAATGCTCAAGCAAGCACTTGATCGCGAAATTGATGATGGGGCGATTGAAGTGGAAAACTTTGGTCAACAAGTGGTGATTCGTATTAAAGAAAAAGGGGCATTTCCTGCGGGCTCCGCGTTTTTACAACCTAAGTTCCGACCTTTAGTGCGCCAAGTTGCTGATTTGGTTCGTGATATACCTGGCGTGATCCGTGTCTCAGGCCATACCGATAATCAGAAATTGGACTCTGAGCTATATCGCTCTAATTGGGACTTATCTGCCCAGCGTGCTGTGTCGGTTGCGCAGGAGATGGAAAAAGTGGAAGGCTTTGATCATAAACGCCTGCGTGTGGTGGGCTTAGCCGATACCGCGCCACTGAACAAAAACAAAACCGAAGAAGAACGTCGCGCCAACCGTCGAGTCGAAATTTCGGTCATGCAAGGTAAGCCGCATTATTCAGATGCAGTTTCGAGTGTTCCCCAGCCCCAACCATAGCCCCAACCATAGCCCCAACCATAGCCCCAACTATCACTCTCACGTCATCAACTTGATGGCGTGAGGTTGAACCCCTAGATAATCCTTACTAAGGTATTACTACCATTGCTGACAACGTGGTGCCGTATGAGGCTGCTTTAGGTCGTCTTGTTCGGTTTGCCCCCACTTTGATAGCGGTCACATTCTTGAATGCAGCTCAACAATCTTTAAATCAATGGATTATTCGTTGAGTAACCGTCTCTGCTGGTTTCAGCGACAGCGAGCTTGCTGTATAATTCGCGCCTTTAGTTTGGCCCTGTGTAGCGAAGCGTGTTATGAAATTTATCGTAAAACCCCATCCAGAGATTTTTGTAAAGAGTGAGTCTATTCGTAAGCGCTTTACTAAAATCCTAGACAGCAACATTCGCATTATCCTTTTGCGTTTGACTGATACTGTATCGGTTGTCAATCGCCGTACTTACATTGAAGTCACGGTAAAAGACGAGACGATTCGCGAGCAGGTACTTGCAGCGTTAACGCAAACCTCTGGCATCCACCATGTATTAGAAGTGAATCAAACTGAATTCACCGATATGCATGATATCTACGAGAAAACGTTAAAGTTAGTGCGCGAAGACCTTGAAGGTAAAACCTTCTGTGTACGTGCAAAACGTGTAGGTAAGCATGACTTTACCTCGATCGAACTTGAACGTTATGTCGGCGGTGGTTTAAATCAAGCCATTGAATCGGCAAAAGTTAAGCTGAAAAAACCCGATGTTACAGTCAACATCGAAGTTGAAAACAATATTCTTAACCAAGTGCTTGCGCGTCATAAAGGCCTTGGTGGTTTCCCTATGGGAACGCAAGAGGATGTATTAAGCCTTATCTCTGGTGGTTTCGACTCAGGCGTATCTAGCTACTTGCACATCAAGCGCGGTAGTAAAGTGCATTACTGTTTCTTTAACCTTGGTGGCCCTGCACACGAAATTGGTGTTAAGCAGGTTTCACACTTCTTGTGGAAAAAGTACGGTTCTTCAGCCAAAGTGAAATTTATCTCGATAGATTTTGAACCTGTAGTGGGCGAGATTTTAGAGAAAGTTGAAAATGGCCAAATGGGCGTGGTACTGAAGCGTATGTTCATGCGTGCCGCAGGCCAAGTCGCTGAACGTTTTGGTATTCAAGCGCTAGTAACAGGTGAAGCATTAGGTCAGGTATCAAGCCAGACGCTGACTAACCTGCGTATGATCGATAACGTGACAGATACCTTGATTCTTCGTCCGCTGATCAACTGGGACAAAGAAGACATTATCAATGTTGCGCGTGATATCGGCACGGAAGAATTCGCGAAAACCATGCCAGAATTTTGTGGTGTGATCTCGAAGAACCCAACCGTTAAAGCATCAAAAGCTAAGCTTGAAGTCGAAGAAGCGAAATTTGATTTCACGATTTTAGATCGTGTGGTGACTGAGGCGCGTGTCATGGATATTCGTGATATTGAAAAAGAAAGCCAAGAACAAGCACCTGAAATTGAATTAGTCGATCAAATCGATAAAGGCGCGATTGTCCTTGATATTCGTAGCCCAGACGAAGAAGACGAAAGCCCGCTTGTGATTGAAGGTGTTGAAGTTCAGCACTTACCTTTCTATAAACTAGCGACTAAGTTTGGTGATCTACCACAAGATAAAACCTACTTGCTGTACTGTGATCGCGGTGTAATGAGTCGTCTGCAAGCACTGTACTTACAAGAAAATGGCTTTGCTAACGTGAAAGTATATCGCCCTTAACGGTAGGCTGTTCGATGAGTTAATTGCGACTTAGCGAGCGACTTAGTGGTTATGATAAGCAAATAAAAAGAAACCCAGCAACTTGCTGGGTTTTTTATTGCCTGGGCTTTAGTAAGCGATGATTGCTACTGGGCCTGCAATCGAATAAGACAAGGTCGCTAAAGCGGATGGTAGATTTGGGGGTTAGACGGCTTCTTTAACGGCTTCGTTTTTTAACTCACGTAAGTAGCGATAGACAGTATCTCGAGAAACATTCAACGAGCGAGCAGTGATAATAATAGCGTCTTTGATACTAAATACACCGTTATCAAACAGTTGTTCAACGATCACGCGGTTACGCTTGCTGGTTGGAATAGTTTGATTTTCCATGGTCGCGTTGATGATCCGCGCAATAGAGTCATTAAGCATTTCATCTGGGCATTTGGCAAAGGTTTCAGGTGAGGTAATAGGTTGCTCTAAAGAGTTACTGTTTGGGAGCATAGAGCCTAAGAATGAATGAATGGGCGCATCCATGTCTGAATTGATACAAAGTAAACCAATTGCGGTGCCAATATCGTTACGAATAATGGTGGTTACAGAGCGCAGTAATTTGCCCTGTGGCCCTTTACTGAAATAAGGCTCTGACACATCAGCCCCAGATTTCAGCTTTTCCAATGCTAAATTGGTGATTGGTGCACCGATATCACGACCTGTTACGTCACCGTTGGCAATTTTTATAATTGATGGATTTTCAATGTCAAGGCTATGAAGAGCAACTTCAGTGTGCTGTCCATACATGGCTGCTATACCATCTACAACGTTAAACGTTGCGTTTAAAATTAGTTTGTCGCTAAGTGATAATGTGACCAACATATCCCATTTCCTAAATTCGCAAACGAAAGCATTTTCATAGGACAGTAAGAAAACATTTTCGTTTCACGCGGCAGTAAAATAATCGCCATCCCTGATAAGATGGCGATTATGACCTTTATACTGACATGATTTCAATAATTTCTTTGTCAGTTTCTAGCATGCCTGTACTCACCATGCGACCTACATTACGAATTGTATGTTCAATGTCGTTCGCAATCACACCTTGTTTATTTGCAGTATGGTTGTTCATCGCAAGAAGCATAGATTTAACTGCTGCTTGTGAAGAGCTACCTACCTTCATAGCACAAGTTGCTTTTGCACCATCGCAAACCATACCCGTGGTGTCACTCAATACGTTTTGGATTGCAAAACATGATTGTGTAAAGTCACCACCACGCAGGTAAACCATGGCCATTGCAGCCGCTGAACTGGTTGCTGTGTTGCCACAGAATGCAGATAGCGGTGGGTAGTAAGACTTAATATATACCGCACCTAGGTGGCTCATAATAAGGGCACGTGCCAGTGTTTCGTCATTCGCACCAACAAATTCGGCCGTTTTAACGACAGGAACCGTCGCAGCAATACCTTGGTTACCACTACCATAGTTGCTCATTGCTGGCAGGGTTGCACCACCCATGCGCGCATCTGAGGCTGCTGATGTGTACATCAGAATTTCGTTAGATAGGCATTTGCCCATCATGCCTTCTTCCATGCTGCTATCCATCGTACGACCAATTTGTAGGCCGTAAGGGTTATCCATCCCTTCTTGTGATAGGGCGATGTTAAGGTTTTTAGCTTCTAGGATGAACGCAATGTCAGCGAAGTCAGCTTGAGTTGCAAAGTCGTAAATGCCACGAATGCTAATATCTACGCCATCACAAATAGAGGCCGTTGACGCTGAGCTTTCTTCTTTGTTTGCTGCAAATGTCACTTCATCGTTAAAGCGTTGTTCAACGATAAGTGTGTGGCCACCGCTAATGGTTACTTCTGCAGTATCTGTACCTTTGGTTGCAATCACGCGGCAGAAAATGAATTCACTGGTGTTGTAACGTGATACTTCGACATTACCTGCATCGATCAAGGCTTGTGCTTGCGCGACATCTTCAGGGGTAATTTTAGCTAGCACCTCTAGATCGGCGTCAGCATCACCACCGACAGCACCCGCTGCTGAAGCGATATGTAGACCAATTTTGCCAGTACCAGGAACAAATACACCCATGGAGTTTTTGTAAAGGTTATCTGAAACAAAAACTTTCAGTGTTTCTGGTGTACCGCCAAGCATCTTTGCAACAGTTGCAGACGCATAAGCGGCAGAGATTGGCTCAGTACAACCCAGTGCAGGTTTAACGACTGAGTTGATGATATCGATGTACTGTTTCCATTGTGCTTTCATGACTTACCCCTTATTTCGCGTGTGCAATTGCTTCAACTTCAACTAAAACGCCTAATGGCAGATCTTTAACTGCGAAGCAGCTACGTGCTGGGCAGTCAGTTTCAAAAACTGTTTTGTACACTTCATTAAATGCAGCGAAATCCGAGATGTTCGCTAAGTAACAGGTTGTTTTTAGAATGGTATTTACATCGCCACCACCTGCTTCAACCACACTGATAAGGTTTTTAAGTGATTGAATCGATTGTGCGGTAATGCCACCTTCAGCGACTTGACTAGTTGCTGCATCAACCGGTAATTGACCTGAAGTAAAGATCAGGTTGTTGTAAGCCGTCCCGTGAGAATAAGGACCGATTGCAGCTGGAGCATTATCTGAAGTGACGATGGTTTTCATGTTTTCTACCTTTGATGAGATATTCATTTTGCAGGTGTTGGTTATCAAACCTAACTTTTTCTCTGCAATGTAATTTGCAGCTAGAATACAAAAATATTTGCAAAACTCAAGAGTGGTTTTACATTAAATTTGATCTTAATCATCATTTTTCTGTGGTTTTTGCGGGTTGTTGGTCTTTTTATGATCAAGATCTACTTTCAAATAAATTTGCATTATTAAGTCTTGATGAATCATTTTACGTCGAATATATTTGCACCTGAAAATAAATTTGATGTTTTTCTTATTAAGAGTTGAAGCGATGAAAAAACAATTAATGAGTGCGGGACTAAAAGCCATCGCACCCTTGTGTATTGGTGCTTTTCCATTTTCCTTTATTGTGGGTGCGGTTAGTATCCAAGCGGGAATGGATATTATGCAGAGTACATTATGGGCGTTTACGGTATTTGCAGGCTCTGCACAAATGGTAGCGCTTGGCTTATTTCAGTCTGGAGCAAGCATGGCGGTGATCATGCTGACGACCTTTATCATTAATTTACGTCATGTACTTTATAGTGCTTCGTTATCCGAGCACGCCAAGGAATACCCGCTGCATATTCGTATGCTGATGGCTTATGGACTCACGGATGAAGTGTACGCCTCTACAATCACAGAGGTACGTAAAGAAAAAGAGGGTCGCCACTGGTTCTATTTAGCCGCAATGTTTGGTTTCTGGGGAAACTGGGTGCTAGCAAACTTAATGGGGGCACTGGTTGGGTCATCTTTCCCTGATATTGCAAACTACGGGTTAGAGTTTGCAATGGTTGCAGCCTTTATCGCAATTGTTATTCCACAAGTGAAGAGCCGTGAATGTATCGTGGCTGCTGTCGTGGCAACGATCTCCGGTATTTTACTATCAGGTCTACCACACTCGTTAGGGTTAGTAATTGCAGCTGCAATCGGTGTACTTGCCGGTTACCAAATGGATCTGGCGACAGAGAAAGAGCTACGTAAACAACAAGAAGCAAACCAAGCAACTGAAGTAGAAGGTGCATAACATGGACATGACTACATTTTTAATCTTTACCTTAGGTATGGCTGCGGTGACTTTCGCGATTCGCTTTTCAGTGATCGGTATGGCAGGTTCATTTGAAATGTCTGAGCGTATGAAGCGTACGCTGCGTTTTGTTCCTGTTACCGTTTTACCAGCAATTATTGCGGTTGAGATCCTTGGTGCGGGTTCGAGCATGGTCTTTAGCCTAGAAAACCCACGCGTGCTTGCGGCTATCGTTTGTACCATTGTGAGTCTGCGTTTTGACTTAGTATGGGTGGTATTAAGCGGTATGGGTTCACTATTGTTGTTCCAAAGCCTACTGGGTTAATAGCGAGAACAGCAGGTTGTAAAATTTGTACACTAGCTAGAAAAAACGCAGCGAATTCGCTGCGTTTTGTGTTTCTGGCATTTATTCAAAATCGTCGTCACGCTATTTTTGAGGTAACACGTCGTAATGCATGTTTGGCCATACCACCATAGGCCCCGCCACTTCTGCTGCGCGTTCTTTGCCTGTAAGTTGTACCACAATATCTAATGCAAACTCTTGTGCAGTCCCTGGACCTTGGCTGGTGAGTAGGTTGTGGTTGGTATCAAAAAATACCCGTTTTACTTTTCGCTTATTAGCGGGGATTTGTTCCATCACTGAAGGATGTGCCGTCATGTACGCTTCAGGGTACATATCGTGATGTTGCAACAAGATAGCGGGTGTTGCACAGATGGCAGCGACTAACTTACCGTCGTAGCGGTGTTGATTGACAAACTCGACTAGTAATGGACTATCACGGAAACATTCAGCCCCACCTAAACCGCCTGGCAGTACCACACAATCAAATTCAATATCGGCAACTTCAACTAATGCGATGTCAGCAACCAGCTTGATGCCGCGAGAGCCTTCAACGATTAGTGCACCATCAGATGCGACACTGGCAATTGTCACATCGAAATTAGCACGACGCAGGATATCAATAGCGGTAATCGCTTCCATCTCTTCGGTGCCTGGGGCGATACAAACTGCAATCTTCGGAGTGGAAGTGGGTAGAAGTGTCATGAGGCGTTTTGCTCCATTGTTTTAATCTGTTGCCATAGCTCGGCGTTAAAAGGAGTACGTATGTTGTAGTCTTGACCACGTCGCACAATATGCCCAGTAATATAGTCGATTTCTGTCTGGCGGTGGTGACAAACATCTTGGTTCATTGAAGAAAGGTTGTTAGCGGTAGCATGAATAACCTTATCAACCTGAGCTTTAAGAGTGTTTGCTGTGGTGAGGTAGCCTTCTGCACACATAATTTCAGCCACTTCTTGGCAAATGTTGCTGAGTGCGGCTTGGTATTGTGGTTGGGCGAGTTCGCCATTTTTGCATTGGTGCAGCGCGGTTAACGGGTTAATGGCGCAGTTAATGGCCAGCTTTTGCCACAGGGGGTGTTGAATATCTACGTGCCATTGACAGGGGGCGAGCACCTTATTGAACGTATCCGCTAAGAACTGTAACGGCTGCGCGGCAGGATTAATTGCCCCTATCCATGTTTGGCCTATGCCAGTGTGTTGAACATGATCTGCCTGTGGCTTGAAGGCCGCTTGTGACGTAGTGGCATACAAAATAGGATTATGCGGCAGTTTTTGCAATGCGGCTGCTTGGCTACCCATACCATTGTGCATGATAACAACTGGTGTAGCAGGTGATAGCCAAGGTTGAATGGCTTCAATCGCTTGTTCTACATGGAAGGCCTTTACAGTAATAAGCACGCAATCACTTTGTTGCAGTAACTTTGTTTGATTACTTGGAAGGTTGAAGGCTGTCGATGTTTCAGCGGCAGAGTCAGGCGCTAAGGGAGTGAAAGCAAATACGCTATTCGGCTGAGCGTGTCGTGTCCATAGATGAACCGAGTGAGCTTTAGCGAGTGAGGCCGCCCAAAGACAACCAATGGCACCAGCGCCAACAATAGTGAATAGCATGAATGTTGTTCCTTAGCTAGGTAGGGTAATTATCCTAAAGGCTAGGGTAGCATTTTGGCTGTTGATGGTGAATTTAGCGCAAAGAAAAAGGCGCACAATGCGCCTTGATATAAGAGAGCAAAACGCTCTTCATTGACTATTTTTTTAGATCGCGTAAATAACGGTAAACCGTATCGCGTGAGACACCCAAAGATTCAGCGGTGATCACAATGGCATCTTTAATGTTGAACACACCATTTTCAAACAGTTGCTCAACAATCACGCGGCTACGTTTGTGGGTTGGAATTGAGCGATCTTCCATGGTCGCGTGTTTGACGCGCTCAATAGAGTCGTTCAGCATTTCGTCAGGGTTTTTAGCAAACGTTTCTGGTGATAGCGATGCTGAGTCGAGTGGTAGCGTATTGGGGAGCATCGAGCTCAAAAATGAATGAATAGGAGCATCCATATCTGCATTAATGCAGAGCAGAGCGATTGCCGTGCCAACATCATTACGAATGATAGTGGTGACAGAGCGAATCAATTTACCTTTAGAGCAGCGGCTGAAATAAGGCTCTGAAATATCAGCACCCGATTTTAACTTCTCAAGGGCGAGGTTAGTAATGGGGGCACCAATATCGCGGCCAGTTACATGGCCATTAGCGATTTTGATTATAGATGGATTTTCAATGTCTAAGCTGTGAAGCGCAACTTCTGTGTGTTGGCCATACATTGCCGCGATACCATCGACGACATTACACATCGCATCGAGGATTAATTTATCGCTCACTGATAAGGTGACTAGCATTTTCCATTTCCTTTCAAAGCAAACGAAAACATTCTGACGTGCTGCATGCTTTTCCGTGTTTCACACTGGATTATGAATAGGCATGCAAGTGAAACTGCTTTCGTTTGCAACTGTGATAGTGTGGGGGGAATATAATCGCCACCCGATATAGGTGGCGATTATGGACTTTAAACAGACATGATTTCAATGATTTCTTTGTCTGTTTGTCCCATTCCCGCGCTAACCATACGGCCAACATTGCGGATGGTTTTTTCAACATCGCGTGAAATAACGCCCTGCATTGCTGCAGCGTGGTTGTTCATCGCAAGTAGCATCGACTTAACAGCGGCTTGAGAAGAACTGCCCACTTTCATCGCACAGGTTGCTTTTGCACCATCACAAACCATACCTGTGGTGTCACTCAGTACGTTTTGAATAGCAAAACAAGATTGCGCAAAGTCACCGCCACGTAGGTAAACCATCGCCATTGCTGCTGCAGAGCTGGTGGCCGTGTTACCACAAAATGCAGATAGCGGTGGGTAATGAGACTTGATGTAAACCGCACCTAAGTGACTCATGATTAACGCGCGTGCTAATGTTTCATCATTTGCACCAACGAACTCAGCGGTTTTTACAACAGGCACAGTCGCTGCGATACCTTGGTTACCACTGCCGTAGTTACTCATTGCAGGTAAACTTGCACCACCCATGCGCGCATCGGATGCTGCTGATGTGTACATTAGGATTTCGTTCGATAGGCATTTGCCCATCATGCCGTCTGCCATGCTGCTGTCCATGGTACGACCAATTTGTAGGCCGTACTCATGATCCATCCCTTCTTGCGAAAGTGCACTGTTTAGCTTTTTCGCCTCAAGGATAAATTCGATATCAGCAAAGTCGGCTTGAGTTGCGAAATCGTAGATGTCACGAATGCTGATTTCTACGCCATCACAAATAGAAGCGGTTGATGCCGCGCCTTCTTCTTTATCTGCAGAGAAGATCACTTCGTCGTTAAAGCGTTTTTCTGCGATACGGGTATGGCCACCACTGATGGTGATCTCGGCCGTATCCTTACCTTTAGTTGCAATCACGCGGCAGAAGATAAACTCACTGGTGTTGTAGCGAGAAACATCAACATTACCTGCATCGATCAATGCTTGCGCTTGTTCGACATCGCTTGGTGTGATTTTCGCAAGCACTTCAAGGCCCGCATCAAAATCACCCGCCACAGCACCCGCTGCTGACGCAATGTGCAAGCCGATTTTGCCTGTACCTGGTACAAATACACCCATTGAGTTTTTGTAAAGGTTGTCAGAAACAAACACTTTTAATGTCTCAGGTGTGCCACCTAGCATGCTGGCAACGGCTGATGAGGCGTAAGCAGCTGAAATTGGCTCAGTACAACCCAGTGCAGGTTTAACGACTGAGTTGATGATGCCGATGTACTGCTTCCATTGTGCTTTCATGACTCGCCCCTTATTTCGCGTGCGCGATTGCTTCAACTTCAACTAAAACGCCTAATGGCAGATCTTTAACTGCGAAGCAGCTACGCGCTGGGCAATCGGTTTCAAAAACTGTTTTGTACACTTCATTAAATGCAGCGAAATCAGCGATGTTAGCTAAGTAACAGGTTGTTTTTAGAATGGTATTTACATCACCGCCGCCTGCTTCAACAACGCTAACCAGGTTTTTTAGTGATTGGATGGATTGCGCGGTAATCCCCCCTTCGGCTACTTGGCTAGTTGCAGCATCAACAGGTAGTTGACCAGAAGTGAAGATTAAATTGTTGTACGCAGTACCGTGAGAGTATGGACCGATAGCAGCTGGTGCATTTTCAGAAGTTACAACAGTTTTCATGGATTTAGCCTTTGTCGTTAATACGAGTGCAGCGTTATGGGGATAATCCGTAGCTGCAATTTAATTTGCACTTATGATACAAAATAATTTGCAACTTGCAATTGGTAATTTGAAATTAAAGAGACTTTTTATGTGTGGTCCCAGCATGATATGTGACTTTTGTCTTGTTTAATCGCGGTTTGGTATGCCTTTTTTGATCTAGTTAACACTTTTTGGTTATTTGCGATTAATCGCTTGTTGAAAGTGAACGCCTCCAATATATTTGCATCTGCAAATAATTTTGAAGTTTCTTTTTGAAGAGTTGAAGCAATGAAAAAACAATTAATGAGCGCTGGTTTTAAAGCGATTGCGCCTTTGTGTATAGGGGCATTTCCATTCTCATTCATCGTGGGTGCTGTTAGTATCCAAGCGGGAATGGACATTATGCAGAGTACGCTATGGGCATTTACTGTTTTTGCAGGTTCTGCACAGATGGTAGCGCTTGGCTTATTCCAATCTGGCGCCAGTATGGCGGTGATTATGTTGACCACCTTCATCATTAATTTACGTCATGTGTTATACAGCGCATCGTTATCAGAGCATGCCAAAGAATACCCGCTGCATATTCGTATGCTGATGTCATACGGTTTAACAGATGAAGTGTATGCTTCAACCATTACTGAATTTCGTAAAGAAAAAGAAGGTCGCCATTGGTTTTACTTAGCGGCAATGTTCGGGTTCTGGGGCAACTGGGTACTGGCTAACTTGATGGGCGCGTTAGTGGGATCGTCTTTCCCTGATATTGCGAACTACGGCTTAGAATTTGCGATGGTTGCTGCCTTTATTGCGATTGTTATTCCACAAGTAAAAAGCCGCGAATGTATTGTTGCTGCTGTGGTTGCCACTATCTCTGGTATTTTGCTATCGGGCTTACCGCACTCTTTAGGCCTTGTGATTGCCGCTGCAATTGGTGTGCTTGCCGGCTACCAAATGGATCTTGCGACAGAAAAAGAACAGCGTAAACAACAACAAGAAAACCAAGTAACTGAAGTAGAAGGCGCATAACATGGACATGACTACATTTTTAATCTTTACCTTAGGTATGGCAGCGGTGACTTTCGCGATTCGCTTTTCAGTGATTGGTATGGCAGGTTCATTTGAAATGTCTGAGCGAATGAAGCGTACGCTGCGTTTTGTTCCTGTTACCGTTTTACCAGCAATTATCGCAGTTGAGATTCTTGGTGCTGGCTCAAGCATGGTGTTTAGCCTTGAAAACCCACGCGTACTGGCAGCGATTGTATGTACCATTGTGAGTTTACGCTTTGACTTAGTATGGGTGGTATTAAGTGGTATGGGCTCACTGTTGTTGTTTCAAAGCCTACTAGGATAAGTTTAAACATACATATTGTTTTCCTCGACTAAATTTCCCCCTTTATTTGATAAAAAACGCTATTGGTGACAATAGCGTTTTTTTATTATTGAAGTCAGGTAAATAAGGTTAAACTTGCTGCATATTAAAGTATAATGCCCGCCACCAAGGGATTGTTATTAACATGTATGAGTAGTTATCCAAATAAATATATTCTGGCTATTGTTAGTTGCCTACTAATTTTTATTCTTATGTATGTGCTTCGCCCTCTACCATTATCTGGTGTTGCTAGCAAATCACAACTTTCTTCTTTTTTGCCCGATCAAATTATTTTAGAACAACCGAATGGCCGAGACGTTTTATCGCTTCGTGATTTATCTCGGTATGATCCCGAACAATCCTTAGATAAATTAAATCAGCTTAAAGCTAAGGGCGTTTTCAACAATAAAGAGCTATTCGCGTACCAATTGATGATTGAGGTAAATATTGCCTTACATATTCAAGATACAGATAAAGTAGTGGCACTTATGCAACAACTAAAAGTACTGGCGAATAAGTATGATTTAGAATGGTTGAGAGCCGATTCCTTGGTAGAGCTTGCCATTGAAAATATTCGTGCGGGAAAACTACAAGCAGCGAAAGAACAAGTAAATAAAGCTATCAAACTTGCAGAGGCTATACATTATGACGCTTTATTGATTAAGGCGTACAATACAGCAGGTGTTATCGCTAATATTAGTGGTGATTTATTGCAAGCGCAATCTTACTTTCATCAAGGGGTTGAACTTGGTAAAGCCTTCCCTAATCATATTTACAATGCAAAGCTTTTAGCCAATCTTGGCTTAATTTATATTTACTTAGAAGATTGGGAAAAAGCACTCGATTTTATTGTTAGGGGCAAAGCTCGCTATAAAGAAAGTAAGCTTAATGAAAAAGGTTTGCTAGAAGTTCTCTATATTAATGAGTCATATATTTATGTCAGCCTAAAACAAGCAACGAATGCGCGGAAGTCACTTGAAATAGCGCAAAGCTATGTTGATAAGAATACATCTACTAGGCTTAAACTTATTGCGTTAAAAAGTGAAATTGATGTATTGCGATTAGAAGGTGATTACCAACAGGCGTTGGTTGTTGCGAACCAGTGTTTGAATTATCCGAATGGTTCACTATACCCCTTACAGTATGGCCAATGTTTGATGGGGCGCGCACTATCGAATATTGAATTAGGTCAACCTCATCAAGTGATCGATGATTTATTTAAAGCGAAGACATTGTTTGAGCAAGTTAATGCGCAAAATTTCCAAACTCACCTAAATAAAGCCTTATCTGAAGCTTACGATTTATTAGGCAATCATCAAGCAGCTTTAGAATATTTCCGACTATATTCTAAAGCCAACAAAACCCAGCTATTTGATAGAAGACAAAGTGAGTTATTTCAGGTTCAGCAGTTACTTGAAACGCAGTCGCTAAGACAAAAAGTTGAACTAGCGACCACCGAAAAGCAATTAGCTGATAGCTTGTTAGAGCAGCAAGTGCTTCGTCATCGAGTGATTGTTGTGATGGTTTTATTCTTGGTGTTAGGGATCGTGATTATTTATCGCCATAGTAATAGGATGCATGTCCTTAATGTTGAATTAGAGCGATTACATGGCCAGGATCCATTGACCAAGCTGGGTAACCGACGCTTTTTTGAAGCGTATATTGCAGGCTATTCCGATAATGATCGCGATATACGCAAAGCGCTAGCAATTATTGATTTAGATAACTTTAAAGGAATTAATGACACTTACGGTCATAGCGTGGGTGATCAAGTATTAATTGAGTCAGCGGCACGTTTGCAGTCGGTCCTTGCCTCTACTGGCATTATTGTACGCTGGGGTGGGGAAGAGTTTGTCTGTTTACTCGAAGATGATGGTAATGTGGAGGCTGTCTTTCAGCACATGAATCAAGCGTTGGCGGATTCGCCATTTAAGACTGATGCGGGAGAGTTAACGATTACAGCGTCGATTGGAGTAAGCACTGGCCTGACGATATGGCAGGTAAAAAACAGACTAGATCAAAAGCTTAATCTAGCGGATGAAGCGCTCTATAACGCGAAAGCGACAGGGAAAAATCGCGTTGTTTTGGCGATGCCATAATATGATGTTACTTAACGAAATGAGTTTACGTTTTCAGGCAATAAAAAAGGCGCTCTAGGCGCCTTTTTTGAATCAGTCTGATTATAACTATTAGAAGTTATATTTCACAGAGTAGATAACAGCATTGCCGTAGTTAGTTTGGCCAAGCTTATTGTTTGAGTAACGGTATTGGATACCAGTTGTTACGTTATCCGTAACATTCCACCATGCCGCTACAGCACCGTTCATAGATAACTTGTCTGTTTCACTAGCTGCTTTTGCGTATGCTTCTTTACGAGCAAACTCTGTTTCGTGCCAGTTGCTTAGAGAGAAACTCTGACCGAATGCATCAAAGTTATAACCAGTAACCCAACCAGCCATACCACCGTTCATACCAACGAAACCAGCAGTATTTGTGTGGTGGAAGCCAGCCCAAGGGTTGAAGAACCAGTTTTCACCAGTTAGCTTGTAAGATAGACCTACAACGTTGTTACGAACGTGCCAACCGCCATTCTCTGTTGAATAAGTTTGTGCGAATAGACGAACTTCATCTAAGCCAGTTTTGTACTGGATTGAACCTTTGCTTGCAGCGCGTGTTTTATCAGCACCGTCTTGTACGTTTTCAAGATCGAAGAAACCGTATAGCTCACCCCAATCAAAACCCGCACCACCTTCAAGTTCAATGTAAGCGAAATCTTTTTTACCGCCATCTGAACGAGCTTCAGTACCCTTAGACCAATCTAGGTAGTTCACGCTTACGTTACCGAAGCCGTATAGGTATTCAGCTTGTGCTGGAAGTGCTGCTGCTGCAGCCAGTACGCTCATTGCTACTAGTGATTTACGCATTGTTCAAACTCTCGTTGATTATGTCGTCGTTATTTCAGGCTGGTTTAAAAGGGTTGCCCGATTCGATGGCGAGCATTTTATGGGTTTATGTCACCATTGTGAATGTAACGATTGCGCAAACCTTTGCTAAATGTGATCCAGATCGCCTGTAATCGGTTACATTTGGCGTTTTTTTGTGAGCTATTCGGGGAAATAATTTGAACTTTTTGAAAATAGTATGAGGTCGATGCGTTTTGTGGTGGTTTTTTGTGCGGTTTTATCGTTAGGTTAGACGGCATGAATGCCGAGATGGTTTGACATCAACAAGAATGAGCGTCTTGTTGATGCCTATTTGGGGTTATCTCTGGTTAAAGGGGCATGGCGAGCAAAAAATGTAATTGTACATCGTCTAACTAACTAGTCATTTACGACGAAAATTGCAGACATTATTTTGCATGGCTAGCTTCTGTTTGCCCCTTGTTGACTAAGTAAATCAGTACCAGCACGGGTAAACCGATTAATGCCGTCGTAAAGAAAAAGGTGTTATAACCAAAGTTATCGACATACATGCCAGAAAAACCGGCAATAAACTTAGGGAAAAGCAGCATGATTGAACTAAACAATGCGTATTGGGTTGCTGAAAAAGCGACGTTGGTGAGGCTCGACATGTAGGTGATGAAAGCCGCTGTTGCAATTCCTGCACTCAGATTATCAAGCGAGATAACAGCGGTTAGCATAGGAATGCTGTTTCCCATATAGGTAAAGGCAACAAAGAGTAAGTTAGTAAATGCAGAGAGTACTGCGCCCAAGGCTAAAATACGCATGGTGCCGTATTTGCTTACCATGATCCCACCCAGGCCTGCTCCCGCCAAGGTCATAATAACGCCGTACACTTTAGAGACTGAAGCAACTTGAGTTTTGGTAAAGCCCATATCGACATAGAAGGCATTAGCCATGACACCCATCACGACATCTGAAATACGGTAACAGCCGATCAATACGAGGATAAGTAGGGCATGGCGTCCGTAGCGTGAAAAGAAATCTTGGAACGGCATAATGGCAGCGGTATAGAACCAAGCGACCCCTTTTGCAGCCAGCGGATTCATCCCTTTGTTGAGTAAAGACAGACGGAATGTTTTTTCAACATTATCGATTGCGCTCGAGTCTATGCTTGGTTCTTTTATGCAAAGGGCGGTGATAAGCCCAACTAACATAAAACCAGCCATGATGAAGTAGGCCATTTTCCAGCCTGTTACATCGTAGAGGGTATCTGAACCAAACCAGGCGGCAAATGCCAGTGCCCCCGCACCTGCCATGATCATGGCAAGGCGGTAGCCTGTCATGTAGGCCGCAGCCAAGGCGGCTTGTAAGCGCTCTGTGGCTAACTCAATGCGGTATGCATCTATCACGATATCTTGCGAGGCTGAAGCAAAGGCAACAATCACAGCGAAAATCGCCAGTTGCATGAGGTCAACCTGCGGGTTACTGATAGCCATACCGCACAATGAGGCAATAATCAGCAATTGAGAAAATACCATCCAGCCACGACGGCGGCCTAAGAGATGTGAAAATAGTGGGATAGGGAAGCGGTCGATCAGTGGTGACCAGATCCATTTGAAACCATAAGCTAAGGCAACCCAACTAAAGAAGCCAATGTCGGTACGGCTGACTTCGGCTTCACGTAGCCAAAACGACAGGGTCCCGAAAACAAGCAAAATAGGCAGGCCCGACGAGAAGCCCAATGCCAGCATGATGAGAACTTTACGTTCTAGGTATACTCGCCATCCTAATTTTGTATTGTTTTCTAATGATTGATCCATATTTACCTCAATGACGAATAGGTACTCAGCCAATCGAGTGTAACGGATGATCAGCCTTTATCTGTAACGCTCGGTGAATAGAGCGCTACAGAGGTAATCTATTGTGAATTAAGGCAATAAAGCAAGGATGTAACGGTTATTTTTACGTTAAATGATATTTATGGTCTAGCGCCATGCGTATTTTTAGGCGCTGGCCCCAACCCGAGCAGATAATTTGCACAGCTAGTTACTTTATGCTGAACAAACATATTGCCCAGAAGTTGGTGTTCTTCTATCGCTTCGAGTAAGTGAAGTAAGTACCAGTAAGTTGATTCATAATGGTTATCGGGTTGGCCTGTTGTAATGGCGAGTCCCCACCATTCATGCAGGTGTTCAGTGCAGATCTCTTCGAGTGAGGAGAAACAAGTACGACCATGGATGGTGTTGAGTGTGGTAAGCGCAAGGGCAGGGGCGAACTCTTCCACATGAGCATGCACAGCTTGCGTAATAGCGTTGCGCGAAAGGCTGTTATCGGAGATTAATGTAAGCATAAAGTCACCAGAGTGTCGGATCACACTCTGGTGATCGTCACTTAGTTATTAATAGTTTTAATTGTCTTAATAACTATAGGTTGTTGCGGCACATCTTTCATACCCATTGAGCGAATAGTCGTGGTAGGAATTGTCGCCATTTTTTCAATTACTGAGAAGCCCTTCACAACTTTACCGAATACCGCATAGCCAGCTTGGTTAGCATTGGCATTCAGGAAGCCGTTATTTTGGTAGTTAATGTAAAATTGACGGGTCGCAGAATTTGGATCTTGGGTACGTGCCATCGCGACAGTTGCACGATCATTTTTCAGACCATTAGCCCCTTCGTTTTTGATTGGCTCGTAAGATGGACGGCGAGTTAAGTCTTCATCAAAACCGCCACCTTGGGCCATGAAACCTGGGATCACACGATGAAAAATCGTACCTTCGTAGCTACCATCTGCAACGTAACGCAAAAAGTTTTTGCTACTCACTGGCGCTTTTTGTTCGTCAAGTTGAATAGTGAAATCACCAAGGTTGGTGCTGACTTCCACTTGCGTTGCCGCTTGCACCGATAGCGGTATTGTTGCTGCCATAATGGTTAAGGCCGCTAAAAATTTGCGCATTATAGGTTTTCCTGCATGTAATTATTCAGTTCCGCATCCGCGTAAATATCGTTAAGTACGGCAGTCATCAGGCCGTTTAGTGCCAGTTCCATATCTTCAGTCGACGCACTCATCGCCCCAGTTTTATCAGATTTACCTGCGTAGCGTTTAACGAACTTACCTTTAGGCGAATCTACCACTAGTTGTAGTTGTAGCTTGCTGCTTAATTCATGGCTCATTACGCTGTGTTTAACGTTTACCATGGCTTCCAGAATATCAAGGCGCAACGTGCCTTTACTGTTTTTATCTAATTTATAGCCTTGTGCGGTTAGCTGACGCGCTAATGCATCTTCCAGTGTGACTCGTAAGTTTTGAGAAGCATGAATTGGCTCTACATTTTGGCGGCCGGTATCAACCACAGCGATAAATTGTGCAGGGCGCAAATCTTGGCTCGTCAAATTAACATGCGTACCGTTAACACTCGCTTGGGTTGCAATAACTGGTGTCGGTGCAAGTGTGAGTTGCGGTGCTTGTGGGGCGGAACATGCTGATAGCGCAAGAACAGATGCCACTAAAAAAAACTTCTTCATTTTCTTATCCTTAGCTGAAGTATCGACTGCCATGACACATAAGTACGTCGGCAAATCATAAATGCTTGTTGTTCTGGTTATTTGCCAGATTGGTAAATAATAAATTTGCTATTTTGGGCAATCTTTTTCACGTTGCCAAATATGCGTTTCATTTTTTCATCGTATCCCAGTTGGCGATTACCGATGACGATTAACTGTCCATTAGGACGAAGAACTTGCTGTGCATCACAGAACATCTGCCAAGCAATATGATCTGTGACCGCATTCTGCTGATGGAAAGGTGGGTTACATAACACTAAATCTGCCCAGTCAGCTTCCAAACCATCTAAACAGTTATTGACGATAGCATGAATTTGTTCTGGGTTATCAAGGTTTAACTTGGCATTTTCTCGGCAAGATGCCGCAGCCATATAACTTTCATCAACGCTAGTAATGTTTGCCTGTGGATTCAGTTGTGCCGCTTTTAAGCTAATAACACCATTGCCACAGCCTAGGTCGATAATTTGTTTGAGATTCGGGTCTTGTGGAATGTGATCCAACAAAAAGCGCCCACCGATATCTAAGCTTTCACCGGAAAAGACATTGGCGTGATTGGTCAGCGTAAAACCATGCTCTGGTACATCCCATGTTTTTGGGGTTGGCATCGGTTTAGCGAGTGTTTTATCTGCCTTTATAAAGACTAAACGCGCTTTTTTAACCGCTAATGATGTTTTGGTTTCACCTAAGAACTTTTCACACAGTTTTAATGTTGATGTATGGATCTCTTTGGCTTTACCTGCCCCGATGATGACACAATCATCGGGTACTAAATGACACAGCTGCTGAAGTTGCCATGTTAGCAAGCGGTTGTTTTTCGGCAGTTTAATGAGTACCAATTGTGGGTTGGCTGGCAGCGTGGCAAGGCAATCGAGTTGGGTGATTGCTGGCAGTTCGTTTGCGGCCAAATTTTGGCGACAACCTTGCTGGGCCACATAAGAGTCGCTAATGCTGGTGACTTGGCCTTTTTCAGCAAACCAACAGCTTAATGCGCCAAAGCTATCATTGAGGATGAGGATTGGCCGTTGAGGGTCTAGCGCCATGTCATGAGTATGATTGATCAGGTACTCATCTGCAGCATCCCATGCTTGCAGGGTTTCGTTTTTACGTTGCGGGTAACGGGAAAGGTGCAAGGTACGATCAAGCAGAGTTAGCGCTGGTTTCATTACGGATAACTTTCAGGTATGTTTACGAATTACTGCTATTGTCGCAAAACCTTTGGGATGCGTCACATAGATTTTTCAGCCCGTCGTCCTTTTCGGTGATTTAGATGTTGCAAGAACGTATTATTGAAAAACTAGAGCACGCATTTTCACCTGCTCATCTTGATGTAGTGAATGAGAGTTACATGCATAATGTACCTGCAGGCTCGGAAAGCCATTTCAAAGTGGTGATTGTATGTGCTGAATTTGAAGGTAAACGCCTTATAGCGCGTCATCGTGCGGTAAATAGCGTGTTAGCCGATGAGTTAGCTAACCATATCCATGCACTGGCTATTCATACTTACACTGAGGTTGAATGGAAGAAGATGATGGATGGCGCACCATTATCACCAGCTTGCCACGGTGGTGGTAAGTAAGGCGAATATGTCCTAATAAATACCTTATTAGCAAACGAATTTAGAACGAAGCACGCCATTATCGCGTGTGACAAATCAGCTGCTGTGAAGTGGCTGATTGTGCATTAAGCGAAAAACCTCTTCTTTTTCATTCCCTATTTTCTCCCTCATTACTCACTGTAATGAAAGACCATGTGTGTATTGGTACTTTTTTGTGTGTTATCGCTCAATTTGAGTTAAATGTAGACAATCTTTTTATCTTCAAGAGAGGGATCTTTGATGCCTCAAGCATTATTGCGCTAAAACATCTTCTATCATCAAAAACGAATCGTCATTCACTGGCTATACTGAGCGGGTAACGCTGTACAGCAATCTCGTCTCGATAATTATAAAAAGTGCGATACAAGGAAGATTGAATGATAAAGCGACTTTTCCGCGTAGCCCTTATAGTAGCTACTGTCTTCATTTTAGGTGCATGTGATCGTGAAGCTTCTTCCGATAGCAGTGCTGATACTCCGCTCGTTGAATGGAAACTAGTGACCTCATGGCCTAAAGGGTTCCCTGGATTAGGTTTTGCCCCTGAGTATTTTGCTGAGCAAGTCGCACGGTTAAGTGCTGGGAAAATGGTGATCAAAGTTTACGGTGCGGGGGAGTTAGTGCCTAGCTTTGAAGTCTTTAATGCGGTATCTAAAGGGACAGCGCAAATGGGACACTCTGCGGCTTATTATTGGGAAGATAAGATACCAGCAGCGCCTTTTTTTGCCGCGGTGCCCTTTGGAATGACAGCGCAAGAAATGAATGCATGGCTACACTATGGTGGCGGGTTAGCATTGTGGCAAGAATTGTATGCGCCTTATGGGGTGATCCCACTGGCTGGGGGAAATACTGGCACCCAAATGGGGGGCTGGTTCAATACCGAGATAAAAGATATTAGTGATCTTAAAGGGCTGAAAATGCGTCTGCCTGGCTATGGTGCCGAGGTATTAAAACGTGCTGGAGGCATCCCCGTTAGCTTACCGGGAGGGGAGCTATTTACGGCATTAGAAACGGGGGCGATTGATGCAACCGAGTGGGTAGGCCCTTTCAATGATCTTGCTTTTGGGCTTCATAATGCTGCACGTTATTACTACTACCCAGCCTGGCATGAGCCAAGTACCAATATGGAATTTTTAATCAACAAAGATGCGTTTCAAGCACTGCCCGCTGATCTTAAAGCCATTGTTGAAACAGCTGCGCGTGCAACAAGCCAGAATATGCTGGATGAATACACGGTCAAAAATGTTAACGCGCTTAGCGTGTTGCTCAATGAGCATGATGTTCAGTTAAAAGCCTTCCCTGAACCTGTTCTGTCGCACTTAAAAACGATCAATAAGCAGCTGCTACAGGAACGGAGCCAACAAGATCCAAGCATTAAGAAAATCCATGAGTCGTACCAGCAGTTTTTAATCGCAGTACGTGAATATGGCAGGGTGACCGATAATGCAGATGTGAATATCGATTAACAATTTGTAAAAGTTGAGACACATTCTCCCAAGCCGATTGCTGAGCACTTGTTGCCGGTGTTTAAAACTTGTTTGTTTGTTGTGGATGTTTGGCTTCAAGTGCAAATGAGATGTACAAAAGCACTATCAGTTCGAAATGTGCATTAGTTCAAATTTATTCGCTACTGAAAGTATTGCCATCTCATTCATTGCCGATTTTCGCCCCGATAAGTACGGATTAACATAGTAAAAACCGTTTGATTAATGATAGAATCGCGGGCTTGAAAAAAGCTTATCGCAATAAGTTGTGATGAGCTGGTTAATAGGATGTTGCGGCGTCGGTGTAGGATATGAAGCCGGCTTCGGACGATGGAAAGTCGTGTCTTAATTGCGCAATAGAAAATTTCTTTTTTCCCGTTAATGTAGTGCAAGTGCGTATGATTACAATAAAAAAGGGTCTGGATATCCCAATTTCAGGGACTCCTACCCAGGCGATAAATGATGGTAATGCCATCACACGTGTTGCCTTGCTTGGCGAAGAATATGTTGGTATGCGTCCTACAATGCATACTCGCGTAGGGGATGTAGTGAAGAAAGGTCAGGTTCTTTTTGAAGATAAGAAGAACCCTGGCGTTAAATTCACTGCTCCGGCCGCTGGTAAGGTTACTGAAATCAATCGTGGTGCTAAGCGTGTTCTACAATCGGTTGTTATCGATGTAGAAGGCAACGAGCAAATCACATTTAACAGCTACAATGCAGACCAACTAGCACAACTCGATCGTGCTGTTGTGGTTGAGCAGTTAGTAGAATCTGGCATGTGGACAGCGCTTCGTACCCGTCCATTTAGCAAAGTGCCTGCTATTGATGCTGAAACAAAGGCTATCTTTGTTACGGCTATTGATACCAACCCACTAGCTGCAAACCCTGAGTTAATTATCAACGAACAAAGCGATGCGTTTGTTGCTGGTCTAACTCTGCTTTCTCGCTTAACAAGCGGCAAAGTAATGGTTTGTAAAGCAGGTTCGAGCCTACCTCGTAGCTCTGAAGCAAATGTTGAAGAGCATGTATTCAACGGCCCACACCCATCAGGCCTTGTTGGTACTCACATCCACAAATTGTTCGGTGCTGATGCAGCGAATGTTGCATGGCACATCAACTATCAAGACGTTATCGCGTTCGGTCAGCTTTTCCTAACGGGTGAGCTATACACAGATCGCGTTATTGCCCTTGGTGGTCCTGTTGTGAACAACCCGCGTCTTGTGCGTACTCAAATTGGTGCTGCTATCGAGCAAATCACTGATTCTGAGATGATGCCAGGTCAAATCCGTGTGCTATCAGGCTCTGTTCTGAATGCAACGAAAGCGGTTGGTCCACATGCATACCTTGGTCGTTACCACCTTCAAGTAACGGCACTTCGTGAAGGCTATGAAAAAGAATTCATGGGCTGGATCGCACCAGGTAAAAACAAATTCTCTGTAACACGTTCGTTCTTGAGCCAATTCTTCCCTGGTCAGTTGTTCAACATGACAACCACGACTAACGGTAGTGAGCGTTCAATGGTGCCAATTGGTAACTACGAAAAAGTAATGCCACTAGACATCGAACCAACACTGTTACTTCGTGACCTTTGTGCTGGTGATAGCGATAGCGCGCAACTACTGGGTGCGCTTGAGTTAGATGAAGAAGATCTGGCTCTATGTACGTATGTATGCCCAGGTAAGTATGAGTTTGGTCCATTGCTACGTGAGTGCTTGGACAAAATTGAGAAGGAAGGGTAATTCATGGGTCTCAAGAATTTCCTCGAAAACGTTGAACATCACTTTGAACCGGGTGGTAAACATGAGAAATGGTTTGCGCTTTTCGAAGCATTTGCCACTCTTATGTACACTCCAGGTCAAGTGACGCGTACTGGTTCACACGTCCGTGATAGTATCGACCTGAAACGTATCATGATCATGGTATGGTTCGCGGTATTCCCAGCAATGTTCTGGGGTATGTACAACACGGGTCATCAAGCAATCTCTGCACTTAACCACATGTACGTTGGTGAGCAACTGGCGACGGTACTTGCAGGTGATTGGCACTACTGGCTAACACAAATGTTAGGCGGCACCCTTACAGCTGACGCTGGGTGGGGTAGCAAAATGCTACTTGGTGCAACTTACTTCCTACCTATCTACGCAGTAGTATTTGCTGTTGGTGGTTTCTGGGAAGTACTTTTCTGTATGGTGCGTAAGCACGAAGTGAACGAAGGTTTCTTCGTAACTTCTATCCTGTTTGCACTGATCGTTCCAGCAACACTTCCACTTTGGCAAGCAGCACTAGGTATTACCTTTGGTGTTGTGGTTGCGAAAGAAATCTTTGGTGGTACTGGTCGTAACTTCCTTAACCCTGCGCTTGCAGGTCGTGCCTTCTTGTTCTTCGCATACCCAGCTCAGATCTCTGGTGATCTAGTATGGACTGCGGCTGACGGTTTCTCTGGCGCAACTGCTCTTAGCCAATGGGCGAACGGTGGTCAAGCTTCTGTAATCAACACGGTTACTGGCGAAGCGATCACTTGGATGGACGCGTTTATCGGTCGTATTCCAGGTTCTATCGGTGAAGTTTCTACGCTAGCTATCATTCTTGGTGGCGCAATGATTGTGTACATGGGCATTGCTTCATGGCGCATCATCGCGGGTACTATGATTGGTATGGTTGCAGCAGCGACTCTGTTTAACATTATCGGTTCTGACACTAACGCAATGTTTAGCATGCCATGGCACTGGCACCTAGTTCTAGGTGGTTTTGCATTCGGTATGATGTTCATGGCGACTGACCCTGTATCAGCGGCATTTACCAATAAAGGTAAGTGGTGGTACGGCGCGTTAATTGGTGCAATGGCTGTGATGATTCGTGTAGTTAACCCAGCGTACCCAGAAGGTATGATGCTGGCGATTCTATTCGCGAACCTATTCGCACCGCTATTTGACAACCTAGTTGTTCAGGGCAACATCAAACGGAGACTAGCTCGCCATGGCAAGTAATAACGATAGCATTAAAAAAACGCTGATTGTTGTTGTCGCGCTGAGCCTAGTCTGCTCGATCGTGGTATCAACTGCAGCTGTTGCACTGCGTCCACTACAGCAAAAAAATGCGGTAGAAGACGTTCAGCGTAACATCTTGTCTGTTGCTGGCCTGCTTGACGGTGCTGCAAACATTCAAGAAGCATACGGTCAGTTCATCGAGCCTAAGCTTGTTGACTTAAACACTGGCGAGTTTGTTGATCAAACGCAAGCAGGTCAAACACCTGCACAGTACGACCAACGTTCTGCTGCGAAAGATCCAGCGCAATCTGTGAAGCTAACTGCTGATCAAGATCTGGCTAAGATCATTCGTCGTGCAAACGTGGCAACTGTTTACCTAGTTAAAGACGCTAACGATAACATCGAGAAGCTGATCCTACCGGTTCACGGTAACGGTCTGTGGTCTATGATGTACGCATTCGTAGCGGTTGAAACTGACGGTAACACTGTTTCTGGTATCACTTACTACCAACAGGGTGAAACTCCTGGACTGGGTGGTGAAATCGAAAACCCGAACTGGCGCGCACAGTTTGAAGGTAAGAAACTGTTTGATGACAACAACCAACCTGCTATTCGCGTAGTGAAAGGTGGTGCAACCCCTGGTGATATCCACGGTGTTGACGGTCTTTCTGGTGCGACGCTAACTGGTAACGGTGTACAACACACCTTCGACTTCTGGTTAGGCGACATGGGCTTCGGTCCTTTCCTAGCTAAGGTTCGTGAGGGAGGCCTGAACAATGGCTGATACTAAAGAAATGAAAAAGATCCTGTTTGCGCCGTTTATCGACAACAACCCGATCGCGCTTCAGGTCCTTGGTGTATGTTCTGCACTGGCGGTAACTACGAAACTAGAAACAGCGTTTGTAATGACGCTAGCGGTAACTTTCGTTACAGCATTTTCTAACTTTTTCGTATCGTTAGTTCGTAACCATATCCCTAACAGTGTACGTATCATCGCGCAGATGGCGATCATTGCATCACTAGTAATCTTGGTTGACCAAGTACTAAAAGCATTTGTTTACGATATTTCTAAACAGCTTTCGGTATTCGTTGGCCTGATCATTACTAACTGTATCGTAATGGGTCGTGCTGAAGCATACGCAATGAAGTCTGCACCGCTACCATCACTAATCGATGGTATTGGTAACGGTCTTGGTTACGGTTTCGTACTAATTACTGTTGGCTTCTTCCGTGAACTACTAGGTTCAGGCAAGCTATTTGGTATCGAGGTTCTGCCTCTAGTATCTGACGGCGGTTGGTACCAACCAAACGGCATGATGCTACTAGCACCATCAGCTTTCTTCCTGATCGGTTTCATGATCTGGGCTATCCGTATTGTTCGTCCAGAACAAGTAGAAGCGAAGGAGTAAGGGGAACATGGAACATTATCTAAGCCTTTTAGTTCGTTCGATTTTTATCGAGAACATGGCACTTTCGTTCTTCTTAGGTATGTGTACATTCCTTGCGGTATCTAAGAAAGTAAAAACCTCTTTTGGTCTAGGTGTTGCGGTAATCGTTGTACTAACGATTGCGGTACCAGTGAACAACCTTGTTTACAACCTACTGCTAAAAGATGGTGCGATTGTTGAAGGTGTGGACTTAAGTTTCCTTAACTTCATCACGTTCATCGGTGTTATTGCAGCGTTAGTACAGATTCTAGAAATGATTCTGGACCGCTTCTTCCCGCCGCTATACAACGCACTAGGTATTTTCCTTCCGTTGATCACAGTTAACTGTGCAATCTTCGGTGGTGTTTCTTTCATGGTACAACGTGACTACAACTTCCTTGAATCTGTAGTTTACGGTTTCGGTTCAGGCACCGGTTGGATGCTTGCAATCGTAGCCCTAGCGGGTATTCGTGAAAAGATGAAGTACTCAGACGTACCTCCGGGTCTACGTGGTTTGGGTATCACATTCATCACTGTTGGTCTTATGGCGTTAGGCTTTATGTCTTTCTCTGGCGTACAGCTGTAATCAGGATAATAGGAATAGTCAATGGATATTATTCTTGGCGTAGTCATGTTCACTCTGATTATCCTGGCTCTAGTTTTAGTGATTCTTTTCGCTAAATCTAAGCTAGTACCATCAGGCGACATTACTATCTCAGTAAACAACGATCCGGAAAAAGCGATTACAACCGCTGCCGGTAGTAAACTACTTAATGCTCTTTCAGCAAGTGGTATCTTCGTTTCTTCTGCTTGTGGTGGCGGTGGCTCTTGTGGCCAGTGTCGCGTTAAAGTGAAATCGGGTGGTGGTGACATCTTACCGACTGAACTTGACCACATCACAAAAGGTGAAGCACGTGAAGGCGAACGTCTAGCATGTCAGGTTAACGTTAAATCTGATATGAACATCGAGCTTCCAGAAGAAATCTTTGGTGTTAAGAAGTGGGAATGTGAAGTTCTTTCGAATGACAACGAAGCAACGTTCATTAAAGAACTTGTGCTTAAAATCCCAGAAGGTGAGGAAGTTCCTTTCCGTGCTGGTGGTTACATTCAGATTGAAGCTGAACCGCATCACATCAAATACTCTGACTTCGATATTCCAGAGGAATACCGTGGTGATTGGGACAAGTTCAACCTGTTCCGTTACGAGTCAGTAGTGAAAGAGCACTCAATCCGTGCTTACTCTATGGCGTCATACCCAGAAGAGAAAGGCCTGATTAAGCTTAACGTGCGTATCGCAACGCCGCCGCCAAACAACCCAGACGTACCACCTGGCATCATGTCATCGTACATCTGGTCTCTTAAGGCTGGTGACACTTGTACTATCTCTGGTCCATTCGGTGAGTTCTTCGCGAAAGAAACTGACAACGAAATGGTATTCATCGGTGGTGGTGCAGGTATGGCGCCTATGCGTTCTCACATCTTCGACCAGCTTCTACGTCTTAAATCTAAGCGTAAGATGACTTACTGGTACGGTGCACGTTCTAAGCGTGAAATGTTCTACATTGAAGATTTCGATACGCTTGCAGCGGACAACGAGAACTTCGAGTGGCATGTTGCACTGTCTGATCCATCTCCAGAAGATAACTGGGATGGTTACACAGGCTTCATTCACAATGTGATTTACGAGAACTACTTGAAAGATCACGAAGCTCCAGAAGATTGTGAATACTACATGTGTGGTCCACCAATGATGAACGCAGCTGTTATCGGTATGCTTAAAGATCTTGGTGTAGAAGACGAAAACATCCTACTGGATGACTTCGGTGGCTAATTAGCCCTTCGAGCACAATAAATTGGCTGACCCCATACAGGGTCAGCCTTTTTTCATCTTGGCGCTAGTTATACCAATCTACATAAGTACTTGATCATTCTCAGTAAGTTCGCTGACCAATTACTTATCCAGATTTGTATTATTGAGCAAAAATACTTTTACCCGTTCTGCCCACTATCAGAACAAGGGTGATTGGCTTAAATAGCAACAGATAGAATGTCTATTTTGTCGTGTATATACATGCAAAATATCCCCCTTCATTTTGGAGTTGATTAAATGAAGAAAATGTTAAGCCAAGCTATCGTTATGATAGCAATGGTTCTTACCTTAGCGGGCTGTGGTGACCAGCGTGAGCTGATCCATTTAAATGGCTCAACCATGGGCACCTATTACTCAATCAAGTTGATTAAGCAGGAAGGCTTACCTGATGCGGAAACCATTCAGGCGGAAATCGATCGTCGACTAGAATTAGTTAACGATCAAATGTCGACTTACCGTAAGCATTCCGAGCTCAGTCAATTTAATCAACATACTGATGGTACGCCTTTTACTGTGTCGGCTGACACCGCTAAAGTGATCAAAGAAGCCATTCGTTTGTCCAAGCTTACCGATGGTGCACTGGATGTCACCGTTGGCCCTGTGGTGAACTTGTGGAGCTTTGGCCCTGAAGCACGCCCAGAGCACACGCCAACCGCTGCTGAGATTGCAGAACGCAAGAAGATAGTGGGCATTCACCATTTAAGTGTTGAAGGTAATACCTTAACGAAAGATATTCCAGAGCTTTACGTTGATTTGTCTTCGATTGCAAAAGGCTTTGGTGTTGATGTGGTTGCCGATTACTTTGATGATCTTAATGTTGCTGATTATTTGGTTGAGATCGGTGGTGAGCTAAGCCTAAAAGGAAACAACCTTGAAGGTGTGCCATGGCGTATTGCGGTGGAAAAACCAACTGATGATGGTTCGCGTGCGATTCAAGAAATTATCGAACCGGGTGACATGGCAGTGGCAACATCGGGTGATTACCGAAATTATTTTGAAGAAAATGGCGTTCGTTATTCTCATCTAATTAACCCGAAAACCTGCAAACCAATTGATAACCATGTAGTTTCAGTCACTGTGTTACATGAATCAAGCATGACAGCAGATGCATTAGCAACAGCATTCTCTGTTATGGGTGAAGAGAAAGCGATAGAATTAGCAACAGCAGAAAATTTACCCGTTTTGTTAGTGGTGAAAACCGAACAAGGCTTTAAAGAATTCATGACAGATGCGTTTAAGACGTACCTGAAGACAAAATAGAGAAGCGTTATGGCGGTATATTTAACAACCTTCGCGGTCTTTTTATTGGTTATTGCAGCAATGGCTGTTGGCTACATTTTCCAACGTAAGACGGTAAGTGGTAGCTGTGGTGGCCTTGATGGCATCGGGATCGCTAAAGAGTGCGATTGCCCTGAGCCGTGTGATGCGCGTAAAAAACGTGAAGCGCGAGAAGCTCGTCAAGAAGAGTGGAAAAAGAACCAGATTCTTTAATTGCGCTCTCATAGAATACAAAGCCTGAGTGTTGACTCAGGCTTTTTTGTTTCACCGTCTATCCGCTCCCGCTTTATTTTTCGGAAACGATTTGGTTACGGCCATTTGCTTTGGCGCAATATAACCGATCGTCAGCAATAGATATCAGTCCATCAATATCAACACAGTCAGTATTTGCTGATACAGCCCCTATACTCATTGTGACTTGGATTTGACTATTGTTGTAACTGATTTGCAGCCCTTCGATGTCACGATGTAAAAACTCTAGCCGCTGCAGGAAGGAATCAAAAGGGCCACAGAGTTGAATACAAAATTCTTCGCCCCCAAAGCGTGCCACAATGGCGTCTTTAAAGTGCTTTTTTAATAACTGGCTAATCTGTATTAATACCGTATCACCACCATCGTGGCCGTAGGTATCATTGACCTTTTTGAAAAAATCGATATCCATCATCGCGATATTAGGCTGGTGACAGTGCGGGGTACAGTGCTGATTAAAAAAGTAGCGACGATTCCACAACCCGGTTAATGCGTCTTGATTTGCCATTTTATAGAGTTTATCTGCGGTATCTTTCATCGTTAGAATATGGTGAAGGCGACAGTTAAATTCTTCTTGATTAAAGGGCTTATAGAGAAAGTCGTTAGCTCCCGCTTTAAGAAATTGTGCTGTCATTGAGTCATCATTGCTAGCGGATAAACCTAAGATCGCAATTTGATTACGGTTATGTAATTTGCGCACCTCTCGGGTAAGGGTGATCCCATCTTTTTCTGGCATATCGTTGTCGGTAATGATCAAAGAGATGTCAGAATGTTTACTCAGTTGTGCTATCGCATCATTGCCATTTTCAGCTTCAACTGTGGTTAGATTTTGTCGTTCTAATAGGTTGACCAAGTAATTACGTACAAGGGTTGAGTCGTCGACCACTAACACTTTATGTTGGTCATTGGCTTGAAGGCGTTGTAATAGCGGCACTAAATAGGAAACAGATTCAGCACTGTCTTTGAGTAAGTAGTCCAGTACGCCTTTTGCGAGTACTTTTTCACGAATAGCTTTACTAAAATGCGCAGTAAGCACCACAGATTTAATATTACACCCTAAGACAAGATCAATAATCTCACCGTCTTGGCCATCAGGTAAGCAGTAATCGAGCACGGCGCAGAGAAAATCATGATCTTGAGCTATGAGGCTTTTTGCTTCAGCAACAGTAGCGGTGAACACTGGGGTAAACCCACCTTGTTGAAGTTGTTGTTTGAGAAAGTTACGGAAAGTTTTACTGTCTTCAACAACCAGAATTCTACTGCACAAACGACGCTCCTTGTTCTATTAGCATATCGACTCGATCCTAAGCGCGTTTATACCTGTAATGTAACTGATAAAGTGCTTTAGTTTGATGTTGGTCACAAGAAAGGGGGCTATTTCAGAGGGTGAAATCATTTCACCTTCCTGCGACTTCAGGTTTGAGCCCCGTTGCCATCAAGTGTTTACCCTTAAGCTGAAAATTGGATCCTTGCTGCTCTTTTTATGAGCGGCTTTGTTGGTTTTGTTACTTTCATTCCTGTTGGAAGTGCTTATAATTACACTGTATATATAACCAGTCTGCTTATCAGTAGGCATAGCAGTAGGTGGACCTAGGTGCAAGAAACACGGC
Organism: Photobacterium kagoshimensis; assembly: GCF_050337045.1. Classification (NCBI taxonomy): domain Bacteria; kingdom Pseudomonadati; phylum Pseudomonadota; class Gammaproteobacteria; order Vibrionales; family Vibrionaceae; genus Photobacterium; species Photobacterium kagoshimensis. The sequence goes on along the minus strand of NZ_JAKJSO010000011.1, from coordinate 98,014 downwards.
AGCGGAAAATTATTCATGTAGACATGGACTGTTTCTACGCAGCGGTTGAAATGCGCGATGATCCTAGCCTGCGAAATATACCGATTGCAATTGGTGGCCGCTCAGAACAGCGAGGTGTGATCAGCACTTGCAACTATCTCGCCCGTGAATATGGGGTGCGTTCAGCGATGGCAACAGGTCATGCAATGAAGCTATGCCCAAGTCTGACGCTGGTTCCCGGACGAATGGCAGTATATAAAGAAGTCTCCCAGCATATTCGAGAAATTTTTTCCCGCTATACCGATAAAATCGAGCCTCTGTCGCTCGATGAAGCTTACCTTGATGTGACGGATTGCGAATTAATGCATGGCTCTGCCACTTTAATCGCTAAAGATATTCGTCGAGCCATCGAAGATGAACTACATCTCACTGCATCAGCAGGTATTGCTCCTGTTAAATTTATTGCCAAAGTCGCATCGGATTTAAATAAGCCCAACGGCCAGTTTGTGGTAACGCCTGATCAGATCCCTGATTTTGTGGCTGAGTTAAAGTTAGAGAAGATCCCCGGTGTTGGTAAAGTGACGATCCAAAAATTGCACGACAAAGGGATGTATACAGGTAAAGACGTGCAAGCTTACGATCGCCATTTATTATTACAGCAATTTGGCAAGTTTGGTCAGTCATTGTGGTCACGTGCGCATGGCATCGATGAGCGTGAAGTGATTGTTGAGCGTCAGCGTAAATCGGTAGGGGTTGAGCGGACGTTTTCGGTCAATATCAGTGAATACCACGAATGCTGGCAAGTGATTGAAAAACTGTACCCTGAACTTGAAAAGCGGTTGGCTAAGGTACGGCCTGAGCTGAATATTGCCAAGCAGGGCGTGAAGATAAAATTTGCTGATTTTCAACAAACCACTGTTGAGCATGTGCAAGCAACATTAGATAAAGCGCAGTTCGTGGGTTTATTGCAAGAGGCGTTGACGCGCCAGCAAGGGCGAGAGATCCGTTTGATTGGATTAAGTGTCGGGCTAGAAACGGGCACCAAAGCACAACAGCTATCATTTGATTGGAATTAGAAATTGCTGAGTAATAATGGTTTCAGACCAGCATAAAAAACGCCCGCCAACTGAGTTAACGGGCGTTTTTGTTTCAGTTGAGCGATTAAGCTTTAACTGGGATGTTCTTCAGAATCGCCACCATTTGCTCCCAGAATAGGGCAACAGTTTCAATCTGCACTTTCTCGTCTGGCGAGTGTGGGAACTTAATCGTTGGACCGAAAGAGATCATATCCATGTTCGGGTATGGTTCTTTAAACAGACCACATTCAAGACCGGCGTGGATCACCATGATGTTTGGTGTGCGGCCGTAAATGTCATTGTAAGTTTCACGGAATAGCTTCATCACTTCAGAATCTGCATCTGGTTTCCAGCCTGGGTAAGCACCAGAGAACTCACATTGTGCGCCAGCAAGGTTAGCAACGGCTTTTAGCATGCCTTCAACATTGCTACGACCAGAGTCGATCAGTGAGCGGATCAGGCAAAGAATGGTTACCTTGTCTTCTTCAGTTGTAATCACACCCACGTTTAGTGATGTCTCAACCACACCTGCAATGTCATCGCTCATGCGAATAACACCATTCGGGCAAGCATTTAGCACTGCCAGTAGACGCGTTTGGTCTGCTGCGGCAAATACATTGGCAGGAAGTTCAGCTTGCTCAGTAAACAGTGTAATGTCAGTTTCTACACGGCCAAGTTCTGCTGTTAGCAGCTCTTGGTAGTGGCTGAATAGGCTGTTTAGCTTATCGACGTTTGCTGCTGGTAGTGTAACCACTGCGTTAGCTTCACGAGGAATCGCGTTACGAAGACTACCACCAGTGAAAGAAGCAAGGCGAAGACCCAGTTCTTCAGCGTGAGAGAATAGGAAACGACCTAGTAGTTTGTTTGCATTACCACGCCCAGTGTGAATGTCACAACCAGAGTGGCCGCCTTTAAGGCCTTTAAGAACCAACTTAACAGCTTGATGCTCAGCAGATGCGTCTTCGCGTGCAACGTCGACAGTGATGGCACCATCTACACCGCCAGCACAACCCATGTACACTTCGCCTTCTTGTTCTGAATCGGTGTTTAAAAGGATATCACCTTCTAACCAACCTTCTTTCAGACCAAAAGCACCTGTCATACCGGCTTCTTCATCAATGGTAAGCAGTACTTCTAGTGGGCCGTGCTCTACATCTTTAGCAGCAAGTACCGCTAAACATGCAGCCATACCCATACCGTTATCAGCGCCTAGCGTGGTGCCTTTAGCTGTAACCCACTCGCCATCAATGAATGGCTGGATAGGATCTTGTAAGAAATCGTGGTCGGTATCTTCGTTCTTCTGTGGAACCATATCGATGTGAGCTTGAAGCACAACACCTTTGCGATCTTCCATACCTGGTGTAGCAGGTTTTTTGATGAAAACGTTGCCTACTTCATCACGACGTACTTCAAGGCCTTCACCTTGAGCAAATTGGATGATGTGTTGAGCGAGTTGCTCTTCATGCTTTGATGGATGAGGAATAGAACAGATTTGATCGAAGAATTGCCACACAGGTTGCGGTGACAGTTGGCTGATTTCAGACACAGAAGTCTCCCTTTGAATATCAGTAGTGGCACCGTAATAATCTAGTCGATCTATAAGGTAGCCACTGAATTCACTAGATGAATATCTATTAATAAGCCGTCTTTTGTAGCACAACTTACTATCCAAGTGCATTCAAGGATACCACTGTGGGTGTAGGGGGGACAGGGAAATATACCCTCAGTCCAGTCAGTATAAGAGCTAGGGCACGTTACAAAGCGAAGCGGGGCTTTTAGCTATAGAAGAATAACGCATGCTGTAATGACAGGCATTATAGGTATTGTTGTTACGGTGACGTGCACATGTCTTTATGGAATGGTTTTTTGATTCAAAAACCATATTGGTAGGCTTATATGCCTAATAGTAATTGCTAAACAGGTTGCTTATCTTGTTTTGGTAATTTAATTACATTTACTCAAGTGGCAACCAATTTAAATAGAAAAAGTGTGATCCACTTAAAGAAAATGCTTGTAAGTAAATTACGATTTGGTTATAGTTTCTGCATCTTATGAAGAGATGACAACAACACACTAACTGTTCAGGATGAACCCGATATATCGCCTCCAAGGAACTGAGATTAAGTGTACCAGTGAAGGTTATTGCTCCAGGGAATTGAGCCATGCTAACTGTGCATGTGTTTGGATAACTTATGAAAAGGTGATTTAAAATGAAAGTTTTTGACTCTATTGCAACATTTTGGAACAACCGCTCTGTTTACACTGCGAACTTCCAATACCCGAGCTACTTCGGTTACTAATTTTCAGAAAATAGTGAGTGATGAACACTATTTTCTTTGAACAGTATTGTTCACCCCCCCTTATTTAAGAATTTAAAATAGCGTTATGACGTTATTTGCAACATTCTATCGCCACTCCACTTTGGGGTGGCGTTTTTTTATCTTCCAACTTTCTTTTTGGTATAACGCCTCCTTATAAAATCAAGTTCGTATATATCGATTGGAATTGATTGTCGTTTGCATGCTGTATTCGATTACATTATTCATAAAGGTCCATATTAATGACTGAACTTGATGAAATGTTTGTTAATGAGAAGTAGATAACTTTTGAAGTGATGAATTAACGCACAATTACATCCACTCTAAGTTATTGATTTTATTTGTTAAGATTATTAGCTCTAATTGTTTGGTGAGTTTTTTGTTCACTTGGCGCTAAATTACAGCATTCTGCATCTCATTACTGGATCTTCATAGGGTAGAGGCATATAATTGCGCACCTAAACCCAAAATAGCAAACGTTTACCTAATCGTTTACTTAACGTTTATGCCAACGCTTGTTGATGAATTTACCTTTATAACTGCTGCGTAAATCTCCAAGGAATCGAGAGCAATGCTTGAGAAACTATTTAAACTAAAAGAACACGGTACTGACGTTCGCACTGAAATGTTGGCTGGTTTAACGACCTTCCTGACCATGGCGTATATCATCTTTGTTAACCCAACGATGCTATCGCAAACCGGTATGGATCACGGTGCTGTTTTTGTCGCGACTTGTTTAGCGGCAATGATTGGTTGTTTCATTATGGGCTTTGTTGCTAATTACCCAGTCGCTCAAGCTCCTGGTATGGGTCTTAACGCCTTCTTTACTTATAGCGTTGTATTAGGCATGGGGCATACATGGCAGGTCGCGCTGGCGGCAGTATTCCTGTCTGGTCTATGTTTCATTGTATTGAGTGTCTTGAAAGTACGTGAATGGATCATTAATGCGATTCCATTATCACTGCGAACTGGTATCTCAGCAGGTATTGGTTTATTCCTCGCGTTTATCGCGCTGCAAAACTCAGGCATCGTTGTGGGTAACCCTGCGACCTTGGTGCATGTGGGTGACTTAACCAGTTTACCCGCGGCATTAGCAGCATTAGGTTTTTTCTTAACGATTGCACTGGTTCATCGTGGCTATAAAGCGGCAGTGTTGATGGCGATTCTTGCCGTGACATTAGTGGGTATTTTATTCGGTGATGTGACGTATACCGGTGTGATGTCAATGCCACCAAGTATTGCTCCAACCTTCTTGCAACTTGATTTCTCAGGTGCGATGGAAGTGGGCTTGATTTCGATTGTATTCGCCTTCCTATTTGTTGACCTGTTTGATACTGCTGGCACGTTAGTGGGCGTTGCAACAAAAGCAAACCTGATTGGTGATGATGGTAAACTACCACGTCTAAACCGTGCGCTATTGGCCGATAGTACAGCAACATCTGTTGGTGCATTACTGGGTACATCCAATACCACCTCTTTTGTTGAAAGTGTGTCGGGTGTGGCAGTTGGCGGTCGTACAGGTCTTACAGCCGTAACGGTTGGTGTATTATTCTTCTGTGCATTGTTTTTTGCCCCATTGGCGGGTATGGTGCCAGCCTATGCAACGGCAGGTGCACTATTTTATGTTGCCATTCTAATGATGTCTGGCTTAGTAAGTGTTGATTGGCGCGATTTAACCGAAGCTGCGCCAGTGGTTGTGGTGTGTTTATTAATGCCACTGACTTACTCGATTGCAGAAGGTATTGGCCTTGGCTTCATCACTTATGCAGTTGTAAAATTGATGAGTGGTAAAGGACGCGAAGTAAACGCGAGCGTTTGGGTTATTGCTGCACTATTTCTTGCTAAAATTATTTTTCTATAACACAGGTTTACAGTGAACAATTTCGCTGATTAGAGGTTCATCGGATATGAGTAATAAGTTCGTCATTACATGGGACAACATGCAAATGTACACACGTCAGCTAGCAGAGAAACTGCTTCCTGCTGATCAGTGGAAAGGTATTATTGCAGTTAGTCGTGGTGGTTTGGTTCCTGCGGCAATCCTAGCGCGTGAGCTTAACATTCGTCATGTTGATACCGTATGTATCTCAAGTTACGACCACGATCACCAGCGTGAAATGAAAGTACTAAAACAAGCAGACGGCGATGGTGAAGGCTTCATCGTAATCGATGATCTTGTTGATACTGGCGGCACTGCTGAAATGATCCGTGCAATGTACCCGAAAGCGAAGTTTGTTACGGTTTGTGCTAAGCCTGCTGGTAAGCACCTTATCGATGACTACGTGGTTGATATTGCTCAAGATACATGGATTGAACAACCATGGGATATGGCCGTTACTTTCGTTGAGCCTATCTCAAAGAAATAATTTGCTATAGCCACAAAGCTATATTTGAGAGAGACGCTTAAGGCGTCTCTTTTTTTATCTCTGCGTTAAGGTTTGCTCTCCATCAATAAAGCCAATAAAACCAAGGTGTGATGAGTGTTATACTTGGCGTAGTCGGTATATATTATCTCTTAGGTACTATTTCTCGGTAATGACTGCTTTTAAGGGCTTGTATCTAACAGCAAGCGTCCCGTTTTATCGTTGTTATCGTTGTTGCTATGGAGAACACCGTGTCTGAACCATCAAAGTCGAATTTATCTGAAAAGTTGTTTGCACCTCGCCAGACATCTAAAGAAACTTCAAGCTTAGTACGTATTGCTCATCCAAAGGCTTCAGGTGTACACAATGCACTTGATGGCGATACTGAGCATGGTTGGTATCGTAGTTTACGCCGTCCTCAGTGGATCTGGCAGGGCGTTGATCCTATAGAGATGGAAGCACTGTTCGCGCGTTTAGCGGGAAGTGAAGCCCCTCGTACGTCGGAAGAACAGCTTGATACTGTGATTGGCTATAAACCTGGAAACTGGATCTATGAATGGTCGCAATTGGCTGGCCAACATCATAAAAAATCACGTGAATATGTTGAAGGTAAACAGCCTGAAAAAGCCATTGATGAGCTGCTAAAATCGAGTACTTATTACAGTATTGCTGCTTACCCGCACCTAAAAGGGGACACGTTAGCCGCGCAAGCTGAGGTACAAGCAAACCAAACCTACCGTGAAGCGATGGAGTTGTCGCCGCATCAAATGAAAACCATTGATGTGAAATATGAAGGTAAAACTTTCCAAGCCTTCATTCATTTACCACGTACCGATAAGCTGCTGCCCACTGTGATTGTGAGTGGTGGGTTAGACACATTGCAAAGTGATTTGTGGCCGTTATACCGTGATTACTTGGCCCCTGCTGGCTATGCGATGGTGACCTTGGATATGCCATCGGTCGGCCACAGTGCTCGATGGCCATTAACGGAAGATACCAGTCGCCTACATCAGGCATTATTACAGCAAATCAAAGAGGTACCTTGGGTCGATCATCACCGTGTTGCCATGATGGGCTTACGTTTTGGCGGTAATGCAGCGATTCGTTTAGGGTTTTTAGAACCCACTCGCTTAAAAACGTGTATCAGTGTGGGCGGAGCGATTCATAGCTTTTTATCCCAGCCTAAATTGCTCGATCAAATGCCACAGATGTATCTGGATATGATTGCTTCTCGCATGGGTAAACATGGTGTATCAAGACAAAGCTTGTTGGCCCACTTACCAGCTTGGTCACTTAAGCATCAGGGATTATTAGGACGCCGTAAGGTCGATGTGCCTATGCTTGGCATTAGCCTTAAAAATGATCCTGTGTGCCCTGAATCTGATAATCAATTAATTGCGATGTCTAGCTACGGTGGCAAGGCTGTCAGCTTATCAGAGAAACCATTGCATGATGGCTACCACCGTTCAATGCTGACAATCATGGAATGGTTGGAAGATAAGCTCGGCAAATAGCGTAAGGTTGGCAGCAGAATTGTAAATATTTTGTTGCCAACTGGTCTTTTTATAGGCTTAAATGGAGTTGATACGTTGTGAGAATAAGCAGTAAGTTATTGGTTGTTAGGTCAATAACAAATTGCGTACTGTAACTATGGATGGGAGATACGCGATGACGACTCAAACAGCTTTTCCACCTTATGGCCGCCTATTAACGAAATTGACCGCCATTGGCCCTTATTTACGTCAGCAACAATCAAAAGAGGGAGCGTTTTTCTTTGATTGTCTAGCAAGTTGCATCAGTGCCAAGAAAGAACCTGATGAGCGTGAATTTTGGGGCTGGTGGTTAGAACTCAATGCCAGCGACAAAGGTGGCTACGAATACCGCTATTTCTTTGGTCGCTATAACAGCGCTGGCGAGTGGGTTGAAGATAAAGTGCCTGCGAAACACAGTGAAGCCGTTCTGAAAACCCTTCATGATTTTTACCCCAAACTGACTAAAGCCTTGGCTGAAAACTTTGAATTGTCTGTGGCGGCAGCCCCTGATTTGAAAGAAGTGGCATTAGGCGAAAACGACTAACTAACGACTATCCTTTCTTCGGCTAAGTGCTCATTCTCGATGGCACTTCGGCCTTTCTCCTCAAAAAGAAGAAAATACGGCCTTCTTGGCAGTATTTTCTTGTGATCTTAAGGTGGGATTGATAAAACAAATGAACAAAAATTTGTTCACTAATTTGTTTGATCCCATGGCAGAAAATACAAACCTAAATGCAAAAGAGCAGGACCTCGCGGGAACTCATACATCACAGTCTGAGACCCAAGCGGTAAAGCAAAAAACAGTAGTTGTTAAACTTGGTACTAGCGTACTCACTGGCGGTACATTGAAACTCGATCGCGCTCATCTTGTTGAGCTCGTACGTCAATGTGCGCAGTTACGTCGTCAAGGTCATAAAGTTATCATAGTAACGTCTGGCGCCATTGCCGCTGGCCGTGAGCATTTAGGTTACCCCGAACTGCCCAAAACCATGGCCAGCAAGCAGTTACTTGCCGCTGTTGGTCAGAGCCGCTTGATTCAAGAGTGGGAGCACCTCTTTGGCATTTACGGGTTACATGTGGGTCAAATGCTATTAACCCGAGCCGATCTTGATGATCGCGAGCGTTATTTGAATGCTCGCGACATGATAGTGGCCTTGTTAGACAACGGTATTATCCCTGTTGTAAATGAAAACGATGCCGTTGCGACCACAGAAATCAAAGTGGGCGATAACGACAACTTATCAGCCTTAGTGGGTATTTTAGCGGGCGCAGATAAGTTACTGCTACTGACTGACCAACCTGGCTTGTTCACCGCCGATCCGCGTAATAACCCAGATGCAGAATTGATCCGCGAAGTACACACCATAGATGAAACCCTGCGTAAGCTCGCAGGTGGTAGTGTTGGCGGTTTGGGTACTGGCGGTATGGCGACTAAACTGCAAGCGGCGGATGTGGCTCGTCGTGCTGGCATTGAAGTTGTGATTGCAGCGGGCAGCCGCCCTGATGTGATTGCCGACATTGTGGGTGATACCTCGGTGGGTACGCGCTTTTTACCATTGGAATCACCGCTAGAAAGCCGTAAGCGCTGGATCCTTGCAGGTCCTCCTCCTGCGGGCGATATTATTATTGATGCGGGGGCGGCGAATGCCGTTCAGCTGCGAGGTAGCAGTTTACTGTCGAAAGGTATCACTCAGGTTAAAGGTAACTTTGAGCGTGGTGCCGTAGTACGTATTCATTCTACTGAAGGAGGGTTACTCGCTCGTGGTATCTGCCGCTATAGCAGCAAAGATATGACTAAAATTGCGGGTAAACACAGCCAAGATATTTATCACGTTCTCGGGTATGAATATGGCCCAGTAGCAATTCACCGTGATGATCTCGTTGTTATTTAATGTGATTGGTTGTGATCTCTTCACTTTTAGCCAGAAGCTAACAGTCTCGAATAGATAAGAATAAAGGGAAGCCTTGTGAACTTAGAATTAATGGGTAAAGCGGCGCAACAAGCGGCGTTTGAACTAGCAACATCCTCGACAGCGCAGAAAAATCAAGCATTGGCAATTATTGCGGATGAACTTGATGCAAACCAAGCGGTTATTTTAGCGGCGAACCAAAAAGACATAGATGCAGCCCGTGAGTCAGGCATGTCTGATGCTTTGGTCGATCGTTTATTACTGAATGAAGCGCGTTTACGTGATATCGCAAACGATGTGCGTAATGTGATTAACCTTAATGACCCAGTAGGCGCTGAGCTAGACAGCCGAGTACTTGAAAATGGTATGCGCTTAAGCCGTCGTCGTGTGCCACTGGGTGTGGTTGGTGTGATTTACGAAGCGCGTCCAAACGTGACTATCGATATTGCCGCTCTGTGTTTAAAAACCGGTAATGCAAGTATCTTGCGTGGCGGTCGTGAGACCTTCCACTCCAACATGGAGTTGGTAAAGGTCATTCAAGTCGCGCTAGAAAAAGCAGGCCTGCCAGCGGCTTCAGTGCAGTACATTGAGAAACCAGACCGTGAGTTGGTATCACAACTGCTTCGTTTAGATCAGTACGTCGATATGATTATTCCTCGCGGTGGCGCAGGCTTGCACAAGATGTGTAAAGAGAACAGCACCATCCCTGTGATCATTGGTGGATTTGGTATCAGCCATGTGTTTGTGGATCAAAGTGCTGACTTATCTCGCTCACTGGATGTGGTTGAAAACAGCAAAGCGCAGCGTCCGTCAGCGTGTAATGCATTGGATACATTGCTTGTGCATGAAAAGGTAGCAGAAGCCTTCTTACCGCGTTTGGCGGATCGCTTAAACAAAAGCAAAGTCGCGTTAGTGGCCGATGAAAGTGCCTATGATTTGCTGGAAGGCAAAGCGTCTGAGCTTCGTCATACTGTTGATGGTGATTTTGATACCGAATGGCTAAGCTTCACCTTAGGTGTGAAAGTGGTTAAAGATGTGGATGAAGCCATTGCGCACATGCGTAAACACAATGCGAGCCACTCAGATGCGATTCTAACCAATGACATTCAGTCGGCAGAACGCTTCGTCAATGCGGCGGGCTCTGCGGCGGTGTATGTGAATGCATCAACACGCTTCACCGATGGCGCTCAGTTTGGTTTAGGGGCTGAGGTTGCAGTGTCTACTCAGAAGTTGCATGCGCGTGGCCCGATGGGCTTAGAAGAACTCACCAGCTACAAGTGGGTGGGGAAAGCTGATTACTTGTGCCGTTCGTAGTCAGAATGTGATAACAAAAAAGGTTGCCTCGGCAACCTTTTTTCATGGCTGATAGCGCAGTGTATGCGATAACCTGAATACGGTAATCTGTATCGCCGCTATTTATCTGACGGTGACTGATCACTGGCTTGCTTGGCTTTTTCTTCTTCGGCTTGTCGAGCTTGTTCTCGATCGTGTTTTTCTTTTAAATATTTAATCTTATCTTTTTCGCCAAACTTCATGTTAGCCGTGTATTTCAACGCCATAATATTGCTGACCACAACACTCAAGATGACAGCTGTGATCACCCACGGATTGAGTAACCATTCCATTTAGACCTCACAGATATTAATAATGAATCTGCTATAAAGACTATCAAGGTTTGCTAAGATCTGCGACTTTCCTGCGACCTGACTGTGACTAATTGTGCGATGAAGCAACTCTGGTGTGAAGTGCTGTAGCAAGGACTGGCTGATTACATGATAACTCAGGTGCCAAGGTTCAGCTGAGACGCCGCCAAGATCGTCCCGATATGGCAAATAAAAGCCATATTTACTCATATTTTCAGCGAGCCATTGGGCAAACTCGGCTTGATGCCCCCCCGCTTGATATTCCCACGGCTCTAATTGGAGTTGAACACCTGAAGGAAGGCAATTACGGGCATAGATGTCGATATCTGTTCCCCAGTGGTGTCGACTGGCACCGGGTAGGGCTGACCAACGCAGGATCGCGATGATCTTTTCTTTATCAGACAAAAGCTCAGGATCTAATGGCTGACTGTTGTGATCTAGAATAGGGCGCAGTCCATTGAACTTATTGTCCCAAATCATCTGTTGGCGTTCGAATGACCGAAAGCCACTGGCAAGGCAGAGCTCAAAGCCTGCAACCTTAGCGGCTTGTTGCATCGCCAGAAAATCAGGCTCAATACCCTGATGGATAAAGTGTTGCTGGTGACTAACAAGGTGATCGCTTGATTGGCCTGTTAGTAGCCCATCGCTAATGCGATGGGCAAATGGAGAGGTCGCCATTAGAGCGCATTTTCCAATACTTTTTGGTACATATCGGTCAGCTTCTCAAGATCAGCGACCTTTACGCACTCGTTAACTTTATGAATGGTGGCATTCACAGGGCCAAGTTCTACAACTTGAGCACCCGTACGGGCAATAAAGCGACCGTCAGACGTGCCACCTGTAGTGAGTAGTTCAGGACGTTTATGGTTAACCGTTTCAATCGCAGTTACCACTGCATCGAGCAGGGTGCCATGATCGGTTAAGAAAGGCTGACCACTTAAGGTCCACTTTAGATCGTAATCTAAACCGTGCGCGTCCAGTACTGAGTGTACTTTGCGTTTAATGTCTTCATCAGTGAGTTCGGTGCTAAAGCGAAAGTTGAACTGTACATTAAACTCACCAGGGATCACATTAGATGCTCCCGTACCTGCGGCAAGATTGGCAATTTGAAAACTGGTTGGCGGAAAGTAGTCGTTACCGTTATCCCAGGTCGTCGCGGCTAATTCTGCTAGCGCAGGCATAGCGCGGTGAACAGGGTTATCTGCCAGGTGTGGGTAAGCAACATGCCCTTGCGTTCCTTTAATGGTGACATCGCCGGTTATTGAACCACGACGGCCATTTTTCACCACATCACCGACTTCGTGAGTGCTAGAGGGTTCACCCACAATGCACATATCGATCTTTTCGTTACGTGCTTCTAGGGTGTCAATCACACGGGTTGTTCCGTTAATGAATGGCCCTTCTTCATCTGACGTGATCAATAAGGCGATTGAACCTGCATGATTAGGATTTTCAGCAATGAAGCGTTCAATCGCAACAATCATGCACGCCAGTGAGCCTTTCATGTCAGCGGCACCACGACCGTGTAAGTAGCCATCGATAATGGTTGGTTCAAACGGAGGGGTGTGCCATAGCGCAACATTGCCTGAAGGGACCACATCGGTATGGCCTGCAAAAACAAACAATGGCGCTTCACTGCCACGTCGAGCCCACAGGTTGGTCGTATCTTCAAACACCATGGTTTCTATGGTGAAGCCGAGCTTTTCAAGGCGCGCAATCATAACGTCTTGGCAGCCTGCATCCTCAGGCGTGACAGATTGGCGGCTAATAAAATCTTTGGCCAGTGCAATTACCGGGCTTTCTGACATCCTTGTATCCTTCCTTATTTTTCTGCAACTTGAGATGCAAAGATCTCTTGATATTGCGCTGGTTTAAAGCCGAGGTAATGGCTTTCGTTGTGAACTAGTAGTGGGCGCTTGATCATGGCTGGGAACTCCAGCATTAAGCTGATTGCCGTGTCACGGTTTAGGCCTTCTTTTTGTTCATCGCTGAGCTGACGGTACGTTGTGCCGCGCTTGTTAACCATGGCTTCCCAACCTAATGCCGTTTCAAATGCGGTTAGCATGTCGAGATCTAAACCATCGACACGGTAATCGTGAAAGTCGTATTCAATATTTTCCGCTTCAAACCACTTTTTCATTTTCTTGATGGTGTCGCAGTTTTTGATGCCGTATGCAGTTGTTTTCATTGTGAGCTGACTTACCTGATGAATTATAAATATGAGGTATCGCTCTCCTTTATAACCAGAATGTGACTTAGGTGCAATATGAGAGCGGGGTTGATTGTGTCCTTGTTGGTATGCCGAGGGAATATTGCGAATGCCTATAGTCGTTGGTTGGCTTTTGCTTATTGGTTACAGGCTTTTGGTATATGAAATGAATCAATAATAGGTGGCAGGTTAACCTGAGCTAACACGCTGTTATAGCGAAGCATTAGTACTAACTCGAGCAGGAGCTGATTGCAAAGTGAGCAATTTATTGCTGCGGTGAGTAAATGCTTACTTGTCGGGGATTAAAATGGTTGCAGAGAAATACGTTGAAAGTGTGATGGATGCCCATTTATAGGATGGAATTCACGGTAAACAGGCACGCATATTGATCAAACTCAACATGTCATTTTTGATTGTCGCAATAATGAGTACGCCTTGTTCATTCAAGGTGTCTGCCAAGGATATACCTATTTGAGTAGTTATTTGTGACCATGTTTAGCGACGATCGCTTCAGATGATTACTCAAATGAGTATTGTGGAGGTCTCAATGGAATTGAATCCAGTTTTTGCACGCCGCCTTTATTTGGCTTTATTAGTTGAACATATCGAACGTCCTAACGTTCCTAAATTGATCGAGAAAACGGGCTGGCCTCGTCGAACCATTCAGGATGTACTAAAAGCATTACCCGGTTTGGGTTTTGAATTGACCTTTATTCAAGATGGTAAGCGTCATAACGATGGCTACTATAAATTGAGTGATTGGGGCCCGTTTGATCCCGCGTGGGTTGAAGATCGTGAAACGGATTTAATCAGTGCGCTGGCCTAGCTTGTAAGCATTAGTGTTATCAAAAGAAAACCGCCTCTCGGCGGTTTTTTTGTTGCTGCTAAAGACTAAGCGCTGCAGGTGAAGTCTTACTGTGCTTCACCTTATTGCGTTGGCGGGCAGTAATAGGCGTTACCGATATAGGTAACAGAAGAAGCATAAGGTACGGGTTGTCCCAGCAAAACCGTATTCGCTCCAACTAATGCCGCTTGGTTTCGTAGCTGATTCAATGCGCCTTCTACTAGCGAGTCATTGGCAAGTAGCCAGAAGTTGTACCAAGACCCTTCTGAACCGACAAGTGTGGTTTTCAATTGGCATTGTTGGCTGGTGGCTTCTACATTCCAAACAATATCTACTTGCTTACCTTTTTCTGTTATAGAGCTTGTAGTACAACCACTTAAAGCTAATAGAGCTATGCCAAGTGCAAGGTACTGCTTCATTTATAGACCCTGTGATTCAAGGTAAAGCACGGTTGCTGCAGTACGTGATTTTACCTGCAGTTTCTTTAGCAAGCTCTTCATGTGTACTTTAACTGTCGCCTCTGAAATAAAGAGGGTATCGGCAATTTGCTTGTTACGGTGACCTTTGGCAACTTCTTGCAAAATTTGTGTTTCACGATCGGTCAGACTGTTGAGTAAGCAATCTTGCTCTAAATTATCGGTCAGGTACTCTTTAACTAAGCTACTGTAGGCCTTACCGCCGCACATGGCTTCTTTCAGTAAGCGAACCAGTTCATCGGGTTCGGTATCTTTGAGTAAGTAGCCATCAGCGCCTGCTTGGATCAATGTTTTCACATCGTTACGGCTATCTGAAACGGTCAAGACGACGATACTGCTTTCGATCCCTTCAGCACGCATGGTGTTTAAGGTGTCTAAACCTGACATCCCCTTCATATTAAGATCCAGTAGGATCAAGTCGGGTTCTTTTTCATGGGCGATACCGACAGCATCTGCACCATTACTTGCTTCTGCGACTAATTCAAAATCTGGTTCAAAACTGAGTAACTGGCCAATACCACGACGCATTAGCGGGTGGTCATCGACAATCATTACTTTCCAACACGTCATTTTATTATCCTTATGGCGTTAGCAAGAAGCTGAGTGTAACGCAGCAACCTTGCTCTGGCTCTGAGGTTATTGTTACTTCACCATTTAAGCGATCAGCCCGTTCAGCCATAATGGCTAGCCCGTAATGGTTGAGTTTTTCGTTACTTTGATCGAAGCCTAAGCCATCGTCACAGATCGTAATATTGACCTGCTCATCTTGTTGTTGGCAAGTAATGATGATTTCATCAGCTTGCGCATGTTTGATGGCATTCAATGTGGCTTCGCGGATCAACTGTAATAAATGCACTTGGCGGTGTGCGTTAAGATTAAGTGATGATAACTGATTATCGACAATGATCATCGCATCACTTTGCTCATCTAATGGCTTCATCATTTCAACCAGCGCTTCACCAAAATTGGCTTCTTTGATGGTTAAGCGAAAAGTGCTTAATAGCTCGCGTAGCTGGGTATATGCCCCAGATAGACCGTTATCTATCTCGGCAATAATTTGTTCCGCGTGCTCATGTTCTTGTTTGGCTAGTTGGCGCTTTAGTAATGTGACCTGAATCTTTAAATAAGACAGTGACTGCGCCAGCGAATCATGAAGCTCACGTGCAATGGTGGCACGTTCTTCCATTAATAGTAATTGATCTGCCTGCTTTTGAGCGCGGTTATAATAAATCCCCCGGCCTAATAGCCGAGCGACATTATCAATCAGTGCATGATCAGGGCAGGGTAATGTTTCTTGCCAGTGTAGTTGGCCCATGATTTGGCCATCAAGCATTAAGTCACGATGATGCCAATGACGTTCTGTGGCTATTCCTGAATCTGCCTTTATGACGGTCTCCGCGCCACTGTTTTCAGTAATTGTGAGAGTAACAGCAGTAAGCCCTTCAATCTCGACTAATGTATCGAGCATATTTTTGAAATTTTGAGCGGTTAAGCGAGTGACGGACAGCTCTTGAGAGCAATTATACAAAACTTGGAGCGATGCATTAGCATGGCGTAATCGGCGTGTTTTTTCATTCACCGACTGTTCTAAGTTTCGGTAATGTTTGCCAAGTTCTGCCGCCATCTTCGAGAAAGTACCCGCTAAAATGCCCAGTTCGTTGTCACTCTTTACATCCATTTTTACATCAAAGTCGCCGTTTTGTACTTGCTGGCTGGCTGTAACCAGTTGGTTCAGCGGGCTAACGATTTTCCGTTGGGTAAAGTGAATAGTAAACAGCGCTATTACTAAGATAAGGCTTAGACCGACCCCGCCTGTTATCGATAAAATTTGCAGCTTTATGACAGAAAATTCCTGAAGTTCAAACACGAACCTATCAATATTATCGACGAAGGTGGCAACTTCTTGTACGAAACGGGCTTCGTTCTCGATAGCCAGTGAGGGATTCAGGCTCTCCCAACGATCAATCAACTTGTAATAATGGCGTTGAATATCGCCAGGTACTGTCCAATGTTCAAGTGCAGCCATAGAAGGTGAGAATAGCGATTGTTCAAACTGATCGAGATGTTCATTGAAAAGTGGGGAGTCAGCTTGAATGTCATAGGCTAACCGATAGCTTTGCATCCGCAGTGAACCTGACACATTGATTGCCTCTGCATCATTCAAGCTAGATGCAAGTGTCAGCAAAGCAAAGCTAGTGGTGGCAATCGAGAGTAACAATATAGCCAACATGGCACGAGCAATGGTCGTTGTAACGGGCTTTTGTGGCCTATTCTGCACGCAGCATCCTTATGTTCTATTATTTTTAGTAGCGATTGATAACTGGTTAAAAAATCAACGATTCATTCGTTGGTGAAATTGTAAGCCAAATAGTGTGAGGGTTGTCATTTCAGTTTATTGATCCAAGACAAATAAAGTCGTTAATTAACCCTAACTGGGTATTTAAGCATTTGTTAATAGTTCTAGACTTGCCGTGAAGAATAATGAGTGATTATGAACAGTATCAAAGGTCGTTAATACCTATTACTACAAGGGTTGATTATTTTAGGCCAATATCTGTTCATCTTATTTCATAAAGTGCGTTTTTGAGGTAGCAATTGATGTTTGATCGTGGACGGCGAAACTTATTATCTCGACGTCGTACCCCAGCACTACCAAGGATGCCTTGGCTTGTTGATGAAGACACTTTCGTAGATAACTGCACACGATGCAACAAATGTCTTTCAGCCTGTGAAACCGAAATTATTGTAAAAGGCGATGGTGGATTTCCTACTATCGATTTTAACCAAGGTGAATGTACTTTCTGCACCCAGTGTGTAGATGCATGTCCAGAGCCGCTCTTTCGTCCTACAACGGAAGCCGCTTGGGATGTAAAGGCACGAATAGATCAGCAATGTTTAGCTCAAAGCAATGTTGAATGCCGAAGTTGTGGCGATATGTGCGAAGTACAAGCCATTCGATTTAAGTTACAGGCTGGTGGTGTTGCACAACCTGCTCTGGAATTGGATCTATGTAATGGCTGTGGTGCATGTGTGGCGACTTGCCCAACCTCTGCCATCACCATGGTGACCAGACAATTAGAAGAGAAATAGCGTATGGCGCTGGATGAAGTACATATCTCTAGTCTTGTAGTGCATGTCAAACCTGAGTCCCTAGCAGCAGTAAAAGCTCAGATTTTAGAGATGCCAAACACAGAAATACACGGCGAGAGTGAAGAAGGAAAAATCATTGTAGTACTTGAAACGGAAAACCAAGGCTACGTGACAGACACAATAGATAAAATCAATAATTTAGAAGACGTTTTAATCACTTTTTTAGTGTATCACCAAATTGAACACTTCGATTCGCAATCTGAGGACGACTCATGAAAATGACAAGACGTGCGTTTGTGAAAGCAAACGCGGCAGCATCAGCCGCTGCTGTTGCGGGTATTACCCTGCCTGCGTCAGCAACTAACCTAATCGTTAGCTCTGACCAAACTAAAATTAAGTGGGACAAGGCACCTTGTCGTTTTTGTGGTACAGGTTGTTCAGTACTGGTTGGTACACAGAATGGTCGAGTTGTGGCAACACAAGGTGACCCTGAAGCGCCAGTGAACAAAGGCCTGAACTGTATTAAAGGCTACTTCCTATCTAAGATCATGTACGGTAAAGATCGCCTGCAAACACCTATGCTGCGTATGACAGACGGTAAGTTTGATAAAAATGGTGACTTTGCGCCGATCTCTTGGGATCAAGCGTTCGACATCATGGCTGAAAAATGGAAAGCCGCACTGAAAGAAAAAGGCCCAACAAGTGTGGGCATGTTCGGTTCTGGCCAGTGGACAGTAATGGAAGGTTACGCCGCATCGAAAATGATGAAAGCGGGCTTCCGTTCTAACAACATTGATCCCAATGCCCGCCACTGTATGGCTTCAGCGGTAGGTGCGTTTATGCGTACTTTCGGTATCGATGAACCTATGGGTTGTTACGATGATTTTGAACACGCAGATTCCTTTGTGCTGTGGGGTTCAAACATGGCTGAGATGCACCCTGTTTTGTGGACACGTATTACTGACCGTCGTTTGAGTCATCCCCATGTTAAAGTAAACGTGCTTTCTACTTACTATCACCGCTCGTTTGAGTTGGCTGATAACGGCATGATCTTCGAACCACAAACTGACCTTGCTATTGCGAACTTCATTGCTAACTACATCATCCAAAACGATGCAGTGAACTGGGATTTCGTGACCAAGCATACGCACTTTAAGCGTGCAGAAACCGATATCGGTTATGGTCTGCGTGATGAGCACCCGCTACAGCAAAAAGCGGCACACGCAAACTCTGGCAAACTTCATCCGATGGACTTTGAAGAATATAAAGCTTCTGTTGCTGAGTACACGCTAGAGAAAGCATCAAAAATGTCAGGCGTTTCAGAAGCGAAACTGCTTGAGATGGCGAAACAATACGCTGATCCAAACACCAAAGTCATGTCGCTTTGGACTATGGGTATGAACCAACATACTCGTGGCGTGTGGATGAATAGCTTGGTGTACAACATTCACCTGCTAACCGGTAAAATCTCAACACCAGGTAACAGCCCATTCTCGCTAACGGGTCAACCATCAGCGTGTGGTACTGCACGTGAAGTGGGTACATTCTCACACCGTTTACCTGCTGATATGGTGGTTGCGAATCCTAAGCACCGCGCGATTGCTGAAGGTATTTGGAAGCTACCTGAAGGTACTATCCCACCCAAACCTGGCTACCACGCCGTGGTACAAGATCGTATGTTAAAAGACGGTAAGCTGAATGCTTACTGGGTAATGTGTAACAACAACATGCAAGCAGGTCCAAACATTAACGAAGAACGTCTACCGGGTTACCGTAACCCTGAAAACTTCATCGTATGTTCTGACCCATACCCAACAGCAACAGCACAAGCGTCTGACTTGATCTTACCAACAGCAATGTGGGTAGAAAAAGAAGGTGCTTACGGTAACGCAGAGCGTCGTACACAAGCTTGGTACCAACAAGTTGAAGCACAAGGTGATGCGAAATCTGACCTTTGGCAGCTAATGGAATTCTCTAAGCGCTTCAAAATTGAAGAAGTGTGGGGCGAAGAGCTACTTGCTCAGAAACCTGAATACCGTGGTAAAACCATGTACGAAGTACTGTTCCGTAATGGTCAAGTCGATAAGTTCCCGCTATCTGAAGCGCAAGAGCTGAACGATGATGCGAAAGCACAAGGCTATTACCTACAGAAAGGCTTGTTTGAAGAGTACGCGATGTTTGGTCGTGACCATGGGCATGACTTAGCACCGTACGATGTTTATCACCAAGTTCGCGGTCTACGTTGGCCGGTTGTTGATGGTAAAGAAACACAATGGCGTTTTGCTGAAGGTTCAGATCCATATGTACCTGCTGGTGAAGGCTTCCGTTTCTACGGTAAACCCGATGGTAAAGCGCTTATCATTTTCGCACCGTTTGAGCCTGCACCAGAAATGCCAGACAAAGAGTACGACATGTGGCTATGTACTGGCCGTGTTCTTGAGCACTGGCACACAGGTACGATGACACGTCGTGTTCCTGAGCTTTACAAAGCTGTACCTGATGCAGTGTGTTACATCCACCCAGATGATGCACAAGCACGCGGTCTACGCCGTGGTGATGAAGTGAACCTTGCTTCTCGTCGTGGTGAAGTTCGTTGTCGCGTTGAAACGCGAGGTCGTAACCGTCCGCCAGTTGGCTTGGTTTTCGTACCGTTCTTTGATGCACGTATTTTGGTTAACAAATTGATTCTAGATGCAACTGACCCGCTGTCTAAACAGACAGACTTCAAGAAGTGTCCAATTAAGATTACTAAAGTCGCGTAATTGATAAGCCAATCCTGCTCCTTGCAAAAGGGGCAGGAGATTAGCCTCAAATTTAGCCATTATAGGCGGAGAAAAGAATGAAACGATTAATGCTTGCCCTTATGACGGTAGGGCTTTTTTTCACAGGTATTGCGCACAGTAACGATGCTCAGTTTGAGCGCGGTATTGGCGGAGTGGAATCACTTCGCGGTGCAAGTGAACTTGAAACAACACGTCCTGCTGATGATTTTAAGCGTTATCCGCGTGACCAAGGTGTCATCGATAGCGATTACGTTTATCAGCCACCACTTATTCCACATACTATTCGCAACTACGAAGTATCACTAAATGCGAATAAATGTTTATCGTGTCATAGCTGGAAGAATGCAAAAGAAATGGGCGCAACAAAAATTAGTGTAACCCACTATGAGACCCGTGAAGGCCAAGTACTTTCAGATGTATCGCCTCGTCGTTACTTTTGTCAGCAGTGCCACGTTCCCCAAGCTGATGCTAAGCCTTTAGTTGGCAACACCTTTGAGCGTGTTGATGCATTACGCGACAGCGTGGAATAAAAGGGGCATTTATGAACATATTAAAGGCGTTTTGGCGCCGAATGACATCACCAAGTAAGGTGGCTGTTGGTTTAGTGTTGTTTATGGGTTTTATTGGTGGTTTAGCTTTCTGGGGCGCGTTTAACACCGGCATGGAAGCGACAAACACCGAAGAGTTCTGTTCTGGTTGTCACGCGCCGATCGTTAAAGAGATCCGCGAAACCATTCACTACTCTAACCGTTCGGGCGTACGTGCCATTTGTTCTGACTGTCACGTACCACATAATTGGACGGATAAAATTGTTCGTAAAGTACAGGCATCAAAAGAACTTGTTGCTTTTGCGATGGGCACCATAGGTACCGAAGAAAAATTCCAAGCGCGTCGAGGCCACTTGGCTCACCGTGAATGGAAACGTATGAAAGATAACGACTCGCAAGAGTGTCGTAACTGTCATAACTTCGATTACATGGACTTCTCAGAGCAAGGCCCTCGCAGTGTTAAACAGCACTCGACCGCATTGGCTTCAGGCGATAAAACATGTGTAGACTGTCACAAAGGTATTGCACATAAACTGCCTGACATGAAAGATGTTGAAGGCTGGTAATAACTAAGGGGTAAATAGCAATGAGTACTTTAGAGTCGATTATCTGGCACGTACTTGGTTATGCCGCAATGCCTGTAATCATCTTATCTGGCTTTGCTGTGGTTGCCGCTATCTCAATTTGGTTGTTGTCTTTAGGTAAAGATAAGAACGCTTGATAGCATAGTATCTGCTTATAAAACCACGTCATTTGGCGTGGTTTTTTTATGGCTGCCATTATGGGTGAACATGGGGTGGTTGTGTGGTAGATATACGCTTAAACAGCCCAATAACAAGAAGCATAATCCAGACGGTATAAAGCGGTAGCCACGCTAAAATGAAATGCGCCACATTCAAGGCGTCATGGTTAAGCCAAATTTCGCCTAGATGCAGCATCGCCATTAGGAGTAAACCAATAAAGCTAAAAACAAGAAATGTTGGTCGATCCATGATGAGCTCCATCTAAATATGTTGATGGAAATACTATAGATCTAAATGAGAATTATTACCAACCCGTTTTTGATAAATCTGTTTTTGCTAAACCTGTCTAATAAATAAATGCTCTGCATCGAATGGGGCGGTATCAGCAAGTACGCCCCCTAATCGATAAGCAGCTTCGCTTGGCGTAATTGCTCTCTAAATGTATCAGCACGTTCACGGTTAACGCCAAAATCAGAGTAGCCCGTCCGGGACTCTGAGCGAACTTGTAGCTGGCTACCTACTTGGTGAATTTCAAAATCATCAACAAACTTAAATACGCTGCTGACACATTCGACGCGAATATACTGCTGAGATCGTGCGCCTAATCGAGCCCCTGGCAAGGCTAAAGCAATTTCTTCAATCTGCGGCCAATTGCTGCTGCCCGCTTCTGACAGGTTAAATGCCTCTAATTGGTACTCAGCGCGCTCATCAGAGGTCGAGACACAATTAGGCTTATCGTTGCAAGGTAAGCCAGTACGGTTATCTATGTTGATGCTATCGGCATTAGAGCAAGCTTGCAGTAATACTGTGACTGCGAGCAGAGGGAATAGAACTGCGTTCTTTTTCATACTGATCCTTGTCGTGACATTGACTAACGAAACGCGATTAGAGTAGATATACAGCGTTAGCGCTAACTTCTTGATATTACCCTAGCAGATAGAAACCAAATACACCCCATGAGGCAAGCAGTAATACCCAAGGTAGCCAATGTTGCTTATATTCAACCTGTGTTGTTGAAGTCTCTTCTGTTTTTACTTCTGACGTATTATTACTTTTAACCTGCTTTTTTCTCAACTTATCGCGTTCGCGAGCTTTAGACTTTTGCTGTTTTTTATACTGCTCTATGCCTTTCTGGATACCTTGAGCAATTAATTTAGTCTGCTCTTTGGTTTGGCCTGTCTTTTGTGTCGCACGGGCAATTTTTAAGGCTTCATCTTGGGTTTCTTGCGACGGTGTGTGGCGTTGCTTTGCGTTATTCATTGAAATCCATGCTGTTAGTTTTCATAAACGCAATTATACGTGAATTTTCATGGGATAGGGGGACGCTGGACATTAGAGAATATTTTGTGATTATGTAAGAAAGTTTCAACAAATTAATGCCGGTGTAATTTCTGTTAATTTGAATGATTGTTTTTCTAAGTGTATGAATTTAAAGTGCTATGTTGGTAATCGGTTTGTGTTTTATTCTTAAATTATAAATCTGTTACTTATGTCTAAAATTCATTTTTATTGAAAGTTTTACTCAAAATCTGTGATCTAAGCTACAACTTATTCAGTGAAAGAGTGCGATGCCCCACAGAATTGCAAAAGTAAGGTTTTTATTTGTACTGGATAATTTAAGGTGCTACGACAAACTTAATGTTGGGTTGAATATAGAGCACCGCGCCACCATAGCTTAGACATAGGTATAGAAAGACACCCGTGGTAAGTAGGAGTAATTTTGCGGTATTCATTTAGTGCTTATGATGAGCATGGGTTATTAAAGCCTTCCCCAATGTTATGGTTAGCTCTAGCGTTCAGTGCTAAAGCTTGGATTGTGTTTGTGATGGCAGGAGCCAGTCGTCAGCAAGGATCACAGCTGCTCACTCTATTCTATCCATTAAAAGAAAGCCTCTATGTTGGTCTGCTGTTAGGGTTACCAAGCCTACTGTTAGCTTGGCTAAGCGGACAAAGACATAAGCATAATAAAATAAGCAGTTATATATGGCGGCACGGAAAACTATTATTACTCGCCGCTTATTTGTCAGATTGTTTATTGCAAACGTATCACTTGTTCATGACACAGGGTGTGTTTAGTTGGCCAAATGGTGTGATGATTGTTATCACGGCTTGGCTCACTATGTATTTGCTCAGAAGCACGCGTGTGAAGAATACTTTTGCCGATAAACCTGTAGAGAGGTAAAGCAAATGAATGAATGGAGCAAAGGGCTTGTCCTTTTCAGTGCATTATTAAGTCCGTTAGCAATGGCTGACTGGCTATTAGATGTGAATTTTGAATTAACGGGTGCAGACAGTAAGCAAACCGTTAATACATCACTGTCCCTGTTACCGGGTGAAGAAACCGTATTTTTTGATACAGATGACCAAGGCACAACACGTAGAGAACTTGTTGGTAGTGCTGAGCTATTGGAAGTATCGGCTGAAGAGTTGAAGATTGCCTTTAAAGTGCAAGAGCGCTTAGATGATGGCGGTTGGAGAACGATTATTGCACCAACCTTATCAACTGGGTTGAATGCACCTGCATCGTTTGAATCTATTGATGACAGCGCCAATCAGCAAGTGAAATTACAGATTGAAGTGACATCGGTATAAAGCGCTTACTCGCGCCTAAATTGCTTCTTCAAAGCGCTCCTGACGGGAGCGTTTTTTATTGCCATACATCTGGCTGTCAGCACGTGAAAGAAAATACTCAGGTGTGTCACCATCACGGTAATAGGTCACCCCAATACTGGCACCTATGGATACGGTGTTACCTCCGATAATAAAAGGTTTTTCAGCTTGCTCCGTGATTTTAGCGATTAACTTATCGGCGTCATCAGCGCTTGATTTGGTCATTAATATGATAAATTCATCACCCGCTAAGCGAGCAAAAAACGCAGAGCCTCGCAATAAACCGTTAATTCTGAAGCAAAACTGTTGTAACACTCGATCACCGGTTTGATGACCAAAGCTATCATTGACGTTTTTGAAGTTGTCGAGATCGATAAAGAGCAAGGCGGGCGGCGATTGTTGAATGGCTTTGTTATTAATAGTTTTATGTAGCGTTTCTATTAATGCGTATCGATTGGCGACACCAGTAAGCATGTCCTTACGAGCGATTGTTTCTGCTTTTTTCTCTGATTGGATACGCCTATTGATCTCTTGCTTGAGCTTATGATTGATCCACGAGTAATACCCAACAGCGGCTAAGCAGATGATAAAAAGTACTGTGACAACCTCAAGCCACGGCTCAAGCGAATGGGGAGGATTTTGTTCTTGCAGAGGAAAAATGAACTGCGCGTCGATGTGGGTCGAAGGGATAATATCAAGCTGATATAGCTCATCGGCGATATATTGCCAGCGCGATAGGTTCATGTGGCCCAGCTCGACCAGTTCAGGCATGATCATTGACTTACTGGCTAGCAGCTCACTGTATAAGAAAGCGCGACTTTTGCCTGTATTGTATGTCTCCAATACATCTAGTGTTTCGGAGGGGTTATTAAGGGCATATTCCCAACCTTTTAAGCTGGCAGTGCGAAAGGCTGTAACAACATGTGGGCGCTTAGTAACAAGATCTTGGTGCGTGAAAATGATGTCACTATAAAAATACACGCCATAGTCGGTAGGATCAAAGATAGTTGTTTCTATCGCCTGCTGATTTAATAAGAAAGGTTCATTGGTAAGATAGCCACTATAGGCATCCACTCTATTTGTGATTAAATCGTTGATGTTAGTTGTGGTTTTTATTTGCTGAAAATCATTAATGCCCACCCCATTTTTGGTCAGCATGGCAATAATCTCAGCGTCTTCATTGCCACTAAACATCATAATTCGCTTATCTACCAACTGTTTAATCGAGCTGATCTGTTGGTCAGTTTTGGTGATTAAGACAGAAGGGGAGCGCTGATAAATATTCGCTAGTGCAACAAGTGGTAAGCCTTGGCTATAAGCAACCAGCACCTCAGTGTTACCCACGCCAAAATCGGCCTCATGAGCTAACACCGAGCCCAAAGCGCTCTTGCCCTTTCCCCCTGGCTCAATAACAACATTAAGTCCCGCATCTTGGTAGAAACCACGTTCTTTTGCCATATAAAATCCCGCAAACTCGGCTTGGTGCAACCAGCGTAACTGTAAAGTAACAGTTTCGGTTGCACCGTAGCTTGCGCTAGTAAATATGGCTAGTAAGAGTAATATGGTAGTTTGAATGTGGTTCAAAATATGAAACATCGTTAGTTGTTAGAAAGCCGTGAGTAATATATGTAAAACCAGTCATTCATGTAAAGGTTTTATCACTGCCAATGTGATGGCTGACTGTGTTCTAGAAGTTATTGATAATTGGCTTTATAATCAACAATTAAGAATGTCTTAGTTATAAATATTCGGGAGATTAATATGTCTATCGCTCAGCCTGCAATAATCCCAGATGCAGGCCCATTTGCGCTGTATGTTGTCATGAAAGTGATTGGTGACAAACAAGCTGTACTTGAGCAATGTCAACGCCTTCATTCTGTTGTTGAAAGCCTGAATACACAACAGATTGATGCAAACTTACGTGCAAGCGTGGCGTTTGGTAAAGCTTTTTGGACATCGCTTGATCGAGGTTGCCCTGAAAACTTTGATGACTTTGAAGTGTTAGGACAAGGAGATATTGTCGCGCCAGCAACAGGCGGCGATATTTTGCTACATGTAAATGCAAGCCGTCATGACCTTAACTTTTACCTACTACGTCAGTTCCTATCACCTATCGCCGCTGATGTGGAAGTGATGGATGAAACTTACGGATTCAAATACCTCGATTCTCGTGATATGACTGATTTTATCGATGGTACTGAAAACCCGAAAACTGATGAAGCACGCCAAGATGTCGCTTTGATTAAAGAGGGCGATTTTGCTGGTGGTAGTTTTGTGATGGTACAGCGTTTTGTCCACAATCTACCAGCTTGGAGTCGCTTGAACATTGCGGCACAGGAAAAAGTGATTGGCCGTACCAAACCTGATTCTATTGAGCTAGACGATGTACCTGCTCAGTCTCACGTTGGCCGTGTAGATATTAAAGAAGAAGGTAAAGGGCTTAAAATTGTTCGCCACAGCCTACCTTACGGCTCTGTAACTGGCGATCATGGTTTACTGTTTATTGCTTACTGTCATACTCAGCACAACTTTAAAGCGATGCTAGAGAGTATGTACGGTAAAACAGACGGTAAAACAGACCAAATGCTACGTTTTACTTCTGCGGTAACCGGTGCTTATTTCTTTGCACCATCAGCAGAAATGCTAGCAGGTTTATAGTTGTGAGTTGCTTAGTGTAACGAGGAGGTCTCGTCGTTAGACTGGCAGAGCAATGTAAGAAGCGAAGATACTGATACCTATTTGGATAAGTAGCTTCGCTTTTTTGTATCTGCAATGTATTTGAGCATAGCTCAGAAACAAAAACGCCACCCGAAGGTGGCGTTTTTATTTAAGATTTAAACAATCTTATTTCTTGATGCGTAGAACTGGAGTTTCACCCACAGTTGTCGCACCAGATAGCTTGTTCAACTCTTTGATTTCGTCCATGTTAGAAATAACAACAGGCGTTAGAGTTGATTTAGCTTTCTCTTCAAGAAGCGCTAGATCGAATTCGATGATAGTGTCGCCAACTTTAACAGATTGACCTTCTTCAGCGATGCGAGTAAAGCCTTCACCTTTAAGTTCAACAGTATCGATACCGAAGTGAACGAAAAGCTCGATGCCGTCGTCAGATTCGATAGAGAAAGCGTGGTTAGTTTCGAAAATTTTACCGATAGTACCGTTTACTGGTGCAACCATCTTGTTGCCAGCAGGTTTGATAGCGATACCGTCACCAACGATTTTTTCTGCAAATACTACATCTGGCACGTCTTCGATGTTTACGATTTCGCCAGATAGTGGAGCAATGATTTCAATTGCACCAGCTTCGCTGCTATCGTCAGAAACCAGCTTCTTTAGTTTGTCAAACAGACCCATATTGTTGCTCCTAAGCGTTGTTATTTTACCTGTGACTATTCTATTAGCACATGGTCTTTTCTGCGATGAATTTTTCTACGTGGGCTTCGATCTCAGCCGCAGTAGGTAGAGCAAGTGCATGCTCAGCCATTGCTTTTACATCAGCAAAGTTAGCGTTACGGATAACTTTCTTGATGCGAGGAATCGAAATAGCACTCATGCTGAACTCGTCTAGACCCATACCAAGAAGAAGTAGGGTTGCACGCTCATCACCTGCTAGCTCACCACACATACCTGTCCACTTACCTTCTTTGTGAGAAGCATCGATAACTTGCTTGATCACGGTAAGTACTGCAGGTGATAGTGGGTTGTAAAGGTGAGAAATCATCTCGTTACCACGGTCAACTGCTAAAGTATACTGGGTTAAGTCGTTTGTACCAATGCTAAAGAAGGCAACTTCTTTTGCTAAGTGGTGTGCAATTGCAGCTGCTGCTGGCGTTTCAACCATAACACCGATTTCGATGTCTTCGTCAAACGCAAGTTCTTCAGCGCGTAACTCTACTTTGTATTCTTCGATTGCGGCTTTCAGTTCGCGGATTTCCTCAACAGAGATAATCATTGGGAACATGATACGGATTTTACCGTGAGCCGATGCACGTAGAATAGCACGTAGTTGGTCGCGAAGAATTTGACGACGGTCTAAGCTGATGCGAATTGCACGCCAACCCAAGAATGGGTTCATTTCTTTAGGAAGATCTAGGTAAGGAAGATCTTTATCACCACCGATATCCATAGTACGGATAATCACTGATTCACCGTGCATAGCTTCAGCAACGTCTTTGTAAGCTACGTATTGCTCTTCTTCTGTCGGAAGTGCATCACGGTCCATAAATAGGAATTCTGTACGGTACAGACCAACGCCTTCACCGCCGTTACGGTTAACGCCGTCACAGTCTTTAACTGTACCAATGTTACCGCAAACCTCTACTTGCTTGCCGTCAAGCGTGATAGCAGGTAGATCTTTCAGTTTTGCTAGTTCTTCTTTTTCAGCTAGGTATTCGTCGCGAGTTGCTTTGAATTGCGCTAGTTCGTCTTCAGAAGGGTTGATAACAATTTTGTTATTGATACCGTCTAGCATTAGCATGTCGCCGTTTTGCACTTTAGCTGTAATATCGTTAGTACCAACGATAGCTGGAAGCTCTAGTGAACGCGCCATGATAGAAGTGTGAGATGTACGACCACCGATGTCTGTGATGAAACCTAGCACGTAATCAAGGTTAATTTGTGCTGTTTCAGATGGTGTTAAGTCGTTAGCAACAAGGATAACTTCCTCGTTGATCGCGCTTAGGTTAACAACGTTAATGCCTAGTGCGTTTTTAACAAAACGTGTACCGATATCACGGATATCTGTTGCACGTTCTTTTAGGTATTCGTCATCTAGTGATTCTAGCGTTACCGCTTGCTCTTCAATGATAGAGTGAATCGCGAAATCAGCTGATGCGTTGTTTTCTTTAATGAAGGCTATGATTTCTTCTTCAAGCTCCTCATCTTCAAGCAACATGATGTGACCTTCAAAGATCGCTTCTTTCTCTTCACCAAAGGTGACACGTGCTTTTTCTTTGATTACTTCTAGTTGCTCAGCAGATTTTTTTCGAGCGTCGAAGAAACGTTGAATTTCGTTTTCGATCTGGTCTGCAGGGATTGAAGATTTGTTTAGGACAATCTCGTCTTCTTGCAGTAGTAGTGCTTTACCAAAAGCAATACCAGGAGATGCCAGGATACCTGAAATCATAACCTTACCTTAATTTGTTCTATAAAAACTAGGGACTTAACGAATTACTTGCAACTTAGTGCAGTGTATCCATTAGAGCAACAAGGTGGTCAACTGCTTCTTGAGCTTGTGCGCCTTCAGCAGAAATTGTTACTAAAGTACCTTTTACTAGGCCTAGAGTTTGTAGTTTGAATAGGCTTTTCGCGCTTGCGCTTTTACCGTTAGAAGTAACTGTAATGTCAGCGTCGAATGCTTTCGCTTCTTTTACGAATTGCGCTGCTGGACGAGTGTGTAGGCCGTTTTCTGCAGTGATTTCAACTTGCTTCTGATACATTTTTCACCCCGATATTTGAAATATTATGTAATCTTTGCGTAAAAATATTTTAGCTTATAGTGACTGAGATGGTTTGTTTATCTCGATGAATAAATTAACCAACTGCGCGTCATAATTGCTTAATCCAAGTCAAAGTTTGATGAGTTATTTTGCCTTGGTCACATCAAATGGACTGTTTTGTGTCCTTTTATTTTGATGCTAAAAATAAAACGCATCGGTTTTATAGTAAAACCGCGTTTAAAAAGCAACAAAAAAGCCCCTCGAGGGGGCTTTTTTCGTCAACAAACTGTCATGATTCACTTAAAAGTGTGATCACTGTTGGGTTTCTTTTTCTGTGAAGATACCCGCAAATAATGCTGTCGATAGGTATCGCTCACCTGAACTAGGTAGGATCACAACGATATTTTTATCTGCATATTCTGGACGCGAAGCGATGTTATTGGCAGCGACAACCGCCGCACCTGATGAAATACCCGCCAGAATACCTTCTTCTTTCATAAGGCGTTGCGCCATTTCAATCGCATCGTCTGAACTTACAAGCTCAACTTCGTCAATAAGGTCTAATTCAAGGTTGCCAGGAATGAATCCTGCGCCAATCCCTTGGATTTTATGAGGTGCCGGTTGAACCGCATCGCCATTAAGTACTTGAGTAATCACAGGTGATTCACTTGGCTCAACGGCAACGGTTGTAATTGCTTTACCTTTGGTTTGCTTAATGAAGCGACTCACGCCCGTTAGCGTACCACCCGTACCTACACCAGAAACAAAGACATCAATTTCACCATCGGTGGCGTCCCAGATCTCTGGGCCTGTGGTTTTCTCATGAATTTCTGGGTTGGCAGGGTTATTGAATTGCTGAAGCAATAGGTAGTGGCTCGGGTTTGAGGCAACAATTTCTTCGGCTTTTTCAATCGCCCCTTTCATGCCTTTAGCTGCCTCTGTTAGTACGAGGTTTGCACCAAGGGCTTTGAGTAGCTTACGGCGTTCTAGGCTCATGCTTTCAGGCATAGTTAGCGTGAGTTTATAGCCTCGCGCAGCTGCAACGTACGCAAGGGCAATACCTGTATTACCAGAGGTAGGCTCTACCAGCTCAATACCTTCTTTTAGGGTACCTTTTTTCTCTGCATCCCAAATCATGTTTGCGCCGATACGGCATTTCACACTGAAGCTAGGGTTGCGTGCTTCAATTTTTGCTAACACCTTGCCATTACTGACACGATTCAAGCGAACCAGTGGAGTGTTGCCAATAGTAAGCGTGTTATCTTCGTAAATTTTGCTCATGAGTGCCGTTCCTTCGTAACAGGTTTCAACTTAAGACACATTAAGCATAACCTTGTTGCCGTATTTGCAAAGGAATAAATCGTTATATCTTATTGTTATAAAAAGTATAACGATCCATCGCTCTTTGAAATTAGCTGCGCTGACTTAACGGTAGTCTTTACGGTAATGATCAACCCACATTGCAGTGGCACCACATACGGCAATAGGCATTACAAACAAATTGAGAATAGGGGTCATGGTAAATAGCATCACTAGGCTACCAAAACTTAATGATTTACCGCGTTTAACTTTTAGGGCATCGCGCATCGATACGAAGGGCACTTTATGATTATCAAACGGGTAGTCGGCGTATTGAATTGTCATCATCCACGCGCTGAAGAGGAACCACAGCACAGGGCCAACTGTCTGACCTATAGCTGGGATCCACAATAAAATCAGTAACCCCAGCGCCTTAGGAAGGTAGTACTTTAGCTTTATCCATTCGCGGTGCATGATGCGAGGAACATCTTTAAGTAAGTCTTTTACGCTGGCATCAGGCAACTTCTCGCCCGTTAGCTTGGCTTCTAATTGTTCCGCTAATAGGCCGTTAAAGGGGGCGGCAATCCAGTTGGCTATGGTACTAAAGAGATAAGAGAAAGTTACTAAAGTCGCAATAGCAAGCAAAGGCCAAAGCAAGTAGCTTAACCAGTCTAACCATTCTGGTAACATCGCTAGCCACCCAGTAATCCACTGGTCGAGTTGAGAAAGGACAAAACCAAAAGCACTACCAAATAGAATGATGTTGACCAAAAGGGGCATCAGGACAAAACGGCGAGTACCTGGCTCTAATGCCAGCGATAATCCGCGAAAGAAATAGCCCGCACCGCTGATAGGGTCTTTAATTGGTGAGTGTGTTTGCATATCTGCTCCTGTTGAGGCTCGTCATTGTGAAAGAAACAAAAGAGGTTGAGCCAAACAACATGTTAACGAGGAGTAGCGCTGATAAGCAAATATTCGATCTTTTGTTAGCGCCTATCGCTAAATACCAACCCACCACTTAGCTTGAAAAATAACCAAAAGTGCGCTCAAAGGCACGATATTTGATGATTCTACGGTTAGAAGTTCTCATTATTTAGTGAGTTTTGGTAGAGTAAAGCAACCAGCATGTATTCTTTACCTCAGTCATTGGGTTGCCAGACTGACGGAAAGGTAAAGCTTAAAGTAATAAGTTGTGATCTTTATTACGCTCTGTCAATGTCAGTGTGCTAATACGTAATGTTGGATTGAGTTAGTCTCTGAGTATGGTATTACTTAGGTCTAGCGAATACATGTTTAACACGTTACCCCGATTGGGTTAACAAGCTAATTTCAGAGTATTGTATGCAGGAATTGCGTCTGGTTCTTATTATTGTTGGTGCGCTGATGATCTCCGCGCTATTGTTGCATGGCCTTTGGACAAGTCGAAAAGAAAAACCGACTAAGTTTGGTGATAAACCAAAGCCAGTGGGTAAACTTGATGGTCAAAAGTCGCTTGATAATGAAGGTTTTGATCAAGATGGTGTCGGCGCTGTTCGCGTTAAAGGTTTCGAAACGGAAGAATCTGCACCTTATTTCCAGTCGGAACCTGCCAAAGCTGGCTCGGTTAACTTCGGTGACAAAATCGAAGCCGACCCTTTGTTAGACACACCTGCACCGGCAGTCAGTCACCATAGTAATGCCAATGATCTTCCTGTGATGTCTGCGAAATCCGCTCCTGAATTTACGGAAGTTGCTCCGCAGGCGACGCTCACACCTGCATCTCAAGTTGCAAGTCAAACCGTCGCGCCACAGCCTGCCCCTGCTCAACAAGCCGCAGTACAGCCTGCACCAGTGCAACAGGTTCAGGCAACTGAGCCTGAAGTGACGACGCATAACCAACATATTGCGCCTCAACCCGCTCAGCAACCAGTAACCTCGCAGCCAGCCACCCCCAAAGCAAATAAAGACAATGAGCCAGGTTTAGGCAACCTTGATATTGTGACGGGTTCTGCGGATGTGATTCAGCAGCAACCGGTCGAAAATAGCCAACCAGCGCCTATTGCTCAGCCTGTTACAGCGACAACTACGGCTATTGATACTTCACCAGATGCTGTTGCAGAGCCCGCGCTAGATACCAACACTGTGATTGTTTCTGAGACTGAAATTGCAGCTCAAGTTGCACCACAGCAAGAAGCTCCCGTTCTAGAACCTTCACCTGAGCCCGTTGTTGAAGAAACTGTTGTTGAACAGCCAGTTGAAAACGTGGTTGAGCCTGAGCCAGAAGTTACTATACCTGAGCCTGCGCCACTAGAGCGCTCTTACATCGCTTTAAATATTCATGCGCGTAAGGGTGAATTACTTCGAGGCATGAAATTATTCAATAGTCTTGAGCAAAATGGTTTAATTTTTGGTGAGAACTCGGTTTATCACCGTCATGCAGATAAAGCGGGTTTAGAGCCTGTTATTTTCTCTGTGACCAACATGGTACAGCCTGGTAATTTCCCACAGCAGGATATCGAAAACTTCGAAACCCCTGGTATTGCCTTCTACCTAATGCTGCCATGCCACGGCCGTGCTGATTTGAACTTCAATATGATGTTGCAAACGGTTCAGCAAATTGCGGATGAGTTAAGTGCCGATGTACTCGATCAAGAGCGTAATATGATCACGCCTTATCGGATCTCAGAATACCGTGAGAAAGCGAAGTTCTACACCCAAGGTTAGTGACTTGAGTGTTACCCCAATAGTTTATGACGGGCTCCTCAGGGAGCCCGCTTTTTTGTGTATTAAACAGGTCTGCGCTTGTCCGCAGCTTGATAACAGTGTGAGTGAATAGGATTAGCCATGAGTCTTGATATTCAGCAGCAGCTAACTGAGTTGCGTCAACAGCTTACTTATCACGGGTATCGTTACTATGTAGAAGATAACCCAGAGATCCCAGATGCTGAATATGATCGTTTGATGCAACAGCTGCTTGCGATTGAAACCGAGCACCCAGAGTGGGTAACGAACGACTCTCCAAGTCAGCGAGTAGGTGGGACGCCATTAGATGGTTTTAGCCAGATAAAGCATGAACTGCCTATGTTATCGCTGGATAACGCATTTAACGATGAAGAACTCCAAGCGTTTGAAAAAAGGTTATTAGATCGTTTGCCTTCTGAGCAACAGGTAACTTTTTGTGGTGAACCTAAGCTTGATGGCCTAGCGGTTAGTCTAATGTATGAAAATGGCGTGTTGACCCAAGCGGCGACACGTGGTGATGGTACGACCGGTGAGAACATTACAACGAATGTCCGTACTATCCGCTCGATCCCACTGAAATTACGTGGTGACGACTGGCCTGCACGACTGGAAGTACGTGGTGAAGTGTTTATGCCTAAAGCCGGTTTTGATGCACTTAACGAGCGCGCTTTAAAGAAAGGTGAAAAGACATTTGCTAACCCTCGCAATGCCGCTGCGGGCAGCTTGCGCCAATTAGATTCAAAAATTACCGCCTCTCGTCCACTGAGCTTTTATGCGTACTCTGTCGGGGTCGTCGAAGGGCAAGAGCTTGCGCCTAGTCAGTATGAACGTTTGCTACAACTTAAAGGCTGGGGGTTACCTATGTGCCCTGAAATTCGTCCGCTAGAGAGTATTCAAGCTGTTATCGCGTATTACCAAGAAATAGGTGAGCGTCGTGAATCGCTGCCTTATGAAATTGATGGGGTGGTATTTAAAGTCGACACCATTAGCCTGCAAGAGCGTTTAGGCTTTGTTGCTCGCGCACCGCGTTGGGCGATTGCATATAAGTTTCCTGCGCAAGAAGAAATGACCCTGCTGAATAATGTTGAGTTCCAAGTTGGTCGTACAGGTGCAGTTACCCCTGTGGCTAAATTAGCCCCTGTCTTTGTTGGCGGTGTTACCGTAAGCAATGCCACGCTGCATAATGCCGATGAAGTCGCGCGTTTAGGTGTCATGATAGGTGATACCGTCATTATTCGTCGGGCTGGGGATGTGATTCCGCAGATTGTCTCAGTGGTTGAATCGCGTCGCCCTAATGATGCAAAACTTATTACCTTCCCAACGGATTGCCCTGTGTGCGGTTCGCGCGTTGAGCGTGTTGAAGGGGAAGCAGTCTCACGCTGTTCAGGCGGTTTATTTTGCCAAGCTCAACGTAAAGAGGCGTTGAAGCATTTTGTGTCTCGTAAAGCGTTAGACGTGGATGGCTGTGGCGAAAAAGTGATCGAACAACTGGTTGATCGTGAAATGGTCGCAACGCCAGCGGAGCTATTTAAGTTATCAGCCGGTGTGGTAACGGTTTTAGAGCGTATGGGCCCTAAATCGGCACAGAAATTAGTTGATTCACTGGCTGCTTCAAAAGTCACGACCTTACCTCGATTTTTGTATTCGTTAGGTATCCGTGAAGTGGGTGAAGCAACGGCGGCAAACTTAGCCAATCACTTTGAAACATTAGAGGCGATAAAAGTTGCAACTAAAGAGCAGCTCATTGAAGTGAGCGATGTGGGTGACATTGTGGCCGAACACATCTACAACTTCTTCCGTGAGCAACACAATACCGATGTTATCGATGATTTGCTGCAAGTGGGTATCGAGTGGCCAGCGATAGATAAGCCAGAAGAAGGCGTTGAACGACCTTTAGAAGGCAAAACCGTGGTGTTAACGGGAAGTTTGTCGCAACTCGGCCGCTCAGAAGCCAAAGAGCTACTGCAATCTATGGGCGCTAAAGTCACAGGTAGTGTATCTAAAAAAACTGACCTATTGGTTGCGGGTGAAGCCGCTGGTTCTAAATTGGCTAAGGCGCAAGAGCTTGGTATCGAAATCTGGGATGAACAAGCCTTAGTCGATTTTACACAACGTTAATTTTCGTTAAAATAATTAAAGAATTGAATAAAAAACCATTCTTATGCGCGTACCTGATTAACATCACGGTACGCGTTGTTTTTTGTAGCGCACTATAAAAAATATTCTCACCCAAAACGTCCTCATTTCATCACCATCAAGCCATCCTTATTGTTTCGTTTATGACTAAAAAAGGGGAGGAATGGTGATATTCCTCACCTGTTTTTCGCGGGTAATTAGGATCTGTGATCAAAGCGATCTTTACTGTGCAAGTGATTTCAACGTAATAACGTTTTTACGTGCCTTCTCACGTTTGATGTTTTTTTATGTTTTTAAGGTGTTGTATTTAAAGGGGAATACTCTTTATTGATAATGAAATAAGGAAAGATTTGAAGTGGATCACTGTTAGGCGCAAAGTTTGCACTGAGTCATATTTTTTAAACAATAAATTAAGTTCTAATTGATGTTTTGCGCTGCGAAAGTAGTCTAGTTACTGAAGTGAGCGGAGACGTTCATAAACTAAAAAAATATGATTTAGCTGATTTTAGAAATTTAGCTTACATATTGGGAGAGTTACTTGATGCCTTCGGCGGCCAACCTTTTCAGGCTCAAGTAAACAGCTAGTATATTTAGGAGTTATTCCATGGAAAATGTATTCAAACGTTCAGTTCTTGGTGTTGCTGTAGCAGCTGCTGCAATGGCTTCAATGTCAGCAAACGCTTACGAAATCGGTCAAAATAATGATTTTAGCGTTGAAGTATACGGTGTAGCAGCAATTTCGATTGTTAACTACGACATTACTAAAAATGGCGAAGATACTGCAACAGGCTATGACTACGAAAATGAATCTCGTATCGGTTTCCGTGCTGGTAAAGAGATGTTCGATAATGTTGAAGTATTCATGCAAGTTGAATCTGGTTATGTAGGTGAAGATGGTACAGGCGGTACATTAGGTAACCGTGATACATTCCTTGGTCTTAAAGGCGACTGGGGTAAAGTACGTTTCGGTCGTATGTTAACACCTATGTATGAAGTGATTGACTGGCCATACGCTAACCCAGGTCTTGGTGCGTCATGGGACTGGGGCGGTGACGTGAAATATAACCGTGATCGTCATGGTGATATGGCTCGCTACGATTCACCTTCATTCGGCGGCTTCAACTTTAACCTTGCGACAGGTCGTGGTGATAAGGCTGTTGAAGGTAATAACTGGTTTGGTGGTGCAGCGCACTATAGCTTTGCTGAAATGATCACGCTACATGCGGCATTCGAAACAGAATCAGATCGTCAGCTTGAAGAAGCAAAAGCAGCAACTGATGGTTCTTGGAGCTACACAGATCCTACTGATTCGACTAAGGGCGTATGGACTCCAGGCACAGCAGCTAAAGATGCAGTAATGGCAGATACTTTTGGTTACTTAGTCGGTTTTGAAGCATCACTGCCTGCTGGTTTTGGTTTATCAGGCGCATACAAGGCTGGTGAAAGTAAAGTTCAGAACGGCGATAAATCAGAGCAAGCTTCTTACGCTGTAATTGGCCAATACTGGAATGGTCCATGGGGCTTCAAACTAGGTTACACCGCTAACTTAGAGTCAGAAACGGCAGGCGTTAAGCAGAATGATGAAGATAGCATCATTTCTGGTCAGCTAATGTATGTTAAAAATGGTTTTGTTCCTTACGTTCGTGTTGCTCAACGTGACCTAAAAGCGGCTAACGATAAAACAGGTAAAATTGACGAAACTGATATCTTTGTGGTTCGTGTCGGTCTTGAATACGGTTTCTAAATCGTAATTAAAACTGGATATTATTAAAATGGAGGCTTAGGCCTCCATTTTTCGATCTGTTCTTGGTTAATGTGGTAGTAGTTAATAAGGAAAAGGGGAGTTATTATCTTATTGTTGAGTGAAGTAATTACGTTGTGTGAAAACAAAGTTGGAGAAAGATGAAGAGAGGGAGAAAGTTCCTTTGTGAAAAGGAACTTTATATTCGGTTACAGGTTTTGTACTGCCCAGCTAATAAATTCTTTTTTAGTCTCTTTATCTGCTTGATTGAAAAGCGTCTGTAACTGCTGTTTGATCGGCTCTGCATTGTGGGTGGAGTTATCAGCGCTTGGTCGTTTTGCTATCGGCTTCACTTTGTGAGTAGCTACTGTAGCTGTAGCTGTAGCCAGTGCAGCTGGACCACCTAATTTATTATATTGTTTCACATACTCATGGTAGTCATGTGAAATGGAAAGCCCCTTCAATTCAAGCTTATCATGCTTGAATGCGACGCTTTTTCCTGCCGTTGTTTGAACATCTACTTTCGCTGAATGGTTGAATTCATTTGCTTGAACAACTCCTCGGAAGTTTGGTACTTCTAATTTTAGAGCGGTGTTGCTTGCAGTAAAGGTTAGTATATAAGGCGACGAACGGAAGCGTTCACTTTGTTTATCTCCTTTATAAAAATACTGATCAATTTGGTATACGATTTGGTTTTCGCCATTTTCAAATGTTAGCTCGTCATCCGTTGAAAAAAATATATCGGTAATATTTTTTGATGGATCTTGCTCATTTACTGCTAGCAGTCGTACATTATCTGGCAATTGAAGAGTCACATCTGCAAGCACAGATGTAGCCAGCGGCAGAAGCGCTGCTGCAAGGGCGAGTTGTTTTACCTTCATTCTTTTCTCCCTGAAGGACACGCAATGATTGGGCGTTTGTCCATCCATAGTTAATTCGTACCACGATTTTACGTTGCTTGGTGCCGACAAAAAAGTTTATTCCTAGATAGAGCGGGTGAACTCAGACATCAGTCACATCCTCTTATTTTATCTGTTTTCATTATATTTCATTAGATTATCTGGTGGCTCAATGAGGCTGCTGTAGCAATACTCATTGAGCTTGGAACTTGCTTGCTATAAATCTTCTTGCTCGAAATAAGTTCAGCTTTATCTAAATGGATTCGATATAGATCACTTTTTTGACTCATAAAAAAACTAAATGATAAGTGTGCTATGTAAAAAGTTCTGATTTTTTAGTGCGTTTCATTTCTATTGCATATCAAGCTGGGAGTTAGGGCACGTAATTTGTTTTTCGTTCTTTTGTGGTGGTAATTATATTTTTTGGTCAAGCTGTTGATTTTTAATGGTTTATGTTTTTTTAGTTTGTGCCTTTTTGAAGGGGTTCAAGCTTTTCCTTTCAATATATTTGTGTGGTGAAAAAAGCTTGTAGTCTTATCTGCGTTCTCAATATGAAACATTAAATTTCATTGTGCTAACCTTCGGCGGCCACTGAGGTAAGTACATGAATTCAGCTATATTTTTTAGGAGTTTTTCCATGAGTAAATTTTTCAAACGTACTTTACTGGGCGCAGCTATTGCGACAGCTGCACTCGCAACTGTTCCTGCACAAGCAAGTGACAGCGGCGCGAAATATGAGCACAGCATTTACGGTTTGATTGCGATGCAAGTAGCGCACCGCGATTATGATCATGAAAAGAATAACGAAGGTGTTCAATTTAATAACGAATCACGTCTAGGCTGGCGTGGTACCGCTCAGTTTGACCAGATGCAAGATTGGACCTTCTTATGGCAGATTGAATCGGGTTACGTTGATGAGTCATTTGCAGGTGAAAACGGTGGTAATGGCTACCTAGGTCGCCGTGATACATTTGTTGGTTTTGAACACGACAGCATTGGTAAAATACGTCTTGGTCGTGTGTTAACACCTATCTACGAATTGATTGACTGGCCTGCAACAAACCCGGGTATGGGTAATGTTTGGGATTGGGGCGGTAACATTGGTGGTAACAACTTCAATGACCGTCAATCAGATACCATCCGTTGGGATACTAATGAGCTGTGGTCTGGTTTTACCATGGATATCGCGGCAGGTGCTGGTCAAGATCGTGCTGGCGCAACAGAGAGCGAACGTGCATCTAGTAACTACTGGCACGGTATGGCAGCGCATCAACAAGTAAAAGGAGACTGGGGATGGGCGCAGTTCGATTTAGCTTACGAGATGAACTACGACACGATGGAGGGTAGTAAGTTTTGGGATAACCAAACCTACCTCGTAGGTGCACAAGGTGGTTTCTCTAACGGTCTTGGTTACTTTGGTTACTACCGTATCGCAAAAGCGGATGATACGTTGAATAACAAAGAACGTGAAGATTCATTCTCAGTTGGTTTAACGTATACGTTTGATAAGTGGCAGGCAAAAATTGCCCATGCAGAAAACCTTGGTTTAGAAGTGAACGGTAAAGATATTGCTAACACCAAAGATAACGTGACGTCAGTACAAATGATGTACTTTGTCGATACTAACGCTGTGCTTTATGCCCGTTATGCGATGAATGACTTAGATCGCTTTAATGCTAAAGATAAAGGCTATGACGGTCGTTGGAAGTCAGATAGCTTTAACGAAGCATCTGTTGGTGTTGAATACTGGTTCTAACATGCTGAATAACGTTAAATAATACAATGACTAGGGCGAGGTTATCTCGCCCTTTGCCGTGGAGGTTTTATGAGAAAGTTGATTGTTGCCTTAACCCTTTTAGCGGGATGCCTTTCGTGGCAGGTGAGTGCAGAGAGCACACTAACGTTTAATAAAGAAATTGGTCCGCTGGTGCTTAATGGTGACGAGGTTGCGACGGATATCTTTTCATCGCCAAGCCAATTAACGCTTAAAGCGGGCACGAACCAAGTTTTGTTTGCCTTGGGGCAATTAGTGGTTGAAGACGGTCGTCGCACTAAATTCAACTCCGTTCCTTTTATTCTTCGCTTTAATGCCCCTTCCGATGATGTCGTGCTTTCATATCAGCCATTTAGAACAATGGAAGAGGCGAAAAAGTTTGATAATGACCCTCGTTTTGTTCTTAAATCAGCGTCAGGTGAAATGCTCCCCTTTCAGCTTGAATCATTGCATGTCAATGGTATGCAAGGGATGAAGAACTACGAAAAGGCAGTTCGGAAATATAACCAAAAAGGCTCGGGAATCGCGGTTATTTCAATGGAACATGCCACAACGGCTCCAGTACCTTCTGTGAAACCGAAAACGGTACATTCGGCATCATCGCAAAGAGCAATTTTAGAAGCCGGCTTTCATGAGTTATCAGCTCAAGAGCAGCAAGCCTTTATGATGTGGGCGATGAAAAACCTAAAGAATGCATCTTAACTCGGCGTCATCTTAGTCATAGAGCGATAATTAGCTAAAGGATGGTGATTGTAGAATTGAGTGACAGTGTTAAAATAACGCCCAATTATGGGCTTATAGCGGTAACGCTGTCAGTCGCTCTAGTCACTTTAAGGTAAATCAAATGACGATTAAAACTCGTTTTGCACCAAGCCCAACAGGCTTTTTGCACGTAGGTGGTGCCCGTACTGCATTGTACTCATGGTTATTTGCGAAAAAGCAAGGCGGTGAATTTGTTCTACGTATCGAAGATACCGATCTAGAACGTTCTACCCAAGAAGCAATCGATGCCATCATTGAAGGTATGGAGTGGATTGGTCTTAATTGGGATGAAGGTCCTTACTACCAAACGAAACGTTTTGATCGTTACAACCAGCTAATCGATCAGCTACTTGCTGAAGATAAAGCGTATAAGTGTTACTGCCCGAAAGAGCTACTAGACGAACTACGTGAAGAGCAAATGGCTGCAGGCGTTAAGCCGCGTTACGATGCAAACCACCCTAAAATTGTTGCGGCAAATGCTGCAGCAACTGAAGCATCACCATTCGTTATCCGCTTCCGTAACCCGAAAGAAGGTACGGTAGTATTTGAAGATAAAGTACGTGGTCGTATTGAAATTTCAAATAGCGAACTTGACGATCTGATCATTCGTCGTACTGACGGCAGCCCAACGTACAACTTCTGTGTTGTGGTTGATGACTGGGATATGGGTATTACTCAAGTTGTTCGTGGTGAAGACCACATCAACAACACCCCTCGTCAAATTAACATCTATGAAGCACTTGGTGCGCCTGTACCTGAGTTTGCTCACTGTGCAATGATCCTGGGTGATGATGGTGCGAAACTATCTAAACGCCACGGTGCAGTTAGCGTGATGCAATACCGCGATGACGGCTACTTGCCACAGGCACTGTTAAACTACTTAGTGCGTTTAGGCTGGTCTCATGGCGACCAAGAGATCTTCTCATTAGAAGAAATGATCAATTTGTTCACGCTAGAGTCTATCAGTAAGTCTGCATCAGCATTCAATACTGACAAGCTACTTTGGTTGAACAACCACTACATCAAAACAGCAGAGCCAGAATACGTTGCTAAGTACCTACAATGGCACTTAGATCAAAAAGAAATTGATACTGCGAACGGTCCAGCGATCACTGATGTTATCAAGCTAGTGGGTGAGCGTTGTAATACGCTGATTGAACTTGCTGAGCAATCGCGTTACTTCTACCAAGACTTTAGTGAGTTTGAAGCGGGTGCTGCGAAGAAACACCTTCGCCCTGTAGCAAAAGAAGCGCTAGAACTTGCACTGGCAAAAGTTGAAGCGGTATCTGACGATGCATGGACAACTGAAAACCTTCATGATGTGATTAAATCAACATGTGAAGATCTAGAGTTAGGCATGGGTAAAGTAGGCATGCCACTGCGTGTTGCAGTAACTGGCCAAGGTCAGTCACCGTCTGTTGATGCTGTAATGCAACTTGTTGGTAAAGAACGAGTAATGGCGCGTATCAAGCTAGCACTTGCTTTTATTGCAGAGCGTGAAGCGAACGCATAACGCGTAAAGTAAGCTGATATATAAACAAACGGGCATAGAGCTGACTCTATGCCCGTTTTTTTATGCTTTAAACTATATTCGGCAAACTACATTCTCAAACTATAGGTTGTTACGTTGCTTATAGTTATCGACACATACCCAGAAGTTACTGGATGTTGCGCAATATTGCATTGCACCTTCAGGGATCTCTTCTGGTGTGCCTGAAAGTGTGTAAGCCGACGTAGCAAAACTCGCAGTAAGTAAGAGTGCTGCGCATACCGAAGTTATCTTTTTCATATCGTATCTCCCTTGGATTTATCCAACATGCATCACGCTCGGTCTGGTGCCGTTTCAGTGGTACTCATAAATAGTAGGTTAAGATCATATTTTTCATATATTAATAAGCGTTTTTTTGCTTGCGTTATAAAAGGAACTGCTTTAGGGCTAATTTATTTCATCAAAAAGACACATTGGATGTAATTAACATATTTGTAGTTTATATGCTTTTGTGAGCATTCACGCATTGACAAGCATTTCCTTACTTCTTACAATCTCGCTGCACTTGTTAAAAAACAGTGTTTGATATCTACGGTTGTATTTGTAAATAATGTCTCCAAACGACTTCATGCTTATGCAGTAGATTTTTATTTTCTCATTTTGAGATGCCATTGATAGTGCCTTGTTTATTTTACAGGGCTGAGTATTGTTTAAAGGTAAAGCATGAAAATAAAGTCAGGAGTGGTTGCCCTTATATTAGCAACGACCGCATGTTCCGCGTCTGCCCATAATAAAAACCTACAAAAGTACGCAGATATTGCGCAATTCGGCATTCCTCTTACAGCTGGTGCGATCTCTTTATATAAAGGTGATACTGAAGGTTTATTTCAACTCGCAGAAGGGGCGTTATACACCGCAGTAGCAACACACGTTATTAAATTCTCTGTTAATGCTGAGCGCCCAAATGGTGGTGATCACTCATTCCCATCTGGCCATACCTCGGCGGCAACACAAGGTGCGGCATACCTACAATTTCGTTATGGCTGGGAATACGGCGTACCAGCCTACGCTGCTGCTGCGCTAGTGGGTTATTCGCGAGTAGACAGCAAACACCACTACTGGCGTGATGTTGCGGTGGGAGCGGCCATTGCAACTGGCATTCAGTATGTTGTTTCAGAGATGGGTTACTCGATGAGTAACTACGTGATTTCACCTTATGTGCAAGGTGATGAAGTTGGTTTGTACGCGAGTATCAATTTCTAATCCGTTATTTCCAAAATACCCAAAATACCCAAAGGAGCCAATAAGGCTCCTTTTTTATTTTTATA
Organism: Photobacterium kagoshimensis; assembly: GCF_050337045.1. Lineage (NCBI taxonomy): Bacteria > Pseudomonadati > Pseudomonadota > Gammaproteobacteria > Vibrionales > Vibrionaceae > Photobacterium > Photobacterium kagoshimensis. The sequence goes on along the minus strand of NZ_JAKJSO010000011.1, from coordinate 54,303 downwards.
AAATAGGGTTACTATCCGATGAGCTTAATTAATTACATGCATATGAAGTCAATATTTTGGCGTATTTGTTTTCAGTAAATTAAAGCGGCTGTTAGTTTTATGACGATATTATTGATTGAAAATAAATAAGCTTATTAAAGTTGGGTAATATAGGATGAAGATTGTCCGTCTTATTTACCGTCAATATTTATGATGCCGTAATATTTAATGTGCGCTTGATTTTATATGAAGAGGCTTATTAAATCAGGCTGATGGCTAAGTAAGATAATTAGCTGCAAATCTTAAATGTTTAACGGCTTTGATTTTATTATTTGTAATTAGGTATATAGCGGCATGAACAGTATAAATGCAAAAAGGCTAGCCATCGTCAATGGCTAGCCTTTCTTATATATGGCGCTCCCTGCAGGAGTCGAACCTGCGGCCTTCCCCTTAGGAGGGGTTAAGTATTTACCATTGTAAATATAATTAATTTAATAAATTCAATTGTTTATGTGTATTTTTAAATTTATAGCACTTTTATGAGTTGTTCATATTAATGCTGATAGATATACGTGCTCTAAATTTGAGCAGATGAGAAGCATTCAGTGAGTTTGTGTTTTTTTAAAGATAAAGCTCTGATATTATGAATCTTATGCCCCCATAGCTCAGCTGGATAGAGCGCACCCCTCCTAAGGGTGAGGCCGTAGGTTCGAATCCTACTGGGGGCGCCATTTCTATATTTCTTTCTGCTTTACACTATATCAACAAAGTAAGGCACGATTACTTCAGATAAATTTACAAAAATAACTAACGCTAAAATTAAGATAATAAGCGCTAATCCGAGGTTAGCTTTACCTTTCACACCATTGAACCGAGCTAGTGTCAGCCAGCAACGCATACTCCAAGTAAACACAAGAATCGAGGCTGTGAATACTAATAGTTTGGAGCCGCCAGTATCGAGTTGAATCTGGAATGGCAAAAGCAGGCTATTCAAGAAGTAAAGCATTCCTGCATTCAAAAAAACAAGCTTTAGATTTAGCTGACTACCTCTTATCGCTCCAACAGCTTTGAAGCTGAAATGAAGCAGACCCGCAAAAAATAGGGCGTAAACACTCTGAAAAAATGCCATCGCAGAAACTGATAGAGAGCTTGACCCTATGTGGTGATCGACGATGCGTGAAAAAATAAAAAGCGAAGCAATGAGTAAAGAGGCGTAAAAGCTTAAGGTGAGCTTCCAGGAAATTCTATTCAGCTCCACAAGCCGTGTCACCTTCTTTGGATCAAAGAGTACAGAATAATAGAGTGGAACAAACTCCGCTTTGAAAAACTTAAAGAAGTCCTTCATAGATATCTCCCTAATTTAAAATAAGTACTGTGTAAATGCACATGCTGTGTTAGTGTACAGTGTGTTGCATTTATATACAATGGTGGTGATATGGAACATGATCTTCAAAGTAAATTTGGTCGTACTGCTTTCTTCAAAAATGCAGTGTTTGTGTTTACAGGCATTCTGGCAGTAGTTGGAGGGGGGAATGCGATTTTTGATTTATATAATAAATGGCAAGATACAAGAGTACCCACAAAAGCTCATGCCATCATTGAACTGGTAGATGTTCAAGATAATCAGTTAGATAGAGTCGTTATAAATTTTAGAAACGCTACTAATATTGAGGAGTCTATTAATTCTGTTGGTCTAGTGTGTGAAAGGTATGATGGGCAGACTTCGTTAGTTAATGCTTTAAACAACGAACCATTTCAGTATGAATTGATGAAGCAGCATCTTGGGCTACCAGAATTAGATGAGACGCCTAAACAACTAGCTTCGGGAGCGTCAGTAAGGTTTGAAGCGCTGTTTTTTAAGAATGATGAGATTGAGTCTATTAATAAGACATGTAAGTCCATCAGACCATATTGGACGGATAGCAGTTTTCAAAATAATATTGGTGATTCTCTTGGGCTTGAGCCAAGCTTGGCCTTTTTAAGGCAGAGTGTGTCAGTGTGAGCCGAGTAAAAACCGCTAATCTAGTATCTGATAAGAATCAAACTACCCTTATTTACAGCGAGTAATGTCTTACTCCTTGTAGGGAAGCGATTCTCTCGACAAGATGTTAAGAGGGCAGATTTTAGAAATCTACCCTTTTTCATGCCTTTAAGTTCTCACCGTATCAGAACGTAAAAAATAGCTGACTTCAAAGGAGTCACCATTGCTTGGGTTAAAGCCGCTTCGTGTTTTGGAGCAAGGGAGTGAGCCAGGTATAACTCGCCTACCAAGTTCGCGCCACTGGCGCGGTGTTCTTTTCGGTTCACACTCATCAAAGTAGAAATAAGATATACCTTTATACTGTTCATATACAGGGAGAAAGCCTGCTAGGAGGTGGTGAGTTGCCTCGCTTCGCACAGGGATCGTTTGATCGTAATGATAGTAAGTGCCACGCTTGCAAACCTTGCCGATTTCTCCCTGCCTAGGATAGCGTTTATCTTCCTGCTTAAGTGCCAACCATTGTTTAGCTGTTTTTAGTTCATTGGTGTAGTTCTGTTTATTTGTCATCTGGGAACCTTTTTTAATTATTAGTTTGAGTTCTGAGATGAGGATACAGCGATGAATAGAGTGAATACCATACTAGATAATGGATATTCTTGTTAGAATAAGTGTTTTTTTATGTTTTAACTTATAATGGTTCATTTTTTCAAAAATGAACCATTACCAGCTTGCGGTGCAAGCTGAATTCAGCGAGTGCTGCATGGCTGGCCTCTGTGTATTTCTGAGTGGTTATTTCTTAAACAAAGAAAAAGACTAGAGAATCGAGATAAGACGTGAAGATGAAGCTATTACACAGACATAATGCTTCACTTCTTACTTTCTTGTCAAGTGTTTTATTTTCAACTTATTGAAATATAACAGGTAATAAATAATTGTCAGGTTTCCTCCCATCTTAGAGTAAGCCGTTATTTAGTAAGCATAGTAACCGACTATGCTTATCATATGGCTCTCGTACCTCGAGCAATGATAAGCGTCGGTTGGGGACTTCATCCCCTAAGCCCCCTGATAACTTTTTATTATTCGCATTTTCAATGCTTTATTAAAAAGTTTGCTTGTATACTAAAAAGTAATTTTAATGTCAGCTATTTCTTTGTTTTACATGGTGTTATAATAAACAAAATAAATAATGAACGTTATGTCTGGATATCAGTTTATACGCATTGAAACATGTGCAAAAGTGTCAGCTAAAAAAGGTAAACCAGCGATGCAAAGCATCGTTAATGAAGCAATGCGAGTTGATGGGTTCTGTCCTCATGTCTATCAACCACAACCCCCACAGATCCTGCTAGGTTTAGATCCTCGCAAACTTCCTCAAATCGCTTTAGAACGTACAAAGAAAGTTAAGGACAAGCAAGGACGTAAAGTCCGCAAAGATGCACCGTTACTGCTTGCTGGCGTGATTAGTCTTGGTGCTGAATCCGATGTTAATTTCCGTGATTTTTTAAAACAATCAATTGGATTCTTGCGCAATAAGTATGGTGAAAATCTGATGTCAGTTGTTCTTCATTTAGATGAAGAGCACCCCCATTTACATTTCTACGTGTTGCCTTCAACTAAAAATGGTTCATTTAGCATGTCTGATATACACGATGGAATTAAAGCTAGAAATGAATGCGATGGTGGGTACTCAAAAAAAGCGAATGCATATAAGCAAGCAATGCGGAAATTTCAAGACTCTTACTATGATGAAGTTGGCTCTAAATTGGGTTTAACGCGTTTAGGGCCACGAGTACAGAGGTTAACGAGGAAAGAGTGGAAAGCACAGCAAAAGCAAGCCCAAGTGTTCTTACAGCAGCATAGGAAGCTTAATAAACAGCGGCGACAATTAATTAAAGATGAAGCTGTATTGGCTAATGAAAAACAAGCCATTAAGCAACAAGAAAGCGAATTAACGATGATCACTAAGGCTTCATTTTTCAGTAACAAGCATGAGAAGAAAAATGAATACTTGAGAAAGCGATTGAACAAATTGCAAAGGCAAAACATCGATATGTCAGCAGAGCTAGACGAGAAGCAACTGGGTATTACTAAACTGTACCGAGATATGAAATCACTTAAACAAGAGCATCAAGCTTACCAACATAAGTTTGATGCAATGAGCTATAAGCTCGAATTGAAAGATCAATATATCCGAGAATTAAAATTAAAAAGAGATAATGAAAATGAAAAAAAATGTAATAGAACTCAACAGTTTGCTTTCCATCCTTAAGCGGGTTGCTCCTGTGCATGATCAAGAGTATATTCGCTTGATATGGTCAATTACTAACCATATAGAGATCAGCTCAAGAAAGGGCAAGGAGCAGGAAATTGAAATTATGACTGATCTCCGCAACTTTATCAGTCTACTTAATAAAAAGTATTTAATTACTAATGAAGATATTAGCTTTGATAGTTATTTGATACCTTAGTCACAGGAAAAGATAAAAAGGCAAATAAATTGCCTTTTTTGTTCAATTATTAATCAAACATATATTGTGACAAATTTCCATATAGAAAACCATGCTGTATGATATCTTTATCAACTTAGCAAAGTAATATCTATATTAACAAGCTATATTAATTTTTAACCACTAGATTATATGTTGCTTATTGAGCATTAATTATAATAAATAACTCTTTGGGGAAAATTCAAAAATAAAGAAGTAATAAATAATGGAAAATAAAAATATATTAATTAAATCAATGAATATCTGATTAACTCTCCAATTCAAAAAGAAACTAAAAAGTTCACGTTAGAAAGCATTCAATATAGATTGAGTGATATACAGAAACGTTTAAATGATGTTCTATATCGTAGACATCAAAATGGATTGCAAGTAGTTTTTGCCGAAAATAAAAAATCTGTTAAGCATATTAATATTGAAATGAAAACAGGTGGGTGGGAACCTGTTGAATTATTTATTGGTGAACTTAAATCAGAGCTAACTATATTAAATATAAGTGATTTTGAAACACACCTTTGATGTTGGATATCAAACCGATAAAGAGCAGCAAGTATTAGATTTTTAGTTACATTAGAGAATAAAAGAGCTAAGGTGACAGTTTGTTTTTATGCGTTAATGTTATTCAAATAAAATTCGAATGATTCGCTAAAGGCGGTTAATTTTAATTTTTAAAAGTGATTAATATTATAAAAAAGATGGATTTTATGCGGCTAGTTAACTAGCCGCATTTATAATTATATTAAATTCAATATATGGTTAAGACGATCTGTGTTATGTTCATCGAGTATGGTCATATTACAGTTTATCTCATCTAAATACTCAAAATGATGCTTCTCTAACAATTCCTGTAATGAGCGATTGTCTATTCTTAATTGATCTTTTTCGATTAAGTAATTATCAGACTTTTTTGTGGAAAATATATGGTCAAAGTTTTTTAAGCTACTAATTCCTAAAGTTTTCAATTTATCCATGATTAATAAATCTTCTTTAGAGTCACCTAGGACTATCATAGTGTGAGAAATTATATCAGGTATACCTCTATCAAAAATTATATAATCATATTTGTTATCATATGAATTAATCTCATTTTCGATTTGACTCATAATAAGCCAGAAAGTTGAGTTAAGATTTTGTTCTGTATTTAATTTCAATGGGCAGCTTCTTGCTACTTCTTGGATAACAAGAACATTCTTTCCTTGCTCAATTAACCTTTCTTCAAGTAACTTGATTAAACTGGTTTTACCTGAGGCATAAACTCCTGTGATTAGTATTTTTTTCAAAATTAAACCTCTACCTTAGATGATATTTCATCATTATTCCAAATTTCATTAAAGTATGATTTGTAATATGAATAACCCTCTCCACCTTTTTTATATTGATAAGCCATTGTTAGTTGACTTAATTTTTTAATCATAAATGGGCCTGTGAAAAGATTCTTGTCGATAATCATAATTGACTGAATTGGTAAAGATGAATACTCTTTAATTTGAATTTGCTCCTCATTTAGATTTAATTCCTTAATGGTTTGTTGAGACCAATTGACTAGGTTGTTTATATTGTTCTTGATTTCATCTTTAGCTGCATCTTCATCAATTTCGCGTTGTTGAATGAAAGGAGAGTTTCTTGTAGGAATGAGAAATCGGATCTTCATTCCTTTTTTTAAACGTTGCTTAATTACATCCCCCTGATAATTTAACAACCCTTTACAACCTAAAGCAGCAATATCTAGAGCTTCTGCTTTATTTAATAGTTTATTTGTGACATCATTCATCTCTTGCCTAGTTTTAAAAATTGAAACTAGCTTCCAATCTGAAATGTATTTTAGGGTGTCTACTTCAGGGCGTGTTATGTGATATTCAAAAAAGTTAATTATTACAACAGCTAATATCGAACATCCGATACTTAATAAAATTGTATTGATATTCAAATCACTATCAGCAGATGGTTCATGATGGAATAACATTGCACCTGCAATTAGCAGCAAGCTAATCAAAAAAATAATCAGCTGCACAATTTTATGCATTTTCATTGGGTTACCTTGTATTAACAACAAAAATCAACTCATTACCATTTGTGATGGTGGTTGTCAATCAACCATGTGCCTTTTTGTGATATGAGGCCTTAGAAGTATGTAGGCCAAGGTTTCAAAAAAAGGGTGTGTAGATGATTTTCGATATGCTTAACTATTGAAGTCTTCAGATGTAATTTTACCCATATGTCATCATTTTCAACATAAGATTTTGTTTTGAAAGGGTTATTGCTTTGGCTTGCTAATGATTTTAGTCATGCATTTTCTACCGAAATCAAGTATAATCTGCACTTGTTTGATGTTAGGTAATGAGCAATGTATGTATACGGAACTCCTGAGCGATTATTTGTTAACTCTACTCTAGGCTGTAGATCTCGTTGCTCTTATTGTTACTTGCCAGCATTGAATTTAGGTATTAATGCAGATAGTCTCTTTGTATTACCTAGCACTGAAATAATTAATATGATCGAAAATCATGAATATTTTAGTTCGGGAAGAAATGGCACTATTATTTCTATAGGTTGTTACTCTGAATGTTGGGACGAACTAGTCAGAGACTCAACTTTAGAAATTATATCTTATTTGTTAAAGAAAGGAAATTCGGTACAGTTTGCAACAAAGCGATTCGTATCTTCTGAATGTATTGATGCTCTGCATTCATATATTCAATGGAAAGGACAGCTTACGATTTTTATTTCATCAACATCTATAAGTCATTGGGATAAAGTTGAGCGTAATACTGATAGTCCTAGTGTAAGATTTGAAAGCTTTAGAATATCAAAAGAGTATAATATCCCAACATACCTTTATATTAAACCTGTATTGTCTTCAATAACAATTAATGACCTGGATACTTACTCAGAAATAATGCGCAAGTATGATGTTGAGGGTGTGGTTATAGGTGCTAAATTCATAAAATCAGATGATGAAAATACAGAATTTGCGCCTGTTGGTGAACAAGTTCTCAAAGAGTGTAATATAACAAATGATGCAATAGTTATGTTTGATGCTTTTTCTTCTGAATTTAATACATTTAGAGAGAGTATAAAAGCCGTTGAGTATTGGAGAAAAATGTGAATAACTCAAAAAAAGCTTTAGAGCTTATTAAAACAGAAAATTTGAACGATTTAAGCTTTCAAACTGTATTAAGTCATAATGATTGCGTGGATATAATTAAGTCACTAATATTCATTATGGGCTACAATGTGATTAATGTTGATTATAGTGATTCTGGTGATGTTTATTTTTATGCTGGCTTATTTCCTGAAGATTTAGATGAGAAGTTGGTTTTAAAAGGTAATAGTATTGAAGGTAAATTATCATCAATACTTGAAACTACTTTTAATCTATTACTGGATATAGAAAAACAATCTAATATTCTTGATCTTTATCCTAGAGAGATGAGGGATGAGATTAGGAAAGAAATTCTTAAAAAGAATGGTGTAGAAGAAGATTTTTTTCGTCAAATTAGTATGAGATTGATTTAGCCTCAATCTAATCTGTATATAGCTCTGGCTTGTTGTTTATGGGCTAGGGCGTGTTATTACGTTAAATGATTAATTAAAGAGAAAGATATTAAATGATTATCGCAATCGAAGGTATTGATGGTAGCGGAAAGAATACACAAGCTAATTTGTTGTTAAATAAGCTAGAAGAACAAGGGAAAAAAGTTATTTTGCTTGGCTTTCCTTGTTATTCGGAAACTTTTTTTGGCAAAGAAGTCGGTTGCTATCTTAATGGTGAGTTTGGTGGTTTGGATGTTGTTTCTCCTAAGCTTGCATCAATGCTTTATGCAGGGGATCGATATGAAAAGAAATCTTCAATTATTAATGCTTTAAATGATGGTTGCATTATCATTATCGATAGATATGTGTCATCAAATATCGCTCATCAATCTGCTAAACTAGTAGGCAATGAGAGAAGTGAGCTTCAACGCTGGATCGAAAAATTAGAATATGAAGTTTATGGATTGCCTAAAGCAGATTTAAATATTTTACTAAATTTAGATGCCGATCATTCTTCTAAGTTAGTTCTAAAAAAAGATGCGAGGGACTACACCGATAAAAGTAAAGATTTGCATGAAGAAGATAGTACTTATTTAGAAAAAGTTGCTAACGTATATCAAGATATAGCATCTAAATCAGGAAAATGGACAATTATCGACTGTCTTAATGATAATAAGTTAAAATCAATTGAAGATATTTCTAATGAAGTATTTGGAGCAGTATCTTTATTATTAAAATAATTCAGCCCCTCTATTTTAAAAATGCTTATACTCTATAAGCATTTTTATTAATCTGTTTGGAAAATAAGCCAGTCATCGATATCTTCAACTTGCTTTTTTTGGTTAAGTTGACGTAATTTTTCGATAAAAACTTTCCACTGACTACGGTATAGTTTCCCCTGTTCTACTATCTCTAACCCATTCACAAAAGCCTTAAAGTACAGCTTTACTTCGTTTGGCATATCACTTTCAGACACTGTTACTACAGGGTCGTTTGCTTTGTGGCTGCGTTGGTTTCTGTGATTGTGCTTCTTGTTGTTCTGTATCTCACGCAAGGCAGGACGCACACTTTCTGCATCATGCTTAATGTAATACTTCATGACCGTATCTGGATTGTCACCGAGCAACTGTGATGTAACTTCAATTCCCTCTGTTTTAGCAAGATTTGACGCAAAAGTATGGCGAAAATCGTAAGGTCGTGACTCAGTTGGAAGCTTGAAGTGATTTTTAAGATCATGCCACGGCTTGCGTGTTGCTCCCTCGGTTATGTGTCCTGTGCGTGATCCTTTTCGCGATGGGAACATATGGTTTTGTTCATTCTCAAAGTATTCATCTGATGCAAGGTAGTCACTAATCATTTGCCAGTAGTAATCAGACTCGATTGGAATTGTGCGACTTTTACGTGTTTTGCCACTGATCAGTGAGGGAATGAAGATTATGCGTTCAGAAATACGAAAATTATCTGTGGTGTTACGGTATGCCTCTGAATTTCTAACGCCAGCGACTATCATCGTCGCGAGGACAAGCTTCGCCGCCTTTGAACCAAGTACGTCATCTTGCCACAGATAGCGTAAAACACTTTCTATGGAAAGCTCATCAAATGTAATGATTTCACGCTGGTCAGCATGCTCATCTTTGAAGCGTGCTACTTCTCCGTCTATTGGATTTTTCCTGATATACCCTGCACCAACCCAAACATTTAGCATAGCGTTAATCTGTGTGTAAGCTTTGCGGTTAGTATCAAGGCTTCTCATGGTGACTACATCATTAGTGGGGTTCACCACTTCTTTCTTCCAATGCTCGTCTAAGATCTCTAGCCAATTTTTATTAGCATCTTTTAGCCTTTGAGTGAGCAAAGGCTTGATATCACGTTTAATAGCATTTAGTGATTTTTGTGAGATAGGACGTATAGAGCCATTTTTGATTTTGTATTTAGCTCTGTCTTTTTTGTACTGCTGACTTAAGTAGTCTTCAATAGTCCATTCACGGACATGCAAAATCTCAGGTGCAAGCTCTTCTTCTGCAAGAATTTCTTTTACTTTTTTCTTGAAAGCAGAGCGGGCGAGTGATGTTGTCAAGCAGCCCGCCTCAGGTTTGATATGTGTGTTTGCATTTGGTTCTTGCCAGCGACCGAGCTTTATCATAGTGCGCTGTGCTGGCTTAATGTAGAAAGTTTTTGCTGTTTTGCTGACTCTTAGCACAAGGCTAAATTTTTTGATGTTGTTGGTGAGATCGTACAGATCTTTACTGCCGTCTTTGATTAATGGCAGCTTCTTGATAAGCCCATCTTTAAAGTGGAACGAAGTTTGTTTTTTAGGGTGCAAGAGATGGCTATCTTTCACATACCTTTTTAATTCAAAATCCGCTTTTTTTACACCAATACGACTCATCATTTTCACTCACGCTATAGCACTTCCTGTAGCACTATAGCATTTTGAATAGCACTTTTTAAGTGCGTTATATTATTAACTTGAATGGATAATTATAGCTTGTAAATAATGGATTTGACTTTAATTGTTTGATTATTAAGACTTTTAAATGTCATTTATTACTTGTGGTAAATGTTTGGGTTGAGATTTGTTCAATAGGCAACCCCTTAGGAGGGGGACGCTCTATCCAGCTGAGCTAAGGGAGCATGGGCACTATTATACGCAAATATTGGCTAATTTTAAGCTTTTTGTATCAATGGTTTATCTGTTTGGTGAGCAAATCACCAGGTTGGATACTTGCCGCAAGATCGGCGCGGTCGACGCTGAGCTCTGACGATTTGTCATAAACCCGCTCTACGGTGAGTGTCATCTCGGTTTGAACCATACGCGCGCGGCTGATCCCTTGCTGATCGATGAAGGCGGCGTTATGCCATAAGCGCAACTGATCGCCTTGTTTAACACCATGAATACGGCCAACGTTGGTTTGTACTTTGTCATTAAACACATTGATCACCTCTGGCAGACTTGAGCGACAGGCTAAGGTCGTTTCGAGATCGAGCATCATATTACGGCTTGTGCGTTGCACGGCCTGACCGTAACCCGATTGCCAGAAACGGGCACTCTTGGTATCGACCTGGCTGATCCGCGAGAATGGCCATTGCGCGATTTCACGGTAATTCTTTTGGAGTATCATTTCGCCTGTCTTGCCGTTGATCACTTCGAGCGTAACGGCAAATTGGCGGTTGTACTGGTCATCTTGCAGCAGCTTTTCATCAACCGTTGACGTTAAATCCGTGATTTCACCGCTAATTAGATACTGGGCATCGTAATCTTCCGCCAGCATAGTCAATGTATTGGGTTGATCAATACGGAAGGGAACTCGGGTAATACCTGACACCACAAAACTCTGTGATTTACGCTCAATTTGGCGTTGGAGCATCACACTAAAATCATCGCCGATTTGGTAAATTCCACCAAGCGCCGCATGTTGAGGGGCTGTGAGGGTAAACCCACTGATTAAAATTGCTTTTTTGTATTGTATTTTGTGGCAAGTATTTGCCGATGGGTAGATATCTATCCGCGCTGTGACGTAATAATTGCCGCCTGACTTTTTGGCTTTCACAATACTGACGTTACGCACTTCGTTGCCACTAAATTGGTACTCACTACGCTCTTGGCTTAAATAAGGGCGTAAATGGGAAAATGAGCTTGCATCGGCACCGGAATACAGGATCGCCTGATAGACCGCGTCTTCTAATGCATTGTTACGGGCAGCTTTATCACTTTCTAGAATTTTAGCTTGTCCGGTGACCTCTAACCAAGCGGCAAGTGCTTGTGATGGCACTGCTAACAGCATGAATAGATAAAGCGCGAGTGTTTTTTTCATCGTATTCTCAACTTCGGTATGAAAATTGCTTGGTTAGTGTAACTTACTATATAGTTTCGGGCTGAACAAAAACGGTTGTGATTCATTCAGAGTGGGTTACTAACGGGAGTATGCAAAGAGTATTCCTGAATATAAAGTCGCGAGCTATAAAGTTTTACTTTTTTTGAACGATAACAGGCTATAGGTCCTTTTGCATCCGGAGCGGGATAGAATGAAAAAGTGGATAGTCGTGTTGCTGTCATTGATGACGGCATCATGCTCATACTCGCCGATTTATAATGGTAAAGAACCATACACGGGCAACGAGTACCTGTTAAAGAAGACGCCTCGTCATACCATTGATTTTTTCATCGAAGGGATGACGGAACAATTGGTCGAATCTAATCAATACTTGACGGCAAAAACACCGTTAGCGGTTACTTCTTTTGTTGATCTTCAGCAGATGGATGAGACCAATTGGCTAGGGAACACAGTGACTGAAGGCTTTATGTACCAGATGCAACAACGTGGTTTTACCGTTGTTGATTACAAAGCAACGGGCGCAATTAAAGTTACGAAAGATGGTGACTTTACCATTAGTCGTAACTGGCGCGAGCTCGCATCAGAGCAGCCTGTCGACTATGTTTTGACGGGGACTATGCTACGCCAAGGTGGGGGTGTGTTAGTGAATGCACGTATCATTGGCATGCGTTCACGCGTTGTTATTGCATCGGCGCAGGGGTTCTTACCTGCTGATCGTTTAGGCCGTGACTTAGATACTTTGAATAAGATGCGCATGCGCAATGGTGTTATTATTCGTTCTGAAGTGAATGAATTTGATCGCGGCAATGTGGTACTGAAACCCTAGGAGAAACTATGCGTATCTGGATGGCTGCAATTTTATTGCTACTTGTTGGGTGTCAGCCTCTTGTTGAAATTCGTGATGATGATGTGATCACTGCTGTCGGTTATGCATCGATCAGTGAACAACGTGGTCGTACATTAGAAGAAAAACAAGTCCGCGCGATGCGAGCATCAAAAATTGATGCATACCGAGAGTTAACAGAACAAGTCTATGGTATGCGGATCAGTGCCCGTGCGGGAATGGAAGATCAACAACTCGGCGTTGAAAACACCGATGGTGCAGTTGACGGTATTATCCGTGGTGCACGCGTTATTCGCAGCTACCCTGTCGGTGACAGCTACGTCACTGAAATGGAAGTTGACCTTAAAACCATGGAAAGAATGAAAGACCATGGTGAGGTATTCCACGTGCCATCAAATCAAGAGACGATGTTCTAGTACGATGTGCTTGTGATACAAAAAAACGATGGCATGCCCATCGTATTTTTATGTCAGTAAGATAGCCATTTTATCCGTAAGCCAATCAAATTTGTTTGTTCCCACCCAACATCTGCTGGGAGCATTCATACAGTGGCTATCAGCGCGGTTACTGAGTTTTTGGTCGTAATGCCAGTAAATGTAATAAACGTTCTGGTGATTGCGGCCAAATAAGCGGACTGGCCACTGGGTTTCGCTCATTAAACCAACCGGTAAAGCGTTGAGTGTTGTACTGGTAAAACTGCACTGTATTGAATAAAGGTACCGTGAGTTGCTTGCTAGCGATAGTTTCGTTGAGTTGTTTAATAATGCTGGCACGCTCTTTAACTGTCGAAGCGGTAGGAAAAGAGGCAAGCAGCTGATCGATCTGCTTATCTTTATAGAAGTGCTTTGCATATCTTGGGTACTGTGGTGCTTGATAAGCACTGTTAAAGCCCGAGTTAAAGTATTTATACGGCGTTAACCCCTGCGGGTAGTTGGTAAGCGCAGTAATATAATCCCCGTAGGATAAGCGTTCAGCAAATTCTTCAAACCCCGTTTGAATATGGGTGGTATGGATCCCAACATTTTCTAACATCTCGGCCAGTAGCATGGCCGTGGTGTTGAAGTCCGTCCAACCCGACGGGGTGAGAACCGATAATGTCAGGGGTTTACCTGATGGCAAATCACGCCAGCCATCACCGTCTTTATCTTCTAGTTGAAGCGCATCGAGCATCGTATTGGCTTGCTCAGGATTGAACGTCATATAGGGGCGGTATTTTTCTGTGATAGCCGTATCCGCCCATGGGGTGAATCGTTGGCTCATACCAGATGCAAACTCAGACGGTACACCTTGGCCAAAAGCAGCAATATCAATTAATAGTTGGCGCTGGAAAACCATGGAAATAGCGCGGCGAAACGCTACATTTTCTATTACTTGGCGTAATTCATTGTCGGCAACTTTGTAATTGAAGATCAGGCTAATGGTGCTAGCTGGGGGTAACCAATAATGAAAGTCTTCGGAATATGACGCATAGTGGCGCTCGATATCGGGAATAAATGATCCCGTCCAATCAAACTCTCCCGTTACAATCCGCGCAATAAAATCATCGTTGTTTTTGACTAATGGGTAGCGTAAGCAATCTATGTGTACTTCGCGCGCTTGCCAGTAGTGAGGGTTAGTACATTGCTGGTAGTGGTCGTCGTTTAAGGATGCAATAACCGTGAATGGCCCAGTGCCAATCGGTGTTGGATTGGTATAGTGCACTGGATCTTTTACCTTCTTCCACTGGTGTTTTGGCACTATGGGTAATAGCACCAGTTGGTGTGCGGCTAATGCATTCGCCTGTTTGAGCTCAATCTCAATGTCATAGTCAGACAGCTTTCGGATTGATTTTAGTTGAGTTCGAATGGCATGAGAATCAAGTGCTGGATACCTTTGGATCAAGTTAAATGAATAAAGAACATCATCAGCCGTGAATGGTTTTCCATCTGACCACAGTACACCGCGGCGCAGTGTAAATTGAATATGTGTGAGATCCCGACTAAGGCTATAAGCTGTGGCAAGGCGATATTCTGGCTTATTATTCTGTAAAGAATTGAAGATGATCAGAGGCTCAAAAATGAACTCATGCGTAGTTGGCATGCTCAGCAGTGTGAAAGGGTTAAAATTGCGTGTAATGCGATCGCGATATTCGGGTACAACGGTAAGCACAGTTGGTGTTGAGGCCAGTTCTGAAGCCTGCTCTGAAGCCTGCTCTGCAGTATGTGTTGAAGGCTGTGTGGCGTAAACCGTCGACGGTAATAGAAAGAGCGTAAAAACAACCAGGGAAAAGGCGTGCCACAAAGGAATAAAAGAGCGTTGCATTATATTTTCATCCGAAACTACGAGAAACAAAATAAAGCGGATAATTCAGGGTGCTAACCTACCGTAAGATTGGATGATTGGCAACTAAGTTAAGGTTATGAAAAGCTGTTTTAATATTCAGATGTGGCGAGTTATTATTCACTTTGTGGCTAGTTAACAAAATGTTGCCAAATATACTTCTCGGTGATACCTTCGACAAAGCGTTAACAAAATAGCGAAAGATTTTGTTCGTAATTAAGAGCAATTTTCCTTTTGATGGAATTAAAGGAGTAAGAGCGCATGACGGATGCGGTAGCGCTTGAGGTCAAAGAATTACATAAGTCGTTTGGCCAAAATGAAGTCTTAAAAGGGATATCTCTCACTGCGCAAGGTGGTGACGTGGTGTCCATTATTGGCTCTTCTGGTTCAGGGAAGAGTACTTTTCTGCGCTGTATCAATTTGCTCGAAACACCGACTCAAGGTGAAATTTGGGTAAATGGCGAGCAAATTAAGATGGCCACCAACCGACGTGGTGAGTTCCTTCCTACCGATGAAAAGCAAGTTCAGCGTATTCGCTCCCGTTTAGCTATGGTATTCCAAGGCTTCAATCTATGGTCGCACATGACAGTATTAGGAAACGTCATTGAAGCGCCTATTCATGTACTTGGTGTGCCCAAGGCTGAAGCCATAGAAAAGGGGGAGGCGTTATTAAAGAAAGTGGGCTTGTACGAACGACGCCATTATTACCCAGGGCACCTTTCTGGTGGCCAGCAACAACGCGCAGCGATTGCTCGCGCATTAGCCGTTGATCCTGAAGTTATGCTGTTTGACGAACCGACATCTGCTCTTGACCCTGAACTGGTTGGGGAAGTACTGGGCGTCATGCAAGATTTAGCACAAGAGGGGCGTACCATGTTGGTGGTTACCCACGAAATGGCATTTGCCCGCGATGTGTCGAATCAAGTGATGTTTCTCCATCAAGGATTAGTCGAAGAGCAAGGTCACCCTGAGAAACTATTCACAAACCCAGAATCAGAACGGCTTCAACAGTTTATATCATCAATATATTAATAAGAACGGTGTATAGCACCGAAGGCGTGTAGCCGTTTTCGCGTTGTAGAGCGCCAGCGTTTGGGGTGTAGGGGCTTTGCAAGGTAAACACAACAGGAGATAGACAATGAAAAAATGGATTTTAGCTGCGGCACTGGTTTCAGCATTAGGCACCACAGCGGTACAGGCAAAAGAGTGGAAACAAATCCGCTTTGGTATTGAAGGGGCTTACCCTCCGTTTAGCTGGACTGAACCTAATGGTGAACTGAAAGGCTTTGATGTCGACATGGCCAATGCGCTATGTAAAGAGCTGAAAGCAAAATGTAAGATCGTCGCGCAAGACTGGGATGGCATCATTCCATCGCTACTTGCACGTAAATACGATGCCATCATCGCAGCCATGTCTATCACTGAGGAACGTAAAAAGAAGATCGACTTCACGGGTAAGTATGCCCTTATTCCCAACAAGTTCGTGGCGAAAAAAGGCACTGAAATTGACTTTACCGAAGCGGGTTTAGACGGGGTTAAGGTGGGTGTTCAGCGTGCTACAACGCATGATAAGTATCTGACGGATAACTTCAGCTCAGTTGAAATTGTACGTTATGGCTCATTTGATGATGCGTACCTTGATTTAAAAGCGGGCCGTATTGCAACAGTATTGGGTGATGCGTCGGCGCTAGAAGAAGGGCTATTGAACAAAGATGGTGGTGACGGTTATGAATTTATTGGCCCATCACTGACAGATCCTAAATGGTTTGGCGATGGCTTTGGTATCGCATTGCGTAAGCAAGATAAAGACCTGACTAAAAAACTCGATGCCGCTATTTTATCGCTACGTGAAAAAGGCATTTACCAAGAAATTGCAGCGAAATACTTCGCTTATGATGTCTACGGTAAGTAAGGTCGATACCCATAGTAAGCAACGCGATAAGGCATAAGCGGCTTATGCCTTATCGCTCTTACTCCCACAGCTAGATTGCCGCTAGCGAGTTGCTCTATCTACAAAATATATAACGCAGTTATCCGTGGTTTTTAACCAGCAAACATGCGCCGTTACTTATTTAGGTTGGTGTAAAGGAGTACCCAATTGTTAGATTTAAAAGGCTATGAATGGTCACTGGTGGAAGGCGCATGGGTCACATTGCAGGTGGCGCTATTGTCTTTACTGCTTGCGGCGATATTAGGGATGCTTGGGGCATTAGCTAAACTTTCACCTTATCGCTGGGCTAGAGCGGTTGCGACTGTGTACACCACGGTGATCCGTGGGATCCCAGATCTGGTTTTGATGATGCTGATTTTCTTTGGTGGTCAAATGCTGCTAAATGACAGTCTTTATAACATCAATGAATGGCTAAACAATTATTTCACCTCGTCTGATCCTAATCACGAATGGGCGCAATACCTGCCT
Source organism: Photobacterium kagoshimensis (assembly GCF_050337045.1). Lineage (NCBI taxonomy): Bacteria > Pseudomonadati > Pseudomonadota > Gammaproteobacteria > Vibrionales > Vibrionaceae > Photobacterium > Photobacterium kagoshimensis. The sequence goes on along the minus strand of NZ_JAKJSO010000011.1, from coordinate 36,887 downwards.
GATTATATTGAAATCAGCCCTTTTGTTGCGGGTATCCTGACGATTGGCTTTATCTTTGGTGCGTATATGGCAGAAACCTTCCGTGGCGCGATCATGGCGGTGGATAAAGGCGAGCTTGAAGCGGCTAAGGCCTATGGTATGAGTGGCGTGCTGGCTTTTCGACGTATCCTTTTTCCACAAATGATCCGCCATGCCTTACCTGGGTTTGGTAACAACTGGCTAGTGCTATTAAAAACCACCGCGCTGGTTTCGATCATCGGGCTGGATGACATGGTGCGTAAAGGCTCGCTAGCGGCGGGGACAACCCAAATGCCTTTCACCTTTTACATGACGGTTGCCGTCATTTTCTTATTATTCACGACCTTGTCGACTTCAGCATTGAAGTGGGCAGAGCGTCGTTTCAGCATACACACGAGGTAAGTGATGGATTTTAGTATTCTTACCGAAAGTTGGCCGATTTACCTTCAAGGCTTTTACACTACATTATGGATGGTAGCCGTCGCGTTAGTGGTTGGCTTGGTGGTCGCGATTCCGATTGGTGTGGCACGAAATAGCAAACATTATTGGCTATCATTGCCTGCTTGGGGCTTTATCTATTTCTTTCGTGGCACACCATTATTGATCCAGCTCTACTTGATTTATTACGGTTTAAGTCAGCTGATTCAAGTGCAAGGAACCTTATGGCAAGAGGCGTGGTTTTGCGCCTTAGTGGCCTTTGTGCTCAATACCGCTGCGTATACGGCAGAAATTATTCGTGGTGCTATTAATGGTATTCCACAAGGTGAAGTTGAAGCGGCAAAAGCCTACGGCATGAGTACACTACAAGCGTTTCGCCGGGTGATTTTACCCAGTGCACTTCGCCGTGCATTACCAGCCTACAGTAATGAAGTGATCTTCATGGTGCATGGCTCTGCAGTGGCCGGGATTGTCACCATTGTCGATTTAACGGGGGCAGCACGTATTGTTAACTCGCGTTATTACGCACCGTTTGAATCCTTCTTATTTGCTGGTATGTGCTACATGGCACTCACCTTTGTGATTATCTGGGGCTTTAGACGATTAGAAGGGCGGTGGTTACGCCATTTAAAACCACTGAGCTGATCACATAGCGAGTGATAGATTTGGTGATATAGCGGCTCATATAGTCTCCGAATAGAAATCGTATTCAAATACAAATAACCCTCGAATACAAAAAAGGCTGAACCATACAGAAGTTCAGCCTTTTTCCTGTCATAAGTCTTTTTTGATTTTAGGACTACACCGCCACGTCATCGTACAAGCTGATGCCTGTTAGTGCGGCCACTTCATCGATGTATTTGCGAACATGGCTTGGGAAGTCGACACCCTTGATCACGGTTAAGTTGCGTAAGAACGGGAACAGATTGACATCATCACACGCGAGTTCATTGTTGCGCTCAGACGGTAAGCGTACCCAGTTCAGGTGCTCAGCCAATGCTTGGTTTAGGCCATCTAAATACTCTTCGCTACGGGCAAAGGCGTCATCAAAGTCTTGCTCAATCATCGTTGATTTTTTAGTTTCAAACCAATCTTTGGCTTCTTGGCACTGGAACTCAGGTAAATCAATCATCAACCAACGCGGGAAAAGTAAGCGTGAGCTGTAAGGGCCCGCCGCTTCGAGATAACGTGCAATATCTTCTTTATGCTTATTGGCAAGCAGTAAGGGATTGCCATCAAGCGCATCAAGATGGATCACGATATCTAAACTTTCAGCCATGAAACTGCCATCCTCTTTTTGCAGGATAGGCACGAGGTTTTCACCTACTTTTTCGATACGTGCATTAATATCGTGGTTTTGTAAGTAGACGATCTCAAGGTCGATTTTTTTCAGCCCAGCGACCATCATCGCTTTAATACAAAATGGACAGTGATCAAAAACGAACAGTTTCATAGCGTTTCCTTGTTGGTGATGGCTTATTATTTACAACTGTCTATTTCGTCAATAAGCCTGGTTGAAGATATGAACATACGCGTAGTCGCTATACTGAGTCAATAATCAGCTAAAGGTTGACCAAATTGGCGCGTGATCTGAAGGCTTTTCGATACCACGTAATTCGTAATCGACATCGGCTTCTACACAGCGTTCAGCCAGTGATGGTGTCGCAAGAATTACGTCAATTCGTAGGCCGCGGTTATCCACAAAACCTTTTGAACGGTAATCGAACCACGAGTATTTATCGTTGGTATCTGGGTGTAGTTGACGGAAGGTATCCACAAACCCCCAATCCATCAGTGTTTTTAGCCATTCACGCTCAATTGGTTGGAAAGAACATTTGCCTGTTTTTAACCAACGCTTCGCGTTAGCAGGACCGATACCGATATCATTATCGGCAGGGCTAATATTAATATCACCCATCACAATCACTTCTTCTTCATTGTTGTGGTGATCGTTTAAGTAGTGCATTAAGTCAGCGTAGAATTTTTCTTTGGCTGGGAATTTGGTTTCGTGACTAACATTTTCACCTTGTGGAAAATAGCCGTTTAGTACCGTGATCTTTTTGCCATTCTCTTGTTCAAAGGTTGCCATGATCATGCGGCGTTGTGCGTCTTCATCATCGGTAGGAAAGCCCTTTTGTACCGAAATAGGTTCTTGCTTACACAGCATAGCCACGCCGTAATGGGCTTTCTGACCATGGTGATAAACCTTGTAACCCATGGCTTCAACATCCGCTAGTGGGAAAGCTTCGTCGTGTACTTTGATTTCTTGTAAGCCAATCACATCTGGCTGGTGCTTTTCAATCAAGGCTTGTAATTGATGAAGGCGTGCGCGTAAACCATTAATGTTGAACGAAATGACTTTCATTGTTTATCCTATCTAGCTAACTCTACAGACTCGATGAAACGAGTATTATCTCCCGATGGTATCAGACCTTTACAGATTTTCCACCGATTCAAAGTAGGGGATAACGTTAGCGTCGATGAATGCTGCTTAATTAACGCTATTGGTATAACAACAAGTGCTTACTGCATTGCATTATTTGCTTGCTGACTTTTATTAGCATTACTGTGATGGTGTTCAATATATTTACATTAATATAGTGATAGTTCAGATGTATACAATGAGCGATAACGGAACTATTACTCGCTTCGCATTATTATTTACTCATCTATTTATAATGGTCGTCACTATGGTTAGGTCTTTTAATTGAGATGATTTGATTTAGCAGAACTAATATGGCTGAATCAATGTGAGTGAATAATTATAATGAAAAAAATTGACGATATAGATATTCGGTTATTGCAGCTTTTTCTGATCATTGTTGAAAGTGATGGTTTTTCCGCTGCGCAATATCAATTGAATATGCATCAATCAAGTATTAGTAAGAAGATGAATGATTTAGAAACACGGCTAGGGATGACCTTGTGTCATCGAGGGCGAAGTGGTTTCAAATTAACGCCTGACGGTCTGAAAGTGTATGAGATGAGTCGACAGTTGTTTGGCCAAATTGATGTGTTTCAAAAGCAGATCGATAATATCCGCAGTGTGTCTTGCGGTAACATTCAGTTTGGTATGGTAGATAACTTAGTTACTAACCCTGATTGCTTGATTTCTGCCGCGATCGCGTCATTTGTTGATAAGCACCCGCAAGTGCGGATTGATTGCGCAATCGCTGATTCTTACCAGATTGAAAAAGGGTTACTAGAAGATAAGTTTGATATTGGTATCACCTCATCGGAAGTCAAAAAAAGCGGATTGGATTACCATTATCTCTTTGAAGAAAAACAAAGTTTATACTGCGTACCACAACATGCCATTCTTGGTATTCAGCGACCAGCAAGCCTTGAGGACATTCAAAATAATGCCTTGGTTGAGCGAGGGTTAGCTCATCATATTACGCCAATGAGCGAGGTGATGGCAGCTTGCTGCACGGCCTATGCACCCAACATGGAAGCCACTGCCCATCTGATTTTATCAGGGCGCTTTATGGGCTATTTACCGGACCATTATGCTGATATCTGGCTACAAAAAGGGATGATGGTTAAAGTGCCTGTGGTGGAAGAACTTGCTTATTCAACCCATTTTTATTTAACCACCAATGAGCAGCACGACCTATCGTTAGCCTCGAAAGCATTGGTGAATGATTTAAAGCAATCTCACGATATAAAAAGGGTGGTGGCGGAACTATCACTTAGTTAAGTCGGTACTGGTATTCATGGTTTTGTTAAAATGATAATTTGAAATTTTATTCTGGCCAGTTGAAATGTTTTTCAGCTGGCTTTTTTATTTACGAAATATAATTACGCATCGAAATTGTTGTTTTATTTAATTGGCATGTAAACATGACAAACTAACTATTTTAACAAGTGGGCTAATTTCGGTTAATAGCACCAAGGCGTTGTACTATTAACAGGATGAAATATGCAGTACCCACAACTATCCATTAATCTCGATACGATTGAGTCAAATGCCGTCAATATGGTGAAGTCTTGTAAAGACTACGGTATTAAGCCTGTTGGCGTGACCAAATTATTACTCGGTGCACCTGAATTAGCACAAGCTATGGTAGCGGGTGGAATTGAAATTCTGGGTGATGCACGGCTCAAAAATCTTGCCCGTTACCAACATTTAACCGCCGATAAAATGCTGATCCGATTACCGTCGTTTTCGGAAGTCGATGAGGTAGTAGCGCTGGCTGATATTTCGCTGAATTCAGAATCCACCGTGTTGTGCGCCTTGTCAGAAGCCGCAGTTAAAGCTAACAAGCAACACCGTGTGGTACTCATGCATGATTTGGGTGATTTACGTGAAGGTTGCTTTGATGAAGATGAGACCTTGTGGCTAGCTGAATTAGTGCTGTCGTTGCCTAACCTTGAGTTGATTGGTTTAGGCAGTAATTTAGCCTGTTACGGTGGCGTAGCACCAAGTGCTGACAATCAAAACCAATTGGTTGCGTTAGCAGAAAAAATTGAATCGAAATACAACATTAAGTTATCTGTTATTTCAGGCGCAAGTTCTGCTGGATTAACCTTAATGCTGGATAAAGAGATGCCATCGCAGGTCAATCAACTGCGCCTTGGTGCTTCAGTGATCATGGGGATTGGCCTTAATGATGAGCCTGTTCCTCATACTCAGCAAGATGCCATCCATCTGCATGCTGAACTGATTGAAATCAAACACAAACCTTCCGTTCCAACACTCTCTACAGCGCTTGATGCGTTCGGTAACACCCCTGAGTTTGTCGATCGTGGTATCCGTTGTCGTGGCCTATGTGCCATTGGCCGCCAAGATGTCGATATCGATCAAATCATTCCAAGCGATAGCCGCATCACTGTGGTGGGCGGTAGCAGTGATCACCTTATTTTAGACCTAACAGACTGCGAGTCTGACTATCAAATTGGCAGCGTGGTGACCTTTGAATTGGGTTACGGCGGTGTATTGCAATGCGCTACCTCTGAATTCGTACATAAATCTTATGTGCGTGGTTAATCAAACTTTTCCTTGTACGTCGCGAATAATAATAATGCGAGGGTTCCATGTTTAAAATTAAGAAGTTTCCAAATGCGTTCACTATTTTATTGGGGTTAATAGCTTTCTTTGCGTTGCTGACACACATTTTGTCAGCGGGGCAGTACGAGCGGGTATTTAACGAAGCCTTAGGGCGTGATGTGCCTATTCCTGGGTCATATCATCAAATTGAAGCATCGCCTCAAGGGGTACTTGATACCTTAATGGCACCGATTTCAGGCTTTTACGATCCTGCTACCAATATTGTTGGTGCCATGGACGTGAGTCTGTTCGTGTTAATGGTCGGTGGTTTCTTGGGTATTATCACCAAAACGGGGGCCATTGATGCGGGGATCACTCGCATTATGATCCGACTAAAAGGTCGAGAAATCATGATGATCCCTATTTTGATGACCTTATTTGCACTGGGCGGTACCAGTTACGGTATGGCAGAAGAAACCTTGGCGTTCTATGGCTTGTTAATTCCTATCTTTATTGCGGCGGGTTTTGATGCCCTGGTTGCGGTGGCGGTTATCTTTGTCGGGTCAGGTATTGGTACGTTAGGCTCAACCATCAACCCATTTGGTAACGTGATTGCATCGAATGCGGGTGGGGTCGACTTCCTTGATGGCTTTGGGCTTCGTCTTGGTATCTTAGTAATTGCATTGATTATTGGCTGCGCGTACGTGATTCGCTACGCCAAGATGATCCAAAAAGATCCGAGCCGCTCGCTGATTGCGGATATTAACAAAGCCAATGCTGACCACTTTTTGTCGAATCGTAACGACAGTGATTTAGATATCGCGCTCACATTGAAGCAGAAAATTGTGCTAGCACTGTTCGCTGCCACCTTTATCATCATGATTTACGGTGTATCTACCTTAGGCTGGTGGATGGCAGAAATGAGTACCTTGTTCATTGTGATGGGGATCATCTGTGGCATCGTGGGTCGCCTGAGTGAAGACGATTTGATCAACTCGTTTGTGGCGGGTGCGGCTGACCTCATTGGTGTGGCACTGATTGTGGGTGTAGCGCGCGGCATCGTGGTGGTGATGGAAGCGGGTAATATTACCGATACTATCTTGTTCTACGCCGAAGGCTTAGTGGCCGATAAAAGTTCAGTGCTGTTCATTAATGCGGTGTACTGGATTGAAATGTTGCTGGCGTTTGTGGTGTCGTCAACATCAGGCCTTGCGGTAATGAGTATGCCTATTTTGGCTCCTTTAGCTGACTTTGCAAACACTGGTCGTGAGTTAGTGGTTACTGCCTTCGTGTGTGGTATTGGTACTGTGCTATTCGTTACACCAACGTATGGTGTGCTAATGGGCGGCCTTGCGATTGGTCGTGTTCCTTACATCACATGGTTGAAATTCATTGGTCCACTGGTTGCTTTCTTCGTGGTACTTAACACCATTATGTTGTCATTAGGTGCCAGTGTTCTAGGTTAATGGCTGGGTGAAACTCGGTAGAATGATACTCAGCAGAATTAAACAGTGAGAATTTAGACGTTAGAAACTAAATCGCCAGTAATACATACATTTATGCCTTCATGTTCAATAGTCGTCTGAACATGAGGGCATTTTTTTATTTATGCTGTACGCGTAACTTACCGTGCTATTGATTGTGATTGTGATTGTGATTGACAGGAGCGAGCTCAATGACGTTAGCGTCAGTATCGCTATTGTGAACGGTAGCAGGCTCCATATCAGGAGATAGATCTATCGATAGCAATGATGGTGTCGTGGCTGGCGGTTCACTGAACTGGGTTGGCCGATCATCAAGCTGATTGAATATACGGCTACGCCATGCTTCGTAATCGGCAGGTAATGGCATCACACTAATGGCTTGGCGACGTAGTCGTGAATAGGGTTTTAGCTGTTGTTCTGGGCTAGCACTCTGACGGCTATAAGCGTCAAGATAGCCTAAGTTCGCATCTGAACTATACGGATAACGGCTTAGTATTTGCTCATATAAGTGCATCGCTTGTTGTGGTTGAGTGACGATAAGGGCCTTTGCGTCACTCAATTGTAGCGCTAATGCTTTGATACTGTTTATCGCGTCAGTGTTGCTGCGCAGCGAATCAATGCGTTGCAAACTATGGCCATCAAATCTATCTCGCAAGCTTAAGGTCTCATGAACCTCACTGATCAGCAGCACTTCGCCAAGATTCATTAGAATAGGCAGTAGTTCAACCAAAATAACGGAAGGCAGCTTAGTGACTTTATCAAAGTAGTGGCTAAGGCCAATTAGCGCACGGCGTTTTGCTTTTAATGGTTTGCCTTCGCTGAGGTAAAAACGCGATCGAACAATATGACCATAAGCGGTTAAAAATGGTTGCTGTGCTGGCAGTAGGCGACCGAATGCGCGCTGTTGAATCGCTTTGAGCTCTTGCAGTAACTGACGGCGCGATTGGTTGGTTCGCGGTGAGAAGTATAACTGCTCAAAAATAGCGTTAAATTCCGCAAAACGAACAATCCAGCTGATATCTATGATGGGTAAATGATTAGCCAATACTCGACCAGCATTGAGTAGGTCGTCTGGCTGATTTAAGTCGGCCGCTTGCTGGGCAAGGATCAATGCACGGTGGCTGGCACTTGGGGTTAATTGGGACGCCCGTTGCGCCGTGATAAGGGCATCAAAAGGACGATGATTAAGCTGCTGATAGTGTACTAAGGTATCAAATGCCTCGACGCAGAGTGGTGCACGCTCTATCAAGCTCTCTAAATGCAGGATTGCTTGATCGAGATGGCCTTCATGGTACATCAATTTCGCTTCAATTATGGTGACTTTATGGCTTGGGTGCTTGGCATTTAAAAAAGTTAAAATGGGTTTGATTTGTTGCCAAGCCTGCTCTTCCACCATCAAATCGAGCAGTAAATCCGAAAGCTTTTGGTTATGGCCAAATTGAGTTAATTGCTTTTTACAAAGTTCTATCGCCCGTTGTGGTTGATGTGCTTCGAGCGCTTGATAGACAGGTTGACGAATTTCACAATCGATAAGTGTTTGGGTGATTTTCTGTTTTAGTGTGATATTGGTTATTGGTTTGGTCAGAAAGCAATCAGGCTGAACCGAAAGGGTGGATAAGATCACTTCGGTAGAGTGATCACCCGAAATCATCATAATGCCGCAAGCGGATGAAAGAAGGTGTTTACTGCGTAATAAGCTAATTAATTCACTGCCGTTTAGGGCTTGATTTAAGTGGTAGTCTGTTATTAGTACATTGTAATGGGTTTTACGACAAGCACGTACGGCTTCGTCATAGGTATCTGCGATATCGATATGCTTGATGCCAAGGGGAGTAAGCAAGCTCTTTAGCATGGTAGAAGCAGAGCGCTGATCATCGATAATTAAGACTTTGTTTTTTGCCCAATCAAGCTTGGGGGGAGTGTTGTAGCTAGCTGTCATCATCCTTGATCCTTACCGCCTAGCGACTGACAAAATAATTATAAGGTTTTATACCAATCTTGTATTTTTTATTATTGTTAGCAGTATATGCAATAGGTGGCAAGCTGCGAGATATATGATGAAAAGGTATGTGATCTGAGTTTGAAAAAATACGTGTTATTCGTTAGTTGAAATATTTGTCATAAAACAAATGCTCAAAGAAGCGAGATCCAGATGAAGCAGATATGAAAAAGCCAGCTGCTTGCGCAACTGGCTTGAAAGATGGTGGAGGGAGATGGATTCGAACCATCGAAGGCAGAGCCGACAGATTTACAATCTGTTCCCTTTGGCCACTCGGGAACCCCTCCACAGGGTATTACTACACTGTACATGGCTAAGCGTACAGCAATTGAAACACGCTATTGCGGATTTCAAGAAAGATGGTGGAGGGAGATGGATTCGAACCATCGAAGGCAGAGCCGACAGATTTACAATCTGTTCCCTTTGGCCACTCGGGAACCCCTCCACGGGGTATTACTACACTGTACATGGCTAAGCGTACAGCAATGAAACACGCTGTTGCGGATTTCAAGAAAGATGGTGGAGGGAGATGGATTCGAACCATCGAAGGCAGAGCCGACAGATTTACAATCTGTTCCCTTTGGCCACTCGGGAACCCCTCCACGGGGTATTACTACACTGTACTTGGCTAAGCGTACAGCAATGAAACACGCTGTTGCGGATTTCAAGAAAGATGGTGGAGGGAGATGGATTCGAACCATCGAAGGCAGAGCCGACAGATTTACAATCTGTTCCCTTTGGCCACTCGGGAACCCCTCCACGGGGTATTACTACACTGTACATGGCTAAGCGTACAGCAATGAAACACGCTATTGCGAATTTCAAGAAAGATGGTGGAGGGAGATGGATTCGAACCATCGAAGGCAGAGCCGACAGATTTACAATCTGTTCCCTTTGGCCACTCGGGAACCCCTCCACGGGGTATTACTACACTGTACTTGGCTAAGCGTACAGCAATGAAACACGCAATTGCGAATTTCAAGAAAGATGGTGGAGGGAGATGGATTCGAACCATCGAAGGCAGAGCCGACAGATTTACAATCTGTTCCCTTTGGCCACTCGGGAACCCCTCCACGGGGTGTTACTACAACTGTACTTGGCTAAACGTACAGCAATGAAACACGCTATTGCGAATTTCAAAAAAGATGGTGGAGGGAGATGGATTCGAACCATCGAAGGCAGAGCCGACAGATTTACAATCTGTTCCCTTTGGCCACTCGGGAACCCCTCCACGGGGTGTTGCTACACTGTACTTGGCTAAACGTACAGCAATGAAACACGCTATTGCGAATTTCAAGAAAGATGGTGGAGGGAGATGGATTCGAACCATCGAAGGCAGAGCCGGCAGATTTACAATCTGCTCCCTTTGGCCACTCGGGAACCCCTCCACGGGGTGTTGCTATATTGTTCTGGCTTTTCAACCAGTTGAAACCCGCAATAGCGCATTCCAATAAATGATGGTGGAGGGAGATGGATTCGAACCATCGAAGGCAGAGCCGACAGATTTACAATCTGTTCCCTTTGGCCACTCGGGAACCCCTCCACAAGTGCGGAGCGGATAATATCAAACCCTCTGATGCTGTAAACCTTTTTTCTTTAAATTTTGCGCGCTTGCTGAATTTTTCGGCATATTGTATTAGCTAGACTATTTCTTGCTTAACTTTACATTTCTTTACCGCGCAGATGACATAACTCAGATATTATTCAGCTAGTGCTAGATCTCTAGATTTATATGGTTTTTATCATGAAAAAAGTAATTGTTGCTGTTGTTGTGGCTGTCGCTTTGGCAGGTGGTAGTCAGTTCGTCTTCAATGGCGAATCGCAAGCGGCTGAAAAAACGTCGAAAAGTATGGCAGCGCAACGTGCTGTCGCAGTCACTACAGGTATTGTTGCTTCTGAGCCTGTTGTCCAGTCACTGTCGTTGGTGGGTAAGTTAGAAGCGCAACGCTCAGTCATGGTTGCCACTGAAGTCGCGGCTAAAGTAAATGCTATTGCGGTCGGCGTTAATAGCAAAGTTAATAAAGGTGATCTGCTATTACAACTCGATGATGCAAAAGCGCGTGCCAGCTACAGCGAAGCAAAAGCTTATCTAGCGGATGAAAAACGTAAATATACCGAGTTTGAACGCTTAGTGAAACGTGGCGCGTTAACCCAAACAGAATTAAACGGCCAGCTTGCAAGCGTTCAAATTGCGGATGCACGATTAGATGCAGCAAAAGCTCAGTTAGATGATCATGCGATTCGCGCGCCTTTTGCTGGCACTGTGGGTTTGATTGATTTCAGCGAAGGCCACTTAGTGGCTACTGGCACTGAACTCTTCTCACTTGATGATCTCTCTAAGATGCGTCTTGATATTCAAGTACCCGAACAATACCTCTCTTTTCTTCGTGAAGGCATGACAGTTAACGCCACCAGTCAGGCATGGCGAAATACAGCGTTTAGCGGCAAGATTGTGGCCATCGATTCTCGCGTACAGCGTGATTCTTTGAATATCCGCGTGCGAGTCAACTTTGATAATAAAGACAATAAGCTCAAACCTGGAATGCTGATGGCAGCCAATTTAGATTTTATTCCCCAAGAAGCGGCGATTATTCCTGTTCAAGCACTGGAGTATTCAGGCTCTAAGCGCTTTGTGTATGTGGTTGATGAGGCGGGTATCGCTCACCGCACCCAAGTTGAACTCGGTGCACGGATTGAAAATGAAGTGGTGATTGAGTCGGGTATCGGTATAGGCGATCGTATCGTGGTGCAAGGACTTGTGAATATTCGAGATGGCGCAACGGTGAATGATTTGACCGCGCAGCAGGCCGATGGAAAAAAGACGAAGACTGACTATCAGATTAAGGCGGGTGCCTAATGTGGTTATCTGATGTCTCTGTAAAGCGTCCTGTGGTCGCGATTGTACTGAGCTTATTATTAGTCATCTTTGGTGTTGTTTCATTTTCTAAGCTCTCTGTTCGCGAAATGCCAGACGTTGAAAGCCCTGTGGTGTCGATCCATACCTCTTATAAAGGGGCATCGGCAACCATAATGGAAAGTCGGATCACCACACCGTTGGAAGATGAACTTTCTGGTATAAGCGGGATCGACACCATTCAATCAACCACACGTAACGGCTCTTCGCGGATCAGTGTGACCTTTGAGATGAATTGGGATCTAACCGAAGGGGTCAGTGATATTCGTGATGCGGTGGCACGTGCACAGCGCCGTTTGCCTGATGAAGCCGATGATCCTGTGGTATCGAAAGATAACGGCAGCGGTGAACCTGCGGTTTATGTCAATTTAACCTCAAGCGTGATGGACCGTACCCAACTAACCGATTATGCCGAGCGGGTGCTAACAGACCGCTTTAGCTTGATTAATGGTGTAAGTTCGGTGGATTTAAGCGGTGCGCTGTACCGTGTGATGTATGTAAAGCTAAAGCCCGATCAAATGGCAGGCCGTGGTATTACCACTCAAGATATTGTCAGTGCGCTTAATGAAGAAAACGTAGAGCTGCCTGGCGGTATTGTTCGTAACGATATGACCACCATGTCGGTACGTACCGCGCGTCTGTACCGCTCTGCGGAAGATTTTGCTTATTTGGTGGTACGTACAGCGAAAGATGGTTCGCCAATTTATCTGAAAGACGTGGCGGATGTGTCTATCGGTGCGCAAAACGAAAATGCGACCTTTAAGAATAACGGGGTATCGAACTTAAGCCTTGGCATTATCACCATGACAGATGCCAACCCATTGAATGTATCTGAAAGTGTGTACGAAGAAGTCGAGCGCATGCAGCGCTTTATTCCTGAAGGTACGGCGTTATATGTCGATTACGATTCAACAGTGTTTATTGAACGCTCGATTAACGAAGTTTACAGCACACTATTTGTAACCGGCATGCTGGTTGTCATGGTGTTGTACATCTTTATCGGCCAAGCGCGTGCCACTCTGATCCCGGCGATCACTGTGCCTGTCTCGCTGATATCTGCCTTTATGGTGGCCTACTTCTTTGGTTTCTCTATCAACCTATTAACTTTAATGGCGCTGATCTTAGCCATTGGCTTGGTGGTTGATGACGCCATTGTGGTGGTGGAAAACATTTATCACCATATTGAACGAGGCGAACCGCCATTGTTAGCCGCTTATAAAGGTACTCGTGAAGTGGGCTTTGCCGTGGTTGCTACCACAGTAGTCTTAGTCATGGTGTTCCTGCCCATTTCATTTATGGATGGCATGGTGGGGCCGCTATTTACTGAATTCTCGGTATTACTGGCGGTGTCGGTGATCTTCTCTTCCATCATCGCACTGACATTAAGCCCTGTACTGGGCAGTAAGCTATTAAAAGCCAACGTCAAGCACAGCAAATTCAATCAATGGGTTGATGGCGGTTTTGCCAAATTAGAAGCGGGTTACCGTAAAGGGGTTACTGCCGCGGTGCGTTACCGTTATGCCGCACCAGTTGTGGTATTAGCCTGCATTGGTTTGAGCTTTGTCTTATTAAAGTCAGTTCCTGCCCAGTTAGCACCGCAAGAAGACCGTGGGGTGATCTTTGCCTTTGTAAAAGGCGCAGAAGGCACCAGTTACAACCGTATGGTGGGTAACGTTGAAGAAGTTGAGCGTCGTTTGCTGCCTATGGTAGGTGAGGGGGTGATCAAGTCTATCAGCATCCAAACGCCTGCTTTTGGTGGCCGTGCGGGGGACCAAACGGGCTTTGTGATCATGCAGCTTGAAGACTGGTTAGAGCGTGATGTCAGTGCGGCTGATGCCCTGAGCCAAGTACGTAAAGCATTAGCGGGTATTCCTGATGTGCGGGTGTGGCCTTTCATGCCAGGTTTCCGTGGTGGCTCTTCTGAACCCGTTCAGTTTGTTTTAAATGGCGCGGATTATACCGAGCTGTTTGAGTGGGCGACGGTGCTGAAAAACTTGGCAGAAGAAAGCCCGATGATGGAAGGGGCGGATCTCGATTATGCAGAAACTACGCCTGAACTGGTCGTGAGTGTAAACCGTCCACGCGCGGCAGAATTGGGTATTCCTGTGGCGGATATCGCCAAAACCTTGGAAATTATGCTCGGCGGTACCACAGAAACCACCTTTGTTGAGCGTGGTGAAGAATACGATGTGTATTTACGTGGTGATGAAAACAGCTTTAACAACGCGACTGATTTAAGCCAAATCTATGTTCGTTCACGCAGTGGCGAGCTATTAACCCTAGAATCTGTCGCCAGTGTTGAAGAAGTGGCGTCAGCACAAAAGCTGAGCCATAACCAAAAGCAAAAGTCGATCACGCTAAAAGCTAACTTAATGCCGGGCTATACCTTGGGTGAGGCACTGGAGTACTTAGATAACGAAGCGCTCGATCGTTTGCCGAAAGATATCACGATTGATTACGCGGGTGAGTCGAAAGACTTTCGTGAAAACCAAAGCAGTATCTTATTGGTGTTTGGTTTAGCGCTATTGGTGGCGTACTTAGTGCTAGCTGCGCAGTTTGAAAGCTTCATTAACCCACTAGTGGTAATGCTAACTGTCCCTATGGGGGTCTTTGGTGGCTTGGCGGGGCTGATTATCTTGGGGCAAAGCCTGAATATCTTCAGCCAAATCGGGATGATCATGCTAATCGGTATGGTGACCAAAAACGGTATTCTTATTGTCGAATTTGCTAACCAACTGCGTGATAAAGGGGTTGAGTTTGAAAAAGCTATTATCGAAGCGTCTGAGCGCCGTTTACGCCCGATCCTGATGACTGCCTTTACCACCTTATTTGGTTCGGTGCCTCTGATTTTATCCACGGGAGCAGGCTCAGAAAGCCGTATTGCGGTGGGTACTGTGGTGTTCTTTGGCATGGCATTTGCGACTTTCGTGACCTTGTTTGTGATCCCTGCGATGTATCGCTTGCTATCAGCGAAAACTAAATCACCGGGTTATGTCGCGGATCAGCTTGAACTGGCGCTCCAAAAAGATTTTGTTGCCAGACAAACCCATGGTGATATTCCACACACTGAACCGAAGTCATAACTTCGCTTAGTGCAGGCTAATCACTATTCTTGAAGAAGACCGCCAGCTGGCGGTTTTCTTTTAATCGTCGGCTGTTAAAAGCCCTATAATGTTAAATGCCATATAAACAGTGAATTTCTTTTCTGTTTGCGAGCAGATTAGGTAGAATTGCTGATTGCAAAAGAATTGATACCAATTGGGGCGCGTTTCGCCGCAATTGACGAATTTTGATTACGTTGAAAAACGCTCATTAATAGAAGAAAACCATGTCCCAGAATCAGACGCCAAACAATCAATCTCAGAACGATACGAAAGCCGTTCGTTTAAATAAATTTATCAGTGATACTGGCTTTTGCTCACGCCGTGAGGCGGACAAGCTTATTGATCAAGGACGTGTAACTATTAATGGCAACGAGCCAGAGATGGGCACTAAAGTTCTGCCGAATGATGAAGTTTTGGTTGATGGTCGTCCGCTACGTGCTAAAGAAGCGCCAATTTATATCGCACTGAACAAACCAACGGGTGTGACCTGTACGACTGAGCGCCATATCAAAGACAACATTGTTGATTTTATTGGTCACCGTAAGCGTATTTTCCCTATTGGTCGTCTGGATAAATTCTCTGATGGTCTGATCTTCATGACCAACGATGGCGACATCGTGAATAAGATCCTGCGTGCGGGTAACAACCACGAAAAAGAATACGTCGTTCGTGTAAACCGTATTATCACCGATGAGTTCATTACCAAAATGGCTTCAGGTGTAGAAATCTTAGATACAGTGACATTGCCATGTAAAGTTGTGAAAGAAACTGATTTTTCTTTCCGTATCGTTTTGACCCAAGGTTTGAACCGTCAGATCCGTCGTATGGTCGAAGCACTCGGTTACGAAGTTTATAAACTGCGCCGAGTTCGTATCATGAACATCACCATCGATGGCCTACCAAACGGTAAATGGCGTTACATGACAGACGCGGAAATGGCTGAGATCCATGCCATGATCGACGGTCAATCAGGTACAGAAGAAGCATCACGCACGGATGGTAAAGGCCAGAAAATCGCCAAGCCCACCGATGCTAAACTATTTGATAGCCGCCAGCAGGAAGTGCAGCAGCGTAGTAATGAACGTACTGGCCGTAACGAGCGCTCATCGTTTAAAACCTACAAAGGTAAAGGCGAGCGTAGCCGCTTTGATCGCGGAGAAGAGCGCTCTGGCAGCCGTCGTTCTAATAACGGTAGCCGTGATGGTTACCGCTCTGGGGCGAACCAAGGTTCTGATCGTAATGACCGCGATGTTCGTGGCACGCGTGATGGTCAGCGCAATGAGCAGGGACGTAGCCCAAATCGTTCACAAGGCCGTTTACAAGGTAGTGGCAACAACAATCCGCGTAGCGAAGCGCCTCGTGGTCGTAAGCCTGTATCGAGTGGTATTAAAAAATGGAAATCAAAGAAAGAGAGCGAATAGTTGCTTGCGAGTAAACTTGCTCACTAACTTGTGATATTGAAAGGCTAAATACTTTGGTATTTAGCCTTTTTTGTCGCTGCTAAACAGACAAAACCTTGTAAATTATTTGGTATAGATTAGTCCTTGCAATCCCTTCGTCGAATTTGCACTATGTACTCATTAGAGATCACAGACATAGTCGGAAAGCAGACAGGGGAAGTAATGGCTGGCAATACAATTGGACAATTATTCCGAGTGACAACATTTGGTGAAAGCCACGGCCTAGCATTAGGCTGCATTATTGACGGTTGTCCTCCTGGACTTGCGCTTACCGAAGCGGATATGCAGCACGACTTAGATCGTCGTCGCCCAGGAACATCCAAATACACCACACAGCGTCGTGAACCAGACGAAGTGAAAATTCTATCGGGTGTGTTTGAAGGCCAAACCACAGGTACGTCTATCGGCCTGTTGATCGAAAATACCGATCAGCGCTCTAAAGACTATTCCAACATCCAAGATTTATTCCGCCCTGGCCATGCTGATTACACTTACCATCAAAAATATGGGGTACGTGATTACCGAGGTGGTGGTCGTTCGTCTGCCCGTGAAACCGCGATGCGGGTAGCGGCTGGGGCTGTTGCTAAGAAATACTTGAAGCAAGTACACGGCATTGAAGTGCGTGCTTACCTATCGCAAATGGGTGATGTAAAAATCGATAAAGTTGATTGGGATCAAATCGAACAAAACGCGTTCTTCTGCCCTGATGTCGATAAAGTCGACGCCTTTGATGAACTGATCCGTAACCTTAAAAAAGACGGCGATTCGATTGGCGCTAAACTAACGGTTGTGGCCAATAATGTCCCTGTTGGTTTGGGTGAACCTGTCTTTGATCGCTTAGATGCCGATGTGGCCCACTCGCTCATGAGTATTAACGCGGTCAAAGGTGTCGAAATTGGCGATGGCTTTGAGGTGGTGGAACAGCGTGGCAGTCAACACCGCGATGCGATGACACCAGAAGGCTTTAAAACCAACCACGCTGGTGGCATCTTAGGTGGAATTTCGTCTGGCCAAGATATTGTGGCGCACATTGCACTGAAACCAACCTCTAGCATTACCGTACCGGGCGAAACCATCACCAAGCAAGGTGAGAGTGCAGAAGTGATCACTAAAGGTCGTCACGATCCATGTGTCGGTATTCGCGCTGTGCCGATTGCTGAAGCCATGCTGGCGATTACTTTAATGGATCATTTACTGCGTCACCGTGGTCAGAATGCCGATGTGCGAACGGATACGCCTAAGATTTAGCGCTTAAACATGTAGGATAATACTGTTTAGCTAAATACTAGATATAGAAAAGGCGAGTCATTCATAATGGCTCGCCTTTTTATACCAATCTGGGTAAGTAAATGTTCAGTTGATTGCGCAGGAAAAAACACTGAGAACAAGGCGTAGATTGCAGATAGCTAGTTGTTCTATCTACAAAATCTATAACGCAGTTATCATTGATTTTAACCAGCAAGGACGATCAGTTACTTAATTAGATTGGTATTAGTTGGTACTGTTTTATCGATAGGTAGTTATAACATTAAGAGCTATTTAGTGTCAGTTACTGACTCTTTTGGCGCAACAACAATGCCTGTCTCATCATCAAGCTTGAACACAGGTAGGCTCCAACCCAGTTGTACCGCTGCCATTCGCGCGATAAAGCCAACCACTAAGGTTGCAACTGTCGCAATAAGCTCTGGCACTTCAAAGTACATCATGCCGAAATACATACCACCTGCAAGGAAGGCCACTGAAGCATACAGTTCTTTATGCAGCACCATAGGTTGGCGACGGCAAATTAAATCACGCAGTAAGCCACCAAAAATACCCGTTACAACTGCAGAGACGATACAGATAAGTGGGGGTAACCCCATGTCCATCGCAACACGACAGCCAATAATACTAAATACGATCAGACCAACAGCATCTAAAATCACGAAGATTTTGTGATAACGCATGACCCATTTAGCCACTAGCGTAGTAAATAAGCCCGCAAGGCAAGTGATCACTAGGTATTGTGGGTTTGCCACCCAGCCTAATGGGTAGTGACCTAATAGCACATCGCGCACCGTACCACCGCCGATTGCCGTTGCACTAGCAACTAACATAACACCAAACCAGTCCATATGACGTTTGCCTGCTGCAATCGCGCCAGTCATGGCTTCTGCCGTAATACCTATAATGTAGAGAGTTGTTAATAGCATGAGAAATAATCACTGAAAATAAGAAGGCTAACAATGGCTTGAATTGTAATTGTGATGCTGGTCATTATCGAATGAAAAGAAAAAGCGCATACATGAATTGAGCTCATGCTTAATTTGTCTTTTTATAAAGTGAGTTAATTGATTGAAGCTGCATATTTAAATTGAAGAATATAATTTGAGCGCTGGTCATACAATTTTGAGCTGCAGTAGACTTTAGCACGGAGTTTCCGCATCATAGCCGCAGTTATTGGCCACCTTACGCAGTAGAATGTCACACGATTACAACAACCTTATATCTGTATTTAATTGCACTTTTTTAGAACTGTACAATACAGAGCTGATTCTGGGCGGTGATGAGCCTATTTACCTTCCTGCTGACGATGAGCATCGCCACCACCGTATTATCTTCGCGCGTGGTTACTTTGCGTCAGGGCTGCATGAGATCGCACATTGGTGTATTGCAGGTCCTCAGCGCCGCTTATTGGAAGATTATGGCTACTGGTATGAACCCGATGGTCGAACTGAAGCGGTACAGGCTGAATTCGAAAAGGTCGAAATTAAGCCGCAGGCTATTGAGTGGATTTTAGCGGCCAGCTGCGGATTTGCGTTTAGCGTGAGTTGCGACAACTTGAGTGGTGATTGTGAGCCTGATAGGGTAGGCTTCACAGCGAAAGTACGAGAGCAGGTGTTTACCTATTTGAGTAACGGCATACCAGATCGAGCTAAGCTGCTATCGGATGCGCTGCGTAAACATTACGGTATTGCACCGCTAACGCAAGCGTGCTTTCCTGAACTAGTTTTATAAATATTTACGGTATCAAAGTAGAGAAATTTCTATGATCCAGCAATACGAAGAAAAATTGCTTACTCACATCGACCACATGGTTGAAACCGCTTCTGATGACGAGCTTTTTGCTGGTGGCTACTTACGTGGACACATCTCTTTATCTGCGGCGAACTGCGAACAAAATGACATTAACTGCGTTGAAGAAATGAAAAAAGCCGTTGAAGCGAGCATCGCACAGGCACAATCAGAGCTAAGCCCAGCCGATCAAGTGATCGTAAAAGCAATGTGGGAATCTTTGAAGAACGCTTAACTGCTCTACTCGTTTTTAGTGGTGTGTGTGCTCTGTTCAATACCGCTAAGCATTAAAAAAGCCAGACTCGTTAACGCGAGTCTGGCTTTTTGTTATTTTACGCTTAATCAAGTTGTCGTCAGTGCGATCTAGACTTATTGCGCCGCTCGGCTATACCAAGGTGATCGCGCATCTGTCATATCGTATAAGCTGTACTTACGATTTAGCATTTGGCCACCATCGCGAGTGAGCGGTACCCAAGAAACGGTCGCACGGTTGTTACTCGGTTTCACTGTCATCAAATCAAACGGAATCGACACATAGAAGCCTTTAGTAAAGCTACCTTCACCGAATTCTTCTGCTGATAGATTAGTGAAAGATGCAAATGCCCCCGCAATAACGCCGCTATCAAACTGTTTCGAGAAATCCACCGTCATCCCTTTATCTTCGGTTAAGTACTGGCCAGCACTTACTTTCAATAAAGTATCAGGCAAGAGACTCCACTGCGGTGTGTAATACACACTGGCATGACCAGTAACCGTGCCTGTTTGTACGCGATACGTTCGATTAGTACTTGGGTCGGTTTGAACTTCGTCTGTAAAGAAACCAAATTGTGAATTAGGATCACGCTGTTTCACATAGTTAACATCAAAACCAACTGCCCAGTTACTGTTCATTGGGCGATACAAGACTTCACCACCGATACCGCCAAACATCATTTCAAGATAACCGCCATAGGCTTGGCTATAGAAGTTATCACCAAAGTGATCCATCCAAGTTAATTGTAAGTTATCAAGGCGAATCGGGTTATCGCTGATATAGCTACGTACTAAGGTACGGACACGTTTCAGATCTGTACCATCAGGCGGTGGACCTTGGTACTTAAACTGGTCGTAGTTATCGTAGATGTTGAAATACACTGAGCCACTGGCTTCAATATGGTTGCCTAACCAGTAAGACGCATTAGCATTAATACCAACATTGAATAAGTAGAAAGCTTCTGGGCTACCGAATGATTGTTGTAGCGTAGGTGCGATACCCCAATCAAAGTCATTGTCTGCATCAGCGACTTGTCGTCCGTGTACTGACATAGGCGTTGTGGTTGAACTGCTGTCTTCTACTTTGGCGTTAATGTATTCATGATTAGCCACTTTAGCAAACTGCTCTGCATCAATACGGGTTTCAGTGGTAACTTGGTTATTATTAGTTTCAACCAAGCGGTATTCATCAACCTCAACGCCAGTATCTGCCAGCACCAAAGCAGCACGCTCATGGGCTTCATTGCGGTCACGGTATTTAGTTTGGTTACCAATAACGGTAATCGAGGACTTGTCGCCGGTTAGTGTGTCTTTCTCTTGTACGTAAATAGCAGCATCATCATAACCTGCATTGGTCGCAAGTTGCTCTTTCACGCGCTGCCAATCTGTTGTGCTGATATTGGCTTGTTGAGATGTCGGAGTGTAAGCTACTTTAGGCTCATCGTGCCAGGTGGTGGTTAAATCATTAAAGTTGGTACTTAAGTTAACCCCAAAGGTCCAAGTATTACCGCGTTCATAACTTAAACGCATGTCACCCCAGTTACCTAAACGATAGAGCGCACCATAGTTAATTTGGCTATCTTGTGGCATGTCGATACGACCACGAGTAACAGGGAAATCACTCTTATAGTCATTACCATCCCACTCGGCTTTTAAGCGAAGTGGCGACCAAGGTGTTTGGTATTCAACGCCACCAAATACAGCGGCGCAGCCAGTGAACCAGCGTTTATAATCGACTTGACCACCTTTACCTTTATAAGAAGTATCACGACCACAATCTCGGCCTGCTGCTTTATCGCCACTTAGATTCGCGCTGTTACCGATATAGCCCCAACCCACCCCTAAGGTAAAATCCAGCGGACCAACATGTTTGCTGGCGGCAATAAATTCGCCATCAAATAGGCCTGTGCCACCAATGTCTCGAAAACCAATCGAGGTTTCTGGTAGCCAGTAACTTTCTTCTAGCAAGCGAAATTTAACGTCTATGCCTTTATCGGTATATTTTGTTTGGCCACTAAACCCTTCGTCACCGCTATACAATAAATCTTGTACTAAGGTATAGCGGATGGTGGTTTCCATCCAAGGGAGCAGCTGAAGTGAAACCGTATAATGATGATATTCATCGTTATAGGTAGCGCCTAAGGTAAATTCACCTTCTTTGGCAACGCGCCCTGTTGGCATTTGCATCAAACCCACGCCACCAAAATCAGATTGTGAGGGGGTAAATGCAGGGGAATCAAACTCATCAGCTTGAACATGGCTAAGAGGCGCTAACGCAAGTGCTAACGCCGAAAGCGCAAAAGTGTTTGTTTTTTTCATTACAGTACTCGCTCCCTTAATAGGGAAACAACCGCTTGGTTTATATTATTAAACCCTGAAGCGTCAAAACCCAAATTATCCAATGGTGCCAGCCAGCCGCCAGTAAACGGTAGGTAAATAATTGCACCAGGGGCGACATCGTGGTGACGGTCATTCCAATAAGCAATAGGGTGTGTCTGAATTTTGCCATCAGGTTGGATCACAACCGCAGTATCATTTTCAGCAGTAGAAATAGCCTTAGCTTGATCTAGGTATTTGGCTGTCGATTGGCGTTGTTGCCACTTTACCGCCCCTACTTCTTTTACTGCGCCTAACACCCAAACTTGTTGCGAGCGAGCAGGTAATTGCAGTGTTAATTCACCTGATAATAACGGATTAGCACTGCTGATAATTCGGGCTTTATCGTAATCTAATTGAAGCGGCGCACGCTTTGCAAAGTGACTGTTAGCAATAAACTGATGCAATGCTGCTAGCGTTTTGTAGCGCTCATCATCTTGGTTAAATTCACTTTGTTTTTCTGCAATTAAAGCTAATAAAGCAGACTTTTCTTGTTCTAAAGGGTGAGTAAAAATAGCGGCTTGTAACCAATATACTGGCGTCGTTAGCAATGCGTGTTTAGCTATTTGTAATTGCGCATCTTTTAATACTTGCTCGGTGCGTACAGCACTCGCATAGTTAAGCGTGATTTGCTTGCGCTGACTTTTAACTTGGCTTTGGCCTTGATTTTGATCCTGAGCTTGACCTGTATGTATCTGTACTCTGGTATTTGCTGTCTCTGCATAAGTGGTTGAAGTTGCCAGCAAAGAAAAAGCGAGGATCAGCAAAGGGGTAAGTAACGATTTCATGATATTACCCTTAAGAAAATGGTTTCAAGATTGAAAATTCGACCACAGGCAAACCAGGCGCGAGCTGTTGGCGGCTTTTTATAACGGCCCCAGTTTTAGGATTTAGCCAAAATTCATTTTGGTAGCCTTGTCCTAAGCTTGGTACGTTAACCTCTTCCGTAAAGTACAAACTCTGAATCGGTTTTTCATTAACGACGATGACTTGCTCAGAACCGTTTGAGAATGTGGAATTAACGGTATAGCCAAAATGGTAACCTGGCTGCCAATCAAGGGTGCGAGTCCAAGTTTTAGGCGTTGAAGCTTGGTGTAAGCCCAACGCTAATGGATCCATGGTCGGGCTGGTGGTCGCCTCTAGGTTCCCTTGGGCGAGAGAGCCTGTTTTGGTAATACGGCCTGCTTGAGTAACAATTAAGCCACGATCGGCTGATAGCCATTTTAATTGTGGAGCAGTGCGGTCATTAGTCGAGTTCTGTGCGCTTACTATAATATCTTGCTCGGCAAAGGCTAATACCATGAAAGCTTGAGGGCCGTCACCGATACGCGCATACATACTGGCATAAGGCAGCTGGTTAATTGCTTGGGCTGTAAGCTGTGTATCATCGTCACCAAACAATGCTAACTTCGCAGTGTCGTTGACATCTTGGAACTTTTGACTACAGCCAGTGAGTAGTGTTAGGCATAAAAAAATCCCACCAAATGGGATTGTGAAGTGAGATCTTCGCATCCTAGCGCAACTTAAATTTTAAAAGGGTAAGAAAATAACCACACCCTATGCGATAGGGGTTTTATCGATAGTTAGAGGTGTGGTTCATTATATTCGTCGCTTGCTGACGGATTAATTAGTCAATCCGTCTGTCAACCTAGCAACTAGCAACTAGCAACTAGCAACTAGCAATTATGCTGCAGGTGCAGATACTGACGTTGTAGAGTTGTTGCTACCTGAATCAGCAACGGCAACTACTGCCACTGCTGCTGCTACGCCTACAGCGATACTTGTAGCAGTAACACCACCAACGGCTGCTGTTGTCGCTGCGGCTGTACCAGCTGCTGTGCCTGTTGCTGCTGTCGTTGTGCTTGCTGCTGCCGCTGTTGAAGTGGCTGTAGATGATGATGCGCCTGCAACACCTGCTGTCTCTGTTGCAGCAAGTGCTGAACCTGACATAGCAAGTGCCGCTAATACCACCAATGCTGTCTTTTTCATAAGTTGTCCTTGTTGTTCTAAAAACGTTATAAATAAACATAAAAAGAAGGAAGCCTTCTACCCACAATAATATGCGGTTATGCAGTGTTAAGCAATCACGTCTCTCATTCCTCTTGTGAATCATTAACTCAATTCAAAACATGTATTTCGTTGTGTTTTTTTAAAATAAGAATAAAAGCAAGGTGTTATTTTTAAATTGGATAATCAGCTGTCAATATGAAGACATTAAGGCTGAAAATAGAGAGGGTGTTTTGAGACCGAGCTCTAAAAAGTGGTTTTGATAGTCCTTTATTTTGGTAATTAAATTACGTAAAATACAGCCGTTAATTTGTTGTATCGAAAGATATGTATAACAAACTAGTTTAGATAAGAGGGCTAAATTTTTTAAAAGCCTTTTTTGTAGCACGACAAATTGGCAGGTTAAGGTCTAGTACTGTTCTTTAAGTGAAGATCAAGTGAAGACATAAAATATGCAGATTCATTTTCGATAGCAGATTGGGGGCTGACATCCCAAGGGCGGTAGCGTACTTAAATTGTGGGAGCTGGTGTATAAGCCTCAGTGTAAAGAGTAACTAAAACCCCCTGCTAATCCCTTCATCATCTTTACTATAACGATATAATCTCATGGATTTTAAGAAAAAATTACTCATTACTGCAATGACATCCTCCTTGCTGGTAGGCTGTGCTGTGCCTGGTTCACATCTAGAACTTGATAATAAAAATATTATTGAGCCAGAGCAGACGGATACAAGCACCGAAAATAGCATTGATGATCGCGTCAATGTTTACCCTTTAACCACGCAGTTAGTTGGTCAACTTAAAGCACCTAAAACCCAGTCTAGAACGAATCCTAGCTTAGATGCCCAACTAACCCGATACCAATACCGCGTAGGCCCAGGGGATATCCTTAATGTCACTATTTGGGACCACCCTGAACTAACCATACCTGCGGGCTCTTACCGTAGTTCAAGCGAATCAGGTAACTGGGTTCATGCTGATGGCACTATTTTTTACCCCTATATCGGTTTAGTGAAAGTCGAAGGCAAAACCGTTACCCAAATTCGTGATGAAATGGCACGCCGATTAGCCAAGTTTATTGAAGCGCCGCAAGTCGATGTGAACGTTGCCGCGTTTCGCTCTCAAAAAACCTACATTACAGGCGAAGTGAATAAACCTGGCCAACAAGCCATTACTAACGTGCCATTAACCCTGCTTGATGCCGTTAACCGTGCGGGTGGCTTAAATACCGATGCGGATTGGCGCAATGTGACCTTAACGCGCAACGGTGTTGAACAAAGCCTGTCATTACATGCGCTGATGCAACGTGGTGATTTAATGCAAAATCGCCTGCTTGAACCTGGCGATATTGTGCATGTACCGCGTAACGATGCACAAAAAGTCTTTGTTATGGGCGAAGTGAAAGAGCCTAAATTGCTTAAAATTGATCGTGCTGGCATGAGCTTAACGGAAGCATTAAGTGGTGTAGGTGGCATTAACGAACTTGAAGCCGATGCGACAGGTATTTTTGTTATTCGTAGCACCCTAAATCAGCAAGCGGCTAATCAAGAGCTGCAAGAACAACAAACAAGTAATCAGGGAACAGTCGCCAATATTTATCAACTAAATATTAAAGACGCGTCAGCATTGGTTATTGGTACTGAATTTGATCTACAGCCTTACGATATTGTCTATGTGACAGCAGCGCCAATCTCGCGTTGGAACCGTGTAGTAAGGCAATTAATGCCAACAATTTCAGGGTTTAATAACCTAACCGAAGGTGTTAACCGAGTGAGGGTTTGGTAATGTTTGATAAAATTTTGGTGGTATGTGTGGGCAATATTTGCCGCTCCCCCTCTGGCGAGTACATGCTCAAAAAATTGCTGCCAACAAAAGATATTGCTTCCGCTGGGGTTGGCGCCCTAGTTGGTAAGCCTGCCGATAAAATGGCAGCGCAAGTCGCACAAGAACATGGTGTTAGCTTAGACGGGCATATCGCACAGCAAGTGACTAGTGATTTGTGCCGTGACTATGACCTGATTTTAGTGATGGAAAAAGGCCATATCGACGCAGTGGCCAATATTGCACCTGAGGCGCGTGGTAAAACCATGCTATTTGGACAATGGATAGGGCAACAAGATATTCCTGATCCATACCGCCAGAGCCGAGAGGCCTTTGATCATGCTTATGCATTAATTGATGATGCCGCACAAGCATGGGCGAAAAAGTTATAAATAGCGTCTTGTTTAGTTAATAAACAAGCCTCTAGTTATTGCAAAAAAAGATTGTAAGAAAGATTGCAAAAAAACACGAAAATACAGCTTAGCTGTGTTTACACAACAATACTCATTATTGGAATTAACAATGAGCATTTCTCAAAACTTGCCACCGAAACAACCTGAGTCTGATGAAATTGATTTAGGGAAATTGTTCGGTATTTTAGTTGATAGTCGCTGGATGATTATTGCTATCACCATTATTTTCAGTGTTGTTGGGGTATGTTATGCCTTACTCGCAACGCCTGTTTATAAAGCGGATGCGTTATTGCAAGTCGAAACAAAAAGCAGCGGTATGCCAGCGCTTGGTGACATGGGGGAGCTATTTGCCCAAGAGTCATCGGCGACCACAGAAATTGAGATCATTAAATCTCGGATGGTATTAGGTGAAACAGTTGATAAGCTCAACCTAACAACGGTTGCTGTACCTAATTATTTCCCTGTTATTGGCAAAGGTTTAGCGCGAATTACGGGTAATGAGTCATCTATTTCGATCGCTCGTTTTGACATTCCTAAATACGTAGAAGAGCCAAACTTCACTTTAGTGGTTACTGATTCAGAGGCTGGCGCATTTACACTGATTGACAGCAACGAGCGTGAAGTGCTGACCGGTAAGGTTAATGAATTAGCGCAAAATGGTGATTACCGTCTGTTTGTGACAGCGCTAGTTGGTGAGCTTGATAGTGAGTTTACGCTTGCTAAGCGTTCACGTTTAGATGCCATTCAAGCTCTACAACAAGGTTTAGCGGTTAGTGAACGCGGTAAACAAACGGGTATTTTACAGCTTTCACTTACCGGTGAAAATCGCGCTAACATTGAACGTGTTTTAAATGATATTAGCCAAAATTATTTTCTACAAAATGTAGAGCGTAACTCTGCTGAAGCAGAAAATAGCTTGGCATTTTTGCGCACGCATTTACCTGATATTAAATCACAATTAATTACAGCTGAAGATAAGCTAAACCGCTTTCGCCAAGCCAATGACTCGATAGATCTCGGCTTAGAAGCGAAATCAACACTTGAGGTAATGGTAAAGCTAGAAGCGCAATTAAACGAGCTGACATTTAAAGAAAGTGAAATTTCACAACGCTTTACCAAAGAACACCCAGCTTACAGTGCTTTATTAGAAAAACGCCAAACCTTATTAGGTGAACGTGAGCGATTAAATAAGCAAGTACAAAAACTGCCTAAAACCCAGCGTGAAATACTGCGTATGACGCGTGATGTTGAAGTAAACCAGCAGATTTACGTTCAACTGCTTAATAAAGTACAAGAGCTGAATATTGTTAAAGCCAGCACTGTCGGCAATGTACGCATTTTGGATGTAGCACAATCTTACACTCGTGCGGTTAAACCGAAGAAACCTCTGAGTGTAGTTCTAGCTACTTTATTGGGCGGTATGCTTTCTGTTGCGATTGTACTACTTAAAGCAGCTTTCCACCGTGGTGTTGAAAACCCTGATGATATCGAAGCCTTAGGCTTGCCTGTATACGCCAGTGTGCCTATGTCGGATTGGCAAACTGAGATAGAGAAGAAACGTGGTAACAAAAAAACACTATTACCGGTAGATCAAACTTTGCTTGCCGTTTCTAACCCTGCTGACTTATCCATTGAAGCGCTGCGAAGCCTACGTACCAGTTTGCACTTCGCAATGATGGAAGCAAAAAACAATATTTTAATGATCTCGGGCCCAAGTCCTGGCATTGGTAAATCGTTTGTTTCGTCGAACATGGCTGCAGTCGTTGGCAAAGCGGGTCAACGCGTATTGGTTATTGATGCCGATATGCGTAAAGGCCGAATGGAGCAGCAATTAGCAGTAGAGAATAAAATAGGTTTGTCCGATTTTCTTTCAGGTCAAACAAGTATTGAAAGCCTGATTAAAAAACCAGGCGTTGATAATTTAGACTTTATAACCCGTGGTAACGTACCACCTAATCCATCTGAGCTTTTAATGCACCCGCGTTTTAAAGAGCTAATGGATTGGGCTTCTGAAAATTACGACATTGTTATCGTCGATACGCCGCCGATTCTAGCGGTAACCGATCCTGCTATTGTAGGTGCTCACGCTGGTACTACCTTATTGGTTGGTCGCTTTGGTCAGAATACAGCGAAAGAAATTGCAGTGACAAAACAACGCTTTGAGCAGAACGGCATAGAAGTGAAAGGCTTTATCCTGAATGCCGTAGTACGCAAAGCAAGTAGTTATTATGGTGGTAACTACGGGTACTATAATTATAGTTATGAGTCCCAAAAATAACGTAAAGCTATGGGTTTAATACAAAGAGAGGTGCTATATGCGCCTTTCTTTTGGCTGTTTTTTGGTGTGACCTATTGGGACCCTTACTTAAAAACAAGCAAAACCCAAGGTTTATAAGGGCTAGCTCGCAATGGGCTGTCTCAAAATGAAATAAATCTGTCTCAGTCTTAAATGAATAACTGAGAACAACTTTTCAATAAATACAATGAAAAATCCCCTTCAGCGCAAAATATGTTTTTGCATCATGGATAGTATCAATTTAAAGTAGGCTTAAATTAGTGAAAATTCTAGTTACCGGAGGCGCAGGTTTTATCGGCTCTGCAGTCGTGCGTCATATTATTGAAAACACAACAGACAGTGTTGTGAATGTGGATTGCCTGACATACGCAGGTAACTTAGAGTCGCTTATCTCTGTAGAAACAAGCGAGCGTTATACGTTTGAGCAAGTTAACATTTGTGACCGAGCGGCGCTTGATCGCGTGTTTACTCAACATCAACCTGATGCGGTCATGCATTTGGCGGCAGAAAGTCATGTAGACCGCTCTATCACTGGGCCAGCTGCGTTTATTGAAACCAATATTGTAGGAACGTACACCCTACTTGAAGCGACGCGCGATTATTGGAATCAGTTGGATGATTCGACAAAACAAGCGTTTCGTTTTCACCACATCTCGACCGATGAGGTGTATGGTGATTTACCACATCCTGATGAACTGGAAAGTGGTACTGAGCCTCCAGCAAATGAAAAGCTGCCGATGTTTTTGGAGACGACTTCGTATGAGCCATCGAGCCCATATTCAGCGTCAAAAGCATCAAGTGACCATTTAGTACGCGCATGGTTAAGAACCTATGGTTTACCAACAATGGTTACCAATTGTTCTAACAACTATGGCCCTTATCATTTCCCTGAAAAACTGATCCCACTAGTGATCCTTAACGCTCTTGAAGGTAAAGATCTTCCGATTTACGGTAAAGGCGATCAGATCCGTGATTGGCTGTTTGTAGAAGATCACGCTCGCGCACTGTACAAAGTAGTAACCGAAGGTAAGGTTGGCGAGACTTACAATATCGGTGGCCACAACGAGAAGCAAAACCTCGAAGTAGTGCAAACCATTTGCTCAATTTTAGATACGCTAGTGCCAAAAGCAACGGCGTATGCGCAGCAAATAACTTACGTGCAAGACCGCCCTGGTCATGATAGACGCTATGCGATTGACTCAAGCAAAATGCAACGTGAGTTAGATTGGACGCCAGTAGAGACTTTTGAAACAGGACTAAAGAAAACGGTTCAATGGTACTTAGATAACAGTGAATGGTGCCAACATGTCCAAGATGGCAGTTATCAACGTGAGCGCTTAGGCGTCGAGTCAGCAGAAATTAAGGGAAGTAAATAATGAAAGGGATTGTTCTAGCTGGTGGTTCAGGTACGCGTCTTTACCCATTAACGCGTGGTGTATCAAAACAATTGCTACCTATCTACGATAAACCAATGGTGTTTTACCCGATTTCTACGCTAATGCTGGCCGGGATTAAAGACATTTTAATCATTACAACCCCTGAAGATAATGCCGGTTTTAAGCGCTTATTGGGTGATGGCTCTGATTTTGGTATTAACCTTGAGTATGCAATTCAACCAAATCCTGACGGCTTAGCACAAGCCTTTATTATTGGTGAAGAGTTCATCGGTGATGATCGTGTGTGTTTAGTGCTTGGCGATAATATATTTTATGGGCAGTCATTTTCAAAAACATTGAAAAAAGCAGCTTCGTGTGAATTAGGCGCAACGGTATTTGGATATCAAGTTAAAGATCCAGAACGTTTTGGAGTGGTTGAATTTGATAAAAATATGAAGGCTCTCTCAATTGAAGAAAAACCAGAAATACCAAAGTCAAATTATGCAGTCACAGGTCTCTATTTCTATGACAACAATGTCGTTGAAATGGCAAAGCAAGTGAAGCCCTCTCATCGTGGCGAATTGGAAATTACCACGTTGAATGAGATGTATCTTAACGATGGTTTGTTAAATGTAGAGCTGTTAGGTCGTGGTTTTGCGTGGTTAGATACTGGAACACATGAAAGCTTGCATGAAGCATCATCGTTTGTTCAAACTATTGAAAATGTTCAGGGTTTAAAAGTGGCCTGTTTGGAAGAGATAGCTTGGCGTAATGGTTGGCTAAGTGATGAAAAACTATTGATGATAGCTAAACCAATGATTAAAAATGACTATGGAATATATTTAACAAACTTAGTTGAGACTAGAAAATGAAAATAGAAAAAACAGGCTTAAATGACTGCTATTTAATCAAGCCGAAAGTTTTTAGCGATGCAAGAGGTTTCTTTTTCGAAAGTTACCAAAAGGAGAGGTATTCAAATGGCTTAGGTATATTGTACGAATTTGTGCAAGATAATATTTCAAAATCAGATAGAGGCGTACTTAGAGGTCTTCATTTTCAAATAAATAAGCCACAAGGTAAACTGGTTAGTGTGATTCAAGGTTCCGTTTATGATATAGCTGTTGATCTTAGACCTGAATCATCAACATATGGAAAATGGATTGGTGAAGTGCTAAGTGGAAACAATAAAAATCAACTATTGATACCGCCAGGTTTTGCGCATGGATTTATTACTTTAGAAAATGATACAGTTTTTAGTTATAAGTGTACGGACTATTACGATTCAAATGACGAAGGGGGAATAATTTGGAATGACCCAACGTTGAATATAAATTGGGGAACTAACGAACCAATAGTATCAGAGAAAGATAATACTCTTCCTTATTTCAAAGAGATTTTTTGATATGAGTAAAGTTACAATATTCGGAAGCAGCGGGTTTGTGGGTTCCAATCTTAAAACTAAATTAGATGAACTAGGTTTTGATGTATATTGTCCAAGCCGTGAAGATTCAGATTTCAACTCAAATGAAGATCTAGGTGTAGTTGTATATTGCTCTGGGAACGGGAATTGTGGGAGTGAACCATTAAGTGTATTAAATGCAAATGTTAATAGATTGACAGATGTATTATGCCTTGATAATTATAAAAGAATAATTTATTTGTCATCAACAAGAATTTATATGGGATCAAATTCATCTAATGAATTTAGTGATAATGTAGTAAAGGAAAGTGATGATAGAATTTTATTTAATTTGACGAAAATGATAGGAGAAGAACTTTGTCTTAAGTTAGGTAGAGATCCAATAGTCCTTCGACCGTCTAATATATATGGATTAGCAAAGAATAGTAAATTGTTTCTTCCTTCGATTACACGAGATGCAATTAATAAAAAAGAAGTTAATATGTATGTATCTCCAAGTTATTCAAAAGACTATATATCTGTGAATGATTTAGTTTCTGTGATTGTTCAGCTTATAATTAAAGAAAAAATAAACAAAAGGGTGCTAAATGTTGCTTATGGTAAGAATGTAACAGCCCAAAATATTGTAAATGTCTTGATTGATAAAACAAAATGCAATGTAAATTGGATAACAAAGAGTGAAGATGATTATTTTCCTGAAACAGAAATAACTGAACTTAAATCAGAGGTATCATTTGAACCATCATCAGTGATTGAAGATCTAGAAAAATTAATAGATGATTTTAAGGAAGTAATCTAAATATATTATAAGTTACGTATCAGGGAAACCGCATGAAGGTCGTTGATATATAAGGGCTGCGGTGATGCTCAGGGCAAGATCATGAAGAACCCTTATTCTGAAAGGGCTCTGCCGCTGTTGAAGTTTAATTAAAACTACAGTTTACTGCACAAAACTGCAATCCCAATTAGGATCAATTTGACGATCTATATCAGCTGTGATCATATACTTATCTTTCAGTATATGGATATCATTCATGAACGGACTTAGCCTTTTGGATCATATTTCAATAATCAAAGACCCACGGCAATAGTGGAAAATAGAACACAAATTGACAGACATTATATTTTTGTCGATTGTCGATTGTCGCTGTTATTGGTGGTGCTGATGGTTGGGAAGAAATACAAGATTTTGGTGAAGACCACCTTGATTGGCTCAAGCAATATGGCGATTTTGAGAGTGGCACTCCCGTCCATGTCACTATTGCTAGAGTGATGGGGATGATATCAGCTAAACAGATGCAAAAGTGCTTTGCTCTGTGGATGGATGACTGTCACCAAGCGACTGACGGTGATGTCATTGCGATTGATGGTAAAACTCTGCGAGGCACTTATGATAAAGGAAGGCGTCAAGGCGCAATCCATATGGTGAGCGCCATTAGTGCAGCTAATCAAGTTGTTATTGGGCAGGTTAAAACATCAGAGAAATCGAATGAAATCACCGCTATTCCTGAACTTCTGAAGTTACTCGACATACATGGATGTCTTGTCACTATTGATGCTATGGGCTGTCAGCGTGATATCGCTAAGACCATAGTCGAGAAAGGTGCAGATTATTTATTGGCGGTAAAAGGTAATCAAAAGCGCTTAGAGAAGGCCTTTAATGACTACTTTAGAATGGAGATGCTGCAAAACTTCGAAGGAAGTTCATACAGTACTCAGGAAGAAGGGCATGGTCGTAAAGAAACCCGCGTAGCGTTAGTTAATGAAGATTTATCGGTACTGGGTGATATTGCTTATGATTGGCCAGAATTAAAAGTAATGGGTATCGTTGCATCTATTAGGCAAGTTGGAGATATTCCCGCAGAGGATATATCGATTCGATATTACATTAGCTCTAAGAAACTAGATGCAAAAACGTTGCTTGAATCTAGCTGCTCACATTGGTCGATTGAGGTTCAATTGCATTGGAAACTGGATGTTGGCATGAATGAAGATGCATGCAGAATAAGGCGAGATGAAGCGGGTGAAAACTTTGCTGCAATTCGTCATATTGCATTAAATCTATTAAATGCAGATAAATCCTTTAAAGCAGGTTTAAAAATAAAGCGAACACGGGCAGGTAGAAATAATAGCTACCTATCTGGAGTCCTTATGGGGCAAGGAGCTTCGTAATCTTGCCCTGAGTTCGAAGTTATTTCAATTATATTGGATTGTTGATTTTATGATTTCCCAAATAATTTTCTTTCTAATAATGAACATTAGGAGGTTAACATTAAATTTTTTAAAAATTCAGCAGCGAATGTTATAAGTGGGTTTTCATCTGTTATTGTTAATCTGACTATTTCACCAATTCTTGTTCGAAATCTGACAATTAGCGAGTTTAATTCATGGATGTTTGTTGCACAGGTTTCAAGTATTGTAGCATTATTTACATTTGGATTGCAGACTGCTGTTGGACGATACATAACATTAGTTGGAGATAACGAAGAGGATAGTAAAGAAATATTATCAATCTCAACATCTCTAGCTATAAAGTTGTCGATGATTGCAATTGCGATATCTGGTTTGATCACGTTGGGTGTATATGTTTTTGGTGATAGTGTAGAATATAAACCACTAATAGAAAACTGGTATATAATGTTCATTTTTTTACTTGGTACGGTATTGTTTATACCTTCATCAATAACAAATGGTTACTATATTGGTTTGCAAAAAAATGTAGTTATTGCCAAAATTAATATATCTATAAGAATTATTCAAGGGATTCTTATTGCATATACTTCAAGTTTTGGATTAATGATGATGAGTGTTTCATATTTCATTTCTCAAATAATGTATTTTAGCATATCTTTGGTTTTAGTTAATTCTGAAATAAAAGTAAGAGAATTGCTAACATATAGTGTCGATGTAAGAAAATATACAGACTTTGTTGGTTTTTGTACAACGTTGGCATTTTGGAATCTTTCGCTATATCTTACATCAGGCATAGATGGGTTTATTGTTGGTGTGTTTGATGTGAAAAATATTGGTTATTTTTCACTATCATCCATGCTCGTTATGGCTTTTGTGGCTTTTTGCAATTCAGCATATAGCCCTCTGATTCAAACCTTTACAAAAAAGTATAATGCTAATGATGAAGAAGGGGTTATTAAAATATTTAAAATGGCAACGATTTCTATAGTTGTTGTTTTTGTAATTGCTAATGTAATTAGCATGAATGCATCTAATTATTTCATTGATTTTTGGTTAGGTGTTAATGCTAGTGAATATGTGACTCCAATATTCATTTTAGCATTTTTGGCTAATTCAATTCGTTTGATAGGTATACCTTTTGGGTTAATGTTAATATCACATGGTGAGCATAAAAGAGTTAAGAATCTACCGCTATTTGAAGGCCTGTTTAATTTGGTTGTAAGTTTGATTCTTGTTAATGTTTATGGTGTTTATGGGGTCCTTATTGCAACAACAATATCTTCACTTGGAATACTTCTTTTATATTCTACAAAGATATACAACAGTGTGTTCAAATATAATATTTCAAAGTATGAGTTGATGGCTTATATGTTTATCACTCCATTGTTAATTTCCTTATGGTTTTTGTTTCATGATTTTAATAAATAAAATATTTAGACTAATATATGATAATAAAAAAAATGTCTTTTTAGATAAAAGCTCTTTTTTACATAATTGGGGGAGTTTTTATACAAAGGATCTTAGTGATGTAGAATTAAAAGGTATTAAGGTTGGTCGACGGAGTTATATCGGTCGATATTTTAACTTACACACATCATCTCAAATAATAATTGGTGAAGATTGTGTAGTGAGCGATTATGTTTATATTTCTACTGTATCTCATGGAATTGATCCCCAAAAAGGGCCGATCATTAAGCAAGAATGGATTGATGAAGGTGAGATTATAATCGGCGATAATTGTTTTATTGGATTTTCAGCGAGGATACTTCCGAATGTAAAGCTAGGTGAGTGGTGTATAATTGCAGCAAATGCAGTGGTAACAAAAAGCTTTCCAAGCTATACGATGCTTGCTGGTTGTCCAGCTAGAGTTATCAAAAAGTATAATCTGGAATCAGAAAGATGGGAGGCTATAAATGAAGATATTTAGGAAAATTCATACTCGATTTGTTTTTCTGTGGTCTAAGTATTATTGGGCCAATAAATTTAATAAATTTGGTGAGGGAACTAAAATTTATTCTCCTTATATGATTTCAAATAGTTCGCGTATTAGTTTGGGGCGAGGTGTGCTAATTCGGAAGGGGGTACGTCTAGAAGTTGTTGATCCTCAGGACGATATTGTGATTTTTATTGGTAACAACGTAAATGTTGAGCAAAATGTGCACATCGTAGCTAGAGGGAGGATCGATATTGGAGATAATGTTTCAATTACTGGTAATTCATCAATAGTTGATATAATACATCCATATTCATCGGAAGAAAAATTAGGGAAAAAAATTGGTGAGTTAATCTTAGATAAAAGGAATGATGTTAAGATTGGGAGTGGAAGTTTTTTGGGGTTTGGCTGCCATATATGCCCGGGAGTAACCTTAGGAAAGGGCTGTGTTGTGGGTGCTAATGCAGTAGTTACAAAAAGCTTCCCTGATTACTCAGTAATAGCTGGTGTTCCAGCAAAATTGATAAAAAAGTATAAGTAGATGTGTGACCATATAGCTTTAATAATTGTGTTGTATAATGCAGAAGAATGTATTGATGACTTTGTAAGTAGCTTGAATATCCAGTGCTTTAAGAAATATACAATTTTTGTTGTCGATAATAGTGATGATGACAATGCAATTAAAAAATTAGCAGCTCTTTGTTTGGAAAATAAGCTGAAACTAAATAGCTTTCAAATGGATGAAAATGTAGGCGTTGCGGCGGCAAACAACTTTGGAATTAAAAAGGCTACAGAATATGGATTTAGTCGTTATTTAGTTCTTAATTACGATATTGAAATAAAAGATCCGTTTTTTCTAGATAAAATAATAAAGCGTGCAAGTGAAGGTAAGAAGTTAATTACCACACCAAGTTATTTTTATGGCACAGAGGATTATTGGTTTGGTGGTGGGGTATTTCTAAGGAATAAAGGTAATACACAGCATCTGCATTTTAAAGAGAGTAGTGATAATGTTAAATTAGAAAGTAATACTGAATATGCACCGACTACTATGATGTATATAGATAAAGATGTTATCGAAAAAGTTGGATATTTTGATGAAGATTACTTTGTGTATTTTGATGATAGTGATTTTATTTTCAGGTGTAACAAAATGAAATATCAGGTATTTATGGAGAACGAAACCTCATATTATCACAAGGTTAGTCAATCGACAGGTAATGATAGTTGCTTTTATACATATTATATGTCTAGAAATAGACTCATCTTTATTAATAAAAACTATAATGGCATTAAAAAAATTGTTCCATTGCTTTATACTCTTTTAACATATATATAC